>NZ_JAQNDK010000003.1:0-359000 GCF_028368935.1 Sorangium aterium | reverse complement strand
TCCACGCGGATGCAGCGGGCGCGCTTCATCCCCTCCTCGGGCGGCTGAATGAGCACCGGGGGCGACATGCCGTCGGCGCGCACGGCGACCTCGGCGTCGCCGTAGGCGGCGGTCAGCGTGACGCGCGCCTCGATGAGCGAGCCGCCCGCGCGCATGCGGAACGTGGGCACGAGATCGACGACCTCGGCGATCTGGTTCAGGTCGGGCAGCTCCGCGCCGACCTCGAGCGCGATCTTGGGCAGCCCCTGCATGATGATGCGGGCCAGCTCGCTCATCGGCTCGCCGATGGTCGGCGAGCGGAGCAGGCGGCGCATCGCCGCGGGGGAGACGCGCTTGTCGATGCGGCGCGCGAGCCCCTCCTGCGTGTCGATGTGCCAGCCCGGCCAGCCCTCGAACCACCCGCCCTGGAGCAGCGAGAAGCGGCGCTTGTCGTTCCCCCGCTCGAAGCTCGTCTTGACGATGATGGTGTCGCCGCCGACGGTCTCGAGATCGAAGCGCGGCCGCAGGCTGTCGTCGCCGAAGCGGAGCTGCATCAGCGCCGGCTCGAGCAGCACGCGCTGGCCCTCGAGCAGCGGGAGCAGCTCGGCCACGTCCTCGCCGCGGATGTCGACGGCCGGGTGGCGCGGGTTACCGCTCTCGAACCGGGCGAGCAGCCGGAGGGCGTCGCGATCCGGCGTCGGATAGAGCGCCTGCCAGGCGAGCGCCGCGGAGGGCAGCACCGGGACGCGCGCCTCGGCGTCGAGGACGGTGACCGTCAGCGCCCCCTGCCGCACGTGGAGGCGGAACTCCACGCGCCGTGCCCCGGTGACGCCCTCGGGCGGAAGCCAGGCGCCGATCCCGGTCTGCTTGGCCGTCGCGTCCAGGACCGGCGCCGCGAGGGCGACGGGTGAGCCCGGCGGCCCGTGGGTGCCGACGACGGTCGGGACGGGCGCCGCCGGCGTGATCGCCAGGCGGCCGCGGCGGTCGCGCCGGCGCACGCGCTTCAGGGCGTCGCCGCCGGCGTGGGCGGTCTGCGGGACGAGCGCCGGGATCGGCGGCTCGCGCCGCGGCTGCGCGCCGCGCGCCTGGTCGCGGATGCTGATGAGCAGCGCCGCGACGTGCTTGCAGTGCTGCCCAGCCTTCTGGAACGCAGGACAGGAACACTGCGACTGGATGCCATCGGGCGAGAGCTCGACCTTGACCGGATACGGCTCGGAGTCGGCGGCGCGGACGGTGCCGCTCGCCATCGTCTCGTTGATGGAGATGTCCTCGACGACGCGGCGGCGGAAGTACTCCAGCCCGCGGAGGAAGGTGCGGGCGCCAAGCAGCCTTCGCAGGCCACGATCGCTGAGGGTAGAGAGTGCGTCGGAGATCGGAGGCGGCACGTCGTGGGCTCGGGATACGGGTGCGGCGGCTATTCGCCGGGATGGGTCGGGTGAACGGGATCTCTTGGCAAATCCCGCTGGGTGAAGAACCGTCATCAGATGAAGAACGGCAAGAACACGATGGTCACGGCGGGGAGCATCTTGATGAGCACGTGGATCGCGGGACCGGCCACGTCCTTGAGCGGATCGCCGATCGTGTCGCCAACGACGGCGGCACCATAGGTGGGGTTGTCCGCCCGCGCCCCCGTCTCGTCGACAAGGTAGCGCCCACCGTGCGCGCCGGTCGCGATGTACTGCCTCGCATTGTCCCAGATCGCCCCGGTATTCCCCAAGAAGAGCGACCCGAGGACGCCTGCGACCGTCCCGGCCATGATCAGGGCCGCGACTGAATCGGCCGCGACCAGAGGATTATCTTCCGTCCTTGCAAAGCGCAAGGCAAGTCCCACGACGACGGGCACCGCCACGGAGACGAGGGCCGGCGCGATCATGTGGCGCAGCGCTGCCCGAGAGACCATCTCGACGCAGGGCTCGTGGTCGCCGACGAAACCCGGCGGACGGGCCCGGGCCTGGCGCCTCACTTCGTCGAGGACACGTCGGCCAGCCTGGAGGACGTTGCGAATGCAGCGGCCGGCCAGCCAGAAGACAAGGAGGATCCCGACCAGGGCGCCGAGATAGACCTCGGGCCGGTCGAGGCGCAGGACCATCGCGGTCGTCTCGCCGCGGATCGGCGCGCTCGACGCCAGAGCGCGGCGCCGGGACTCATCGAGGTAGCCCGCGACGAGCAGCAGCGAGGCGAGCGCGGCCACCCCGGCCGTGTACGCCTTCGTGAGCGCCTTGGTCGTGTTCCCGACGGCATCGAGCACGAGGGTGCGGCCACGCACGTCCGGCCGCTCGCGGGCGACGGTCACGGCGACGATGCCGCCCGCGTTGTCCACGATGGGGCCGAACGCATCCATGGCGAGGACGTAGCCCGAGGTGCCCAGCATCCCCATCGTCGCGACCGCGGTGCCGAACAGGCCACCCCCGGCGAGCCCGGAGCGGGCGCCGAGCAGGTAGGAGCCGAAGGTGGCGCCGACGACGACCAGGAGCGGGAGCACCGAGCTCTCGAGGCCGATGGCGAGCCCGCGCAGCACCGCCATCGCGGAGCCGCTGCGCGCCGCCTCGGCGAGCTCGCGCACCGGGCGGTGCCGCTGCTCGGTGTAGTACTGCGTGACGTGCAGCACGCCGATGCCGGCGACGATGCCGATCACGCCGCACGCGAAGAAGACGACCCAGTGGGCGTCGAGCAGCCACTTGGCGGCCCCGGCGATGCCGACGGCGTGGAGGGTGGCCGTGACGTAGAGACCCCGCACGAGGGCGTTGAAGGCGTCCTCCCGGTCGTCGGTCTTGACCACCATGACGCCGAAGAGCGTCGCGATGAGGCCGAACGCGCGGCTGACGAGCGGGAAGAGCACGACGGCGAGGGCGCTCGGGAGCCCGGCGTTGTTGCGGAAGAGCATCGCGCCGACCACCATGGCGCCCGCGTTCTCGGCGACGGTCGAGGCGAAGACGCCGGCCGCGCGCCCGGCGCAGTCGCCGACCGTATCGCCCGCCAGGTCGACGATCGTGGCCGGGTTCTGGAGGTCGTCCTCGTCGAGCCCGACCTCCGCGCCGGCGAGGTCCGCGCCGAGGTCGGCCGCCTTGGAGAAGGTGCCGCCGCCGAGCTGCGCCATCAGGGCGGCGAAGGAGGCGCCGAGCGGGTAACCGGCGATGACCCAGGGGATGGTCGGGGCGAGCGCGAGCGCCTCGGCCGGCTCGGCGCCGAAGCCGCCACGGAACGCGAGGACCGCGGCGAACAGGCCGCCGAGGCCGAGCAGGCTCATGCTCGCGACGAAGAGCCCCGAAACGGCGCCGCCGCGGAGGGCGATCTGCAGCGCGAGATCGAGCGAGCGGCGGGCGCCGCTCGCGGCGCGCACGCTGGTGCGGGGCGCGATCCAGGTGGCGACGCGGCCGGTCGCGACCGCGCTGGCGGCCCCGACCGCGAACGAGAGCGTCAGCCAGACACCGAGCTCCAGCGCTGGCACCGGGTTGTTCTCCCCGGCGCGCCGGAGGAGGCCGTAAGCGAGGAAGATGGCGCCGCCGAGCATCGCCGAGACCGCGCCGATCACGCTGCTCTGGCGGCGAAAGTACGCCTCCGCGACCCCCTGGATGATCGCGGCAACGCGCAGCATCTCGGGCTCGACCGCGGGGCGTGCGACGACCCAGCGAGCGAGGTAAGCCGCAAAGGCGAGCCCGAGCAGGCCGCCGCTGAGGGTGAGCGCAAGCTCCGTCATGACGGGCGGACCGGGCGCGCACCGTGGACGCGCTACCTCGGCCGGTGAGGGATGATGCGGGTGGTTGCCGCGGTATCGACAAACGCGCCGCAGGAACCCGCGCTGCAGCGGCGCACGCCTTCCCTACTCCGGCCAGGTGGGCCGTGCAAGCGAAGAAGACGCGCGCGGCCGGGTCATTTCAGGTCCTTCGCGTCGCGCCCGACGACGTGGTCCAGCCGGGTCTTGGCGACGAGCGCGCCGACGCGCGCGTTGAGCTGCTGGAGCCGCGCGCGCGTCACCTCGCCCTCGGCGTCGACCACGTCGACGCTCGTGGCCCGTCCTGCCCGGAACAACTCGGACCTGACGCGCATCGACTCCGCGGCCGCCGCGAGCTGGCGCTCTGAAGACTCGATGCTGCTCGAAGCCTTGCTCAGCTCCGCATACGCCGAGGCCACCTCGAGGCGGAGGGCGTCGCGCAGCGCGGCCTTCTGCTCCGCGATCTGCGTGGTGCGGGCGTTCGCCTCGGCGGAGGCGCCCGCGGTGGTGAAGATGTCGTTGACGACCCACGTGGCGCGGACGCCGGCGGACCATGTCATGGCGAACTTGTCCTGCGTCGGGAAGATGCGCTGGTTGGGGTTCGCGTAGGTGAGATCGGCGAACCCGTCCACGCGCGGGAAGTAGCCGGCCCTCGCGACCGCCTCGGCCTTCTCGAGCGAGTACTGCGTCTCGTCGAGCGCGCGGATCTCGAGGCGCCTCTGAAGCGCCTCCTGCACCAGCGCCGGGAGCGCCTCGGCGGGCGGCTTCGCAGGCGCGCTGCCCATCACGTCGATCCCCAGCGTGAGCGGCCTTTCCTGCCCGGCGCCGAGCGCGATCCGGATCTGGTCATCCGCGACCAGGAGCGCGGCTTGAGCCTCGTTGAGCACCTGCTCCGCGCCGGCCACCTGGGCCTCGAGCCGGAGCACGTCGGCGCGCGAGAGCAGGCCCACCTCGAAGGTGCGGCGCGCGTCCTCGACGTGCGCCCTCGCCTGAGACACCGCCTCACCTGCCACGACGACCTGCCCCTTCACGCGGACCCAGTTGAAGAAGGTGACCTTCGCGTCGGCCGCGGCCTGCAGCGTCTCCGCCTGGAGCTCGAGCTTCTTCGCGCTCTCCGCGTGGGACGCGGCGGCGTATCCCTGCGAGATGCGGAACACGTAGTCCGAGATGGGGACGGCAAGATTCGCCGTGAGCGAAATGCTGTTGAGAGGCGCCGGAAAGGACAGGGAGGCGGCCCCCACCGGCCGCCCCGCGCTGTCGACGACGCACTGGCCTTGCACGTCGGGCGGACATGGACCGACCTTGATCAACCCTTCGCTGCTCGCGCCGACGATGCCACCGCCTCCGAGCCCCGCGCTCTCGACCTCGGAGAGGCGCGTGTAGGTCGCCGTCGCAGTCAGCCGGGGAAAGAAATTGACCATGGCCTGGTCGACCTTCGCCGACGCCGCGCGGAGATCGGCCTGCTTGGCGCGGAGCGACGCGCGCGTCTGCAGCGCAGCCTTCGCGACATCGTCCGGCGTCAGCCCTCCCGGCTGCGGCGCGAGGGCCGTGGCGAGCGGATCGGCCTTCGGCGCCGCCGGCTGGGCCGCAGCGACGGCAGGCTGCGGTTGGCCCGCGGGAGGAGGCGCCGGGGCGGGCGGCGGGGTGACCGGCTGCGGTGCCGCCGGTCGGGGAGCGGCCGGCTGCCCCGCAGCCGGTGAGGCGATGAGCCCGAGGGCGAGCAGCCCGGCGAGCGTCGAAGCCAGCGAGATGCTGCGTCGAGACGAGGGTGCGGTGCTTTTCATGACCGGTGGGTCACTTATGGGCGGCGAGAGCACCCGTCAAGTCACAGGCGATCCCACGCATCGCGTCTCGGCGATCGCTCGCCTCGCCGTCTGGCGAAGGTGACCGGGCAGCCCGCGCTCTCGGCGCACGGCGTGCTTGCGCCCCGGGCCCGCGTGATGCCGTGACCGCGCCGCGCACCGTCCTGGGCCGCGCCGGACACGATGGTCTGGCGCGCTCGTCATGCCGTGCCGCAATGGGCCACGACAGCAGGGACGTCATCGCCGATGCGCAGCACGGGACCCTCGCCAGACGCGCCATCCAACCCCGTTCACGCGCGTTATGGACGGCAGGAATACGTCGCTCTCTCCGCGGCAACACGTATTGCCGCGCGCAATCGGATGGAAGAACATCGAATGAAGTGGCCGCCATCTTGCTTGGCGGCGGACCGGAGGCCCTCATGCATAGACTGCTTGCGTCGCGCCGCAGCTTCTCCCCGTTCCTCGCCATCCTTGTGATCGGATCATCCTTTGCCGCCTGCGCTCCGTGGGAGCTCGGTGAGGACGACACCCCCGACATCGGTGATCCCGGGAGCGTCGCGGTCGCGGCGGAGCCGCCGCCCGCCATCAGCGGCGGAACGCTCGCCGTGAGCAAGAGCGCCCTCCGGGCGGTGGCCGCGGATCCGGATCGCGACCGGGTGTGGATCGTCGATCTCCAGGCGCAGAAGCTGACCGCGGAGATCGCCCTGCAGAAGGGCGACGAGCCGGGCAGGGTCGTCGAGGACGACGCGGGTCGCTTCCACGTCGCGCTCCGCCGCGGCGGCGCGATCGTGACCGTCGACGCGGACAGCGGGACGATCGTCGACAGGCGCGACGTGTGCCCGGCCCCGCGGGGGATCGCCTACGATGCGCAGACCGACGAGCTCCACGTCGCCTGCGTCGGCGGCGAGCTCGTCACGCTCCCGGCCGGTCCCGGCGCGGCGACACGCCGCCTGAAGCTCGATCGCGATCTGCGCGACGTGGTCGTGGACGGGGATCGCCTCCTGGTCAGCAAGTTCCGGTCTGCCGAGCTGCTCACCATCGGAGCGGACGGCGCCGTCATGGAGCAAAAGAAGCTACCGAAGTTCAACCTGTTCGGGCAGGAGTTCGCGCCGACCGTCGCCTGGCGGACGATCAAGCTGCCGACAGGCGGTGTCGCGATGGTCCACCAGCGCGCCTTGATCGCGCCGGTCGAGATCGTGGAGGGGGGCTACAGCTCCGGCGGATGCGATGGGAGCGTCGTCCACAGCACGGTCTCGGAGGTCGGGACGCCCGACTCCGACGGCCAGCCGAACCTGGCCGCTGCCCTCCCCTCCGCCACCCTGCCGGTCGATGTCGCGGTGTCCGATGACGGCCTCTCGTATGCGGTCGTCGCGGCCGGCAGGAGCGAGATCCTCGTGACCAGCAGCGCGAACTTGAACGTGGCGAAGGGTGCCCCCGAAGGGACCTGCATCGAGGCGGAGCAGCGCGTCGCCGTGGAAGGCGAGCCCACGGCCGTCGCGTTCGCTGGCAGCTCCGTGGTGGTCCAGACCCGTGAACCGGCGGGCCTCCAGATCCTCGGGGAAATCAACGCCACCGGCAACCGCGTCACCCAGGTCATCACGCTCCCCGGGGAGAGCCGGAAGGATACCGGCCACGAGATGTTCCACCGGAACGCGTCCGGACCGATGGCCTGCGCGTCGTGCCATCCCGAGGGAGGCGAGGACAGCCATACCTGGGTCTTCAACCCCATCGGCCCGCGGCGCACCCAGTTCGTCAGCGGCGGCATCCTCAACACCGCGCCGTTCCACTGGGATGGCGATATGTCCGGTATCGAAGCCATCATGGACGAGGTCTTCGAGCGCCGCATGGGCGGCATGCACCAGGGACCGCGCCGGGTGAAGGTCTTCGCGCGGTGGATCGACAGCCTGCCCGCTCCGCCGGTGTCGTCGGCGCCCGACGCGGAGGCCGTCGCGCGCGGCGACGCGCTCTTCCACGACAAGGCCGTCGACTGCGCGAGCTGCCACGCGGGCGCTCAGCTCACGAGCAACGAGTCGTTCGACGTCGGCACGGGAAAGCCCTTCCAGGTGCCGTCGCTGGTCCGCATCGGCGCGCGCGCGCCGTTCATGCACGACGGGTGCGCGCCGACGCTGAAGGACCGGTTCACCAACCCCGCCTGCGGCGGCGGCGACCGGCACGGCAAGACGTCCCACCTCTCGGACGCCCAGCTCGACGATCTGGTCGCCTACCTCGAGACCCTCTGACCCTCTTCCGGCGGGATTTTCGGCTGGTGAGCCCGCCTGATCGCGCCGCATCACCGCGAATGATGTAACGAGCGCCGAGCCGCGATATGCTGGCGCGGCGTGAACGTCGCCGAAAAAGTCGCCACCCTCGAAGGGCTCCTCCACCGGGTGCAGCGGAACGCCGCTGCGCCTCGTACTCGGGCGCAGCTCGCGGCCTCCGCCGAGCTCGTCCCGCATCGCGGCGAGGCGCCCGGCGCCATCGCCAACGACACGGCGGGCGCGGCCTCGCCCGACCCCAGGTTCAGCTCGACGGAAACGTCGCCGGCGAACGAAGCACGGACGGCGGCGGCGGCCAGCGCGGTCGCAGCGAGCGGACCGTCTGCGCCGCGCTCCCTCGAGCCCGTCCTCGACGACGTCGGTGGCATCGACGCCTTTAGCCCGGCGGCCGATGCGCGCCAGATCGCCGCGCAGGCGCCGCAGACCGCGGCGGCCAGCGCCGCGAAGCAGCCCGCAGCTGCCGCGAAGGCGCCGCAGCAATCTCCGGCGAAGACGCCGCCACAGCCGCCGGTAAAGGCGCCCGCAGGGGCCACGCCCGCGGCGAGCGGGGTCAAGGCGGGGGCCGTCAAGCCGGCCGCGGCGACGCCGGCGCGCAACCCTGCGCCGCCTCCCAGCTCACCCGGGAAGCCGGTCGCGAGGCCCGCCGCATCGCTCGATCTCCCGCGAGCTGACGCGGGTCCCCCCGCCGGCGCTCAGGAGACCTACCGCCCGCCCGCGGAGGCCGCCGAGCTGAAGCCGAGAGAGGCAGCCAGAACAGCGGCCAAGGTCACGGCGCCCGCTGCCAGGTCAGGTGCCCAGGCCAAGGATGCGCCCGCTGCAGCGGTGCCCCCGGCCCGGGGCTCCAGCCCGCGCGCAGAGACGAAGCCGTTCTTCCCTCACGAGGACGTCGCCGCGCGGCCCAAGGTGGCGGAGAGCGACAGCGAGCTCTCGTTCGCGGGGCTCCTCCCCGACGAGCCGGAACCCGGCCAGAGGCCCGCAGCAGCGCTGAAGCTCCCGGCCGAGCGAAGGCCGACGCCGGATGCCGAGGCGCGCGCGGAGCGCAGATCCCTGCCCGACCGCGCGGAGGCGCACGCCACGACCGCGTCGCGCGCCGCGGACGACGCCCCGACGCTCGAGGCGGTCACCGCCCGCGCGCCGTCGTCCTCCGGGGAGCCGGTCACCCCGAAGGCGCCCGATCAGATCGCCGTCGCCACCCGGCGCGCGATGGGGGAGCCTGCCAGCGAGCAAGAGTTCAGCCGCGAGATGGTCGACGATGAACCGACCGTGATCCGCGGCATGCTCGAGGACGAGCCCACCGTCATTCGTTCCCGCCCCGAGGGCCTCGAAGACGAGGAAACGGCGGTCCGCTCCGCGCGGTCCGAAGCTCAGGCCATCGCGCGCTCGGTCGCGGAAGAGACCGGCGCTGCGTCGCCCGGAACGCTGTCCAGAGACGCCAGCGACGAAGCGGATCGCAGGTCCAGGCCGAAGGCGGCCGACCGTGACCTTCTCCCGAAGGTCATCACCAAGGATCCGCCCCTCCCGGCCGACAAGGACGTGAAGCCTTCCGACCACGTCACGACGCGGCCGACCGCGGACGCCGGCATCACCGTGCGCCCGCCGCCGCGCCCGCGCTCTCCCGTGGGCCTCGTGATCGCAGCCGTGGCGCTCCTCGTGGGCGGCGCAGCGGTCGCGTACAAGCTCGGCGTGTTCGGCTCCGAGCCCGCTCCCCTCCCCAACGTCGCCCCCGACACCACGTCTCCCGGAGCGACCCAGAGCGCAACCGAGCAGCCGCCGACCACCGCGCCGACGCCGACCGCTGCGCCCACCGAGACGGCGCCCGCTGCACCGTCCGCGGTCGAGACCGCGACGCCGGCGGCGAGCGCTGCGCCCGAGGCGAGCGCTGCCCCCGAAGCGAGCGCCGCGCCCGAAGCGAGCGCTGCGCCGGCCGCAGGCAAAGCCGAGGATCTGCCGTCAAACCGGGGCCACCTGACGGTCAACTCGCCAGAGCGAGCGTCGGTGTATGTGAACGGCTCGCTCGCCGGAAGCACCGGAGAGACGCTCGATGTGCCTTGCGGGACGCGTTACGTGCGGCTCGGTAAGCTGACGACGGAGAAGACGTCGACCCCCGCATGGCTCTCCGCCGGTCAGGCGGTCATCGTCGGTTGCCGCAAGCAGACGGTCGTGTCGATCACGCCCTCCGCGGCGAGCCCGGCGCCCGACCGGCCCACGAAGCGGAAAGGCAGCGCCGCCGGCACCGCCACCCCGGACGGTGAGGGCGCTGCGCCCGCTCCCGCCGAGGAGACTGCACCGACGCCTGATCCCGCTCCGTAGAAACCCGCGCCCCCGGCCCGTCCGGTCGGGGCCTGCTCCCTTGGGGTCACCGCATGCCCCATGCAGAGGGACAGGGGCGCGGTGCTAGGCTCCGCGCCCCATGAATTCCGAGACGACTCCCCTTCCCCACGACGCCGGCGCCGCAGCTGGCGACGCATCGTCGTCAGCGTCCGTCAGGGTGGCGAGCTCCGGTCCCTTCCCTCTGCGCAGCCCGGCAGGGGGAGCGCCGCTCGACGACGTGGCGGAGACAGAGCTCGGCGCCCTCGCGACGATCGTCGCCAGAGCGCGGGCGGCGCAGGTCGCCTGGGCCGAGGTCCCGATCAGGGAGCGCGCCGAGCTCGTCGCGCGCGTCAAGAAGCGCCTGCTCGCGCGGGCCGAGGAGATCGCGACGCTCGTGCACCGCGAGTGCGGCAAGCCGATCGAGGAGGCCGCGCTCGCTGAAGTGCTCCCGAACGCGGATCTCATCGACTACTGGACCCGCTCCATCGAGGAGCTCCTCGACGACTCCCCCGTCGCGCTCGACCCGCTCGCCTACCCCGGCAAGGTCGGGCGCATCCAGAGGGATCCTCGCGGCGTCGTCGCGCTCATCACGCCCTGGAACTACCCTGTCGCGATCCCGCTGCGCACGATCGTGCCGGCGCTGCTCGCGGGCAACGCCGTGGTCTTCAAGCCGAGCGAGGTCACGCCGCGCTCCGGCGCGCTCGTCACCTCGCTGTTCGACGGGCTGCTCCCGGACGGCGTCCTCGCCGTCGCGCAGGGCGGCAGCGACCTCGGCGCCGCGCTCGTCGGAGCCGGCGTCGATCTCGTCGTCTTCACCGGCAGCGTCGCCACTGGCAAGAAGATCGCCGTCGCGTGCGCCGAGCGCCTCATCCCGACGTCGCTGGAGCTCGGCGGGAAGGACAGCGCCATCGTGCTCGGCGACTGCGATCTGGAGCGCGCCGCGCGCGGCGTCCTCTGGGGCGCCTTCACGAACGCCGGACAGAACTGCGCCTCCATCGAGCGCGTCTACGTGGAGCAGGCGATCGCGGACCGCTTCATCGCGCGCGTCGTCGAGCTCACGGGGCAGCTCCGGGCCGGCGTCGACGTCGGCGTGATGACGACGGCGAGGCAGGCGGAGCTCGTGCGGCATCAGCTGGAGGCGGCCGTCGAGGGCGGGGCGGAGATCCTCGCAGGCGGCGCGCCGGAAGAGGGCTCGCTCGCCTTCCCGCCGACGGTCCTCAAGGTGGAGCGCGAGGACACGCCGCTGCTCCGGGAGGAGACCTTCGGCCCCGTTCTTCCCGTCATCGTGGTGAAGGACGCCGAGGAGGCGATCGCGCGCACCAACGCATCCCGCTTCGCGCTCACGACCAGCCTCTGGACCCGCGGCTACGAGCGGGCCCACGCGCTCGCGCGACGGCTGCGCTCCGGCGTGGTGACGATCAACAACCACGGCTTCACGGGCGCGCTCCCCGCTGCGCCGTGGACGGGGGCGGGAGACAGCGGCTACGGCGTCACGAGCAGCCCACACGCGCTCGCGGAGCTGACGCGGCCGCGCTTCTTGCTCGAGGACCGCAGCAGGGCGAAGAGCGAGCTGTGGTGGTACCCTTATACGCCCGCGCTCCGGACCGTCGCCTTCGCGATGGCGCGGGCGCGAGGTGGAGCCGCATGGTTCGGCCGCATCAGCGCCCTCGTCGAGCTCGTCGCCGCGCTCGCGAGGCGCTTGCTCGGCCGCTGATCCAGAGACCCATCGAGCGAACGCATGCGCCCTCTGATCCTCCTCTCCAACGATGACGGCTACTCGGCCCCGGGCCTGATCGCGGTGCGGGACGAGCTCGCCCAGCACGCCGACGTGGTGGTGTGCGCCCCCGCGGTCAACCAGAGCGCGACGAGCCACTCCCTGAGCCTGCACCGCGTCCTCCGGCTCCTGGAGGCTGCGCCTGGCGTGTTCGCGGTCGACGGGACGCCCGCCGACTGCATCTACGTCGCCCTTCACGCCGGCGCGCGCGTGCTGCCGCGGCGCCCCGATCTGGTCGTGTCGGGCATGAACCACGGGCTCAACTTGGGCGCCGACATCTTCTACTCGGGCACCGTGGCCGCCGCGCGAGAAGGAGCGCTCCGCGGCGTCCCGTCGATCGCGCTCTCCGCCGATGCAGGCGCGTCGCTCCCGGCCGCCGCGGCGCTCGGCGTCAAGCTCGCCCTCGCCCTCCACCGCGCCGCCGGGCAGGAGGGGCGCCGGCCAGCGCCGCTGCTCAATGTCAACATCCCTGCGGGCAGCAGCTGGCCCGTGCGAGCCACTCGCATCGGCGCGCGCTTGTACACAGAAGAGGTGATCTTTCGCCGGGATCCGCGCGGGCACGAGTACCTCTGGATCGGCGGCGCGGGCGTACGCCACGACCTCGTCCCCGGCTCGGACACCGAGGCCTACGACGAAGGGGCCGTCAGCGTCACGCCGCTGACGCTCGACCTCTTCGCCGCGCAGCACGAGGGCATCGCAGGCCTCCTCGCCGCGGAGCTCAACGACGGCCACGTCGCCTGACGTAGCTCGCATCGCGACGCGTGGAGCGCTTTCCGGCTCGAATGCGCTCGCCTAGGCTCGCGTCATGTTCAATCACGACGCCCTGCCCTCCGAGCACGCGCTCCGTTACCTCAAGGCGCACCTCCGGAACGTCCCGGATTTTCCGAAGCCCGGGATCCTCTTCAAGGACATCACGCCGCTCCTCGCGGATCCGCGGGCGCTCCACATCACGCTGGATCTCCTGGCCCAGCGCTTCGTCGGCGAGCACGTCGACGTCGTGGTCGGCGTCGAGTCGCGGGGCTTCATCTTCGGCGGCGCGCTGTCGGCCCGGCTCAACGCCGGCTTCGTGCCCGTGCGCAAGCCCGGCAAGCTCCCGGCCGCGACCGATCGCGTGGCGTACGCGCTCGAGTACGGCACGGCAGAGCTCGAGATGCACAAGGGCTCGATCAGGCCGGGGGCCAGGGTCCTCATCGTGGACGACCTGCTCGCTACCGGCGGCACGGCCTCGGCCGCGGCGGAGCTCGCGCGCAAGCAGGGCGGCGAGGTCGCCGGCTTCGCCTTCGTCGTCGAGCTCGATTTCCTCGGCGGTCGGGCGCTCCTCGCGGAGCGCGCCGGCGACGCGGCGCCGGTCTTCTCGATCGTTCACTTCGCCGCGGGCGAGTGAGCGTTCACTCCTGGCCCACGCCGACCTGCAGCTTGCGCGCGACGGTGCGGCTCGCGGTCGTCGCCCGGGTCGGCCCGCCGACGGGGAACGTGATGACGACCGCGCCCGTGCCGCCCTTCGTGATGCCCCCGCCGTGCGCCCCCACCAGCTTGCCAAGGCTCGCCGCGTCGAGCGAGGCGCCGGCGCCGCGCAAGGCGTCGATCGGCCCCACCCCTGGCAGCGCAGCGAGCGCCCCTCGATCGACCGCCGACATCTCGGCGAAGAGGCCGGACGCATAGACGAGCGCCGTCGCCGCCGCGGCCGGATCCGAGCCGCGGAACCAGGCGCCTGCGTCGTGGTAGGGCAGGTGCGCGCAGCGCGCGTACAGGGCGCCCAGCGCCGCGGCGGACGCGTCGGCCATGCGATCGCCGAGCGCGACGAAGCGCGCCCGGTGCGCGGGATCGAAGTATGCCCGCGCGTATCCGCCGGAGAAGCGCGCGGTGATCGCGCGCCACGACGGCGAGCGCTTCGCCTCTTCCGCGTCGAACCCGGGGACGATCTCCACGACCCCGTCGGTGATCGCGGCGAGATCGGCGTCGGCGCCCGCCGTCAGCTTGCCTTGCGCGATGAGCGCGCCCAGCCCCACGGACTCGGCGGTCAGGGCTGGAGGTTCCCCGGCGCCGGCGGCGACCTCCGCTGCGGCGGCGCCGCGCGGCATCGCCAGCCAGAGCTCGGCGGCCCAGCCCGCGAGCTCGAAGGGCCCCATGGAAGCGCCGGCGTAGATCCGCTTGCGCGCGGCCTCGCACGTGCGCGCGTTCCGCGCCGCATCCTCGCCGGCGGTCGTCTCCGGCTCTGTGGGCGAGGCGGCCGGGGCCTCGCGCGATCGGAACATGCGCGACGCGAAGAGCGCGCCGACCACCACGAGCGCGATCACGCCGACGGGGATCACGAGGTGCCGCGCTGGCCGGACCCGGGCGGCCGGCGCTGGCGGCGCGAGCGAGCTCACCGCGCGGTGCGCCTGAGCGAGCCGCCGCGCGATGTCGGACGCCTTACGCGTGCGCAGCTCTTGCGGCAGAAGCGGCCACTGCTCGACCAGCTGCTCCAGATCAATGGCCACGGGCGCACCGCGCCCACGCAGCGCGATCTGGCGCCCCTGCACGCTCACCGAGCCTGATGTTCCAAACAGGCCCAGGGCCTCCTGTACAGCCGCCTCGATCTCCCGCGCGCTGGGGTCGTCCACGCTCGCAGGGTAGCCGGATTTGCGGCCGGCATGCCGCCGCTTCTTCACGCCGCCCGGCTGCCGTGGCCGCAGGCGCGGGCGGCGATGGAAATGCCGCGGAGGGCCGGCGGGCATGTCACATTCCCGCGCGTGCAGAAGACGCGCGTCTACCTGTCGCCGGGCATGTTCGGCTTCGCGACCCTCGCCTCCCTCGAGTATTTCGAGCACTTCATCCGCGCGATCGAGGAGCGGTTCCGCGATCGCGGCCGGATCGTCGAGATCCACGTCTGCGAGGTCCACCCGACGGCCTCCATCCTCCGCCGGGCGGCGAAGCTCGCCCGCCTCGTCGACGAGAGCGCCGGAGACGATGACGGCCCTATCCACATCGTAGGCCACTCGACCGGAGGCCTGGACGCCCGCCTCGTCGCTTCGCCGACGGCGCGGCTCCCCGGGAACGCTCATCGCAGGCTCGGCTGGACGAGCCGGCTGCGGTCCGTCACCACCATCAACACGCCTCATTTCGGCACCCCGCTCGCCGCCTTCTTCGCCACGGTGAGCGGCCAGCGCCTGCTCTACGCCGTCACCGCGCTGACGGTGGCCGGCCTCAAGCTCGGCGCGCCTCCGCTCGCGGCCGCGTCGGCGCTGGTCGCCGCCTTCGGCCGGGCGCAGCTCGGCTTCTTCGAGATCGAGCTCATCGATCGCGCGGTCGAGAGCTTCATCCGCGTGCTCGACGACGCGTCGAGCCGCGAGCTGCGCGCCTGGCTGAAGCTCTTGCGCGACGACCAGGGCGCCATCGTCCAGCTCATGCCCGAGGCGATGGATCTGCTCCACGCCGGCCTCGAGGACCGCGCAGGCTTGCGGTACCAGAGCGTCGCGACGTACGCGCCACGCAACGCCGTCCGTGACTGGGTATCGGCGCTCCGGTCGCCGTGGGGGGCCATGTCGGCTGCCATCTTCACCGCGCTGTCGAACATCACCGCCCGCCTGAACGAGCACTACCCTTGCCGCTCCCATGACGGCTCGATCGAGCAGAAGCTCGCGCGCGTGCTCGGCGAGCTGCCGCCGCCGGACGCCAACGACGGCGTGGTCCCGCTCGCCTCGCAGGTCTGGGGGGAGCTCATCTGGGCCGGCAAGGCCGACCACCTGGACATCGTCGGCCATTTTCCGGGCAAGGGCGGGCACATCGACTGGCTGGCGAGCGGAGCCCGCTTCAATCGCCTGCGCTTCGACGCGGTGCTCGACCGCATCGTGACCGGGATGGTGGCCGGCGAGCAGGGCGGCCTGGCAGAGCACGCGGCGGCGCCGCCGCGCCCGCTCGCTGACGCGCGCGCGTCGGAGCGCGGCGTAGACCTCGAGCAGACCAGCGCCTCGACGAGCGCGCGCGGCGAGCCCGCCGCGTGAGCCGCGGCGGCGCGGCGCGCGCGCTCGCTCAGATCACGGCGGAGCTCGTCGAGTGCCGGCGCTGCCCGCGGCTCGTCGCGTGGCGCGAGGACGTCGCGCGAGAGAAGCGGCGCGCTTACCGGGACCAGACCTACTGGGGCCGCCCTGTGCCGGGCTTCGGCGATCCGGACGCGCCGCTCGTGATCGTCGGGCTCGCCCCGGCGGCGCACGGCGGGAACCGCACCGGTCGCATGTTCACGGGCGATCGATCGGGCGACTTTCTCTACGCGGCGCTCTATCGAGCGGGGCTCGCCTCGCAGCCGACGAGCACCTCGCGCGACGATGGGCTCTCGCTTCGGGGCGTGTTCATCACCGCCCCCTGCCATTGCGCCCCCCCGGACAACAAGCCCACGATCGCCGAGCTCGCGGCGTGTCGTGGGTGGATCGACCGAGAGCTCGCGGCGCTGCATCGGGCGCGCGTCTACCTCGCGCTCGGCAAGATCGGCTATGACGCCGTCGGCGCGCTCGCCCGGGCACGCCGCGCGTCCGCGGGGGATCGCGCGGAAGCTCACCCACGCCTGCCGCCGTTCGCGCACGGCGTGGAGGCGTCGATCCCCGATCCGCGCGGCGGCGCCGCGGCGGCGCTGCTCTTCGGCAGCTATCACGTCAGCCAGCAGAACACCCAGACGGGGCGGCTCACCGGCGACATGTTCGACGAGGTCCTGCGCCGCGCGGTGAGCGCAGCAGGGCTTCGCGCCCCCGAGCGATCCGGACGTTAGCTCTGGTTCGACAGGAGCTTCTGCAGATCGCCCGACTGGAACATCTCCATCAGGATGTCGGAGCCGCCGACGAACTTCCCGTCCACATAGACCTGCGGGATCGTCGGCCACTGCGAGTAGTCCTTGATCCCCTGGCGCAGCGAGGGGTCGGACAGCACGTTGACGTCCTTGAAGTCCACGCCGCACTTTTTCAGGATGTCGACGGCCCGCGCCGAGAACCCGCATTGCGGGAAGGTCTTGGTGCCCTTCATGAAGAGGACGACGCGGTTGCTCTCGACGGTATCCTTGATTGCCTGGTGGATGTCGCTCATGGCTCGTTCCTGATCTCCCGCCGCGAGCGGGATCGCCCATTGTTCAATCTACACAGAAGCGGCGCGTGACCGCCGGGCCGCACGCCGTGGCGTCCGGCGGGGCTCGCGACGGGACCGCACTTGGCTCGCCAAGCGGACCACGTGACCGCCCCGCCCCGCGCGCGGTTGTGAACGGGGTTTCTGGTGTCGCCCTCCGCCCGCGTCAACTGGACTGGAGCGCCGCAGGGGTCTCATGGAGCGCCGCAGGGGTCTCATGGAGGGCCGCAGGGACCAGTGTATCCTCGGGCGGGTGCGGCGACGGCTAGGTGCGTCTTCGCGAGGGGCGCAGGGTCGGTGGGCCGCGCCGACCGGGCTCAGCGCATCCACCGAGGGGGCTCGACGGCCGCGGCCGGGCAGGGACACGGTGGGCGATCGATACGGCGCGCGCCCGCCTGCGGACACCGGAACGTCGAATGCTGGTCGACAACGTGCTCCAGGACCTGTGTACCCAGGCCCCGGCGACGCCGCGCTTTCGGCCCGCTGGACGCGCCTCGTGCCGCCTGCACCGCAGCGTCTGGCCTCGCGCTGCCAAGTCGTTGTAGAACACGCCCCCACCTCGGCCGTCTCACCGACCGTGACCAGCGGCGGTGAGCCGCCGCGGGTGCGGCGAGCGTCCCATTGTCGCGGCCTCACCCGCACAACCCTGAAGGAGCCTCGTATGCGCTTGCACGTCCTCATCCCAGCGGCCCTGCTCGGCCTCGCGCCCCTCGCCTGCGGCGGCAGCGACCCGGAGCCGAACAACCCGTCGCAGATGCAGAACCAGTACGGGGCGTCAACCCAGTACCCGCCCGGACAATATCCGCCTGGACAGTACGGTCAGCCCGCCCAGCCGGGCCAGTACGGCCAACCCACCCAGCAGCCGGGCCAGTACACGCCGCCTGCCACCACGACCCCCACCCCGACGCAGACGCCCACCGCGACGGGCACGAGCACCGGCCAGGCGACCCCGATCGCGCCTGCCGCGGTCAGCGCAGCGACCCCGATCCTCACCGCCATGGCGGCCTCCGAGGTCCAGGGCATGCAGCCGGAAGGCGGCGCGTTTGCCGGGCAGTTCCAGGACGGCCAGACGCTCGAGCAGCCGTTCAATATCCAGCCGGGCAAGTGTTATTCGGTGATCGGCGTGGGCCTCGGCGTCCAGGAGCTCAACCTGCAGATCGTCGCCCAGCCCGCACCGATGCTGCCGCCCGTGGTGCTCTCTCAGGACAACACCACCGGACCGAACGCCACGCTCGGCGGCAAAGGCACTTGCTTCAAGAATCCGCTCCCCGTCGGCGGCCCCGCGAAGGCCATCATGACCGTCCGCGGCAGCGGCCTCGCCGTCGCCCAGATCTACGTGAAGTAGTCGCGTCCCTGCGGTCCGGCGCCGTCTGCCTCGTGCCTCGAGGCGCGGCGCCACCGCTCGCACAGCGGGACGTCCGCTGCCCTGCGGTCGTCCGCTGCCGCCACGTGGCCCTGGCACCACCGCCTCGCGGCACGGCTCGCGACGTCACCCCTGTGTGAACCCGCTCGCCCCAAGCTCTGCTCGGCAGGGTCGGTGGTCGATGGACATGGCTCACCCGGAAGGACGTCGTACGTTTCGCCCTCCGCTGTTCGCCGGGGGAGATGCAAGGTACACTCCAAGCGTGAGCTTGCCTTGGAAGTACTCGGCTCCCTGGATCGCCATCGTCGGACTGGCGTCCTGCTCTTTTCGTATGGCCGAGGGGTCGGTGGATGGCCCCGATACGCCCGGGGACGCCGCTCAACCCACCGTCTTGGCGTTCGAGGAGGAAGGTACGCTCCAACTCGTGCCAGGGGAGCTGCGCACGGTCTGGGTCACGGGACAACCGCCCGCGCCCTACGAGGTGAGCTTCACCCTCCTCGGCGAAGCTGCGGGTGCATGGGTCGACCGCACGACGGCCGTCGCGGACGAAAATGGCAGGGCCTCGGTTCAGCTCCACGCGTCGACTCTGGGGAGCACGTTTCGGCTCCGCGCCGCGACGAAGAAGGGGCCATCCGCCGAGCTCGGTGTTTCGGTGAGCGCAGAGGGCTTCGGCACGCTCCGCGTCATCCCGGTCTACGACGGAACGCGGGTCGCGAAGGGCTGGACGGCGAGCGTCGTCGCGGAGGCCACCTGCGAGGAGATCGCGGCTGCTGCGCCCGAAGCACCCGTGGGCGCGCTCGTGGCGCACGGCGGTCCAGGCGAGCCGGTGGTCGTCAAGGGCGCGCCTGTAGGGCCGAGCCTTACCGTCGCTCTGCACAGCGGTCGGATCATGTGGGGTTGCGTGGGCGAACGAGAGCTGCTGGCCGGGTCGGCGCGCGACGTCTGGGTCCCGATCAAGGACCTGCCGATCGATATGGCGGCGACGCGCCTCGACACGAAGCTGACCCTCGTGACGGCTGAGGGGCTGACCGCGATGCTCGAAGCAGCGACCGAGCAGCTGCTCGACGCGTTCTTGCCTGCCGGCGCGGAAGCCGCGTCCCTGCTCGACGCGATGCAGCGCGCGGCGCCGCCGGCCCAGGCGACCGCGTTTGCCGCGCAGCGCATCGAGGGTGACTGGGACGCGGCGGCACAGGCGCACCTCGCCGCCCTCCCAGTCCCCCTGCGCAACAGGTGTCGTGGATGGGCCCATGCCGGGCTCGCGGGTACGCCGCTCGCGCTCGATGGCCAGCTGAGCGGCGCGGGAGACATGCAGGGACGCGCGCTCTTCGAGGCGAGCTGGCTCGGCAGCGTGACCGCTGACAACGCGGGCGTACCATCGGAACATTTCATGTCGTGGACGGCGGATCCCGGCGACGTGCTCCGGCTCGCGGGGACGCTGACGTGGTCGCCGACCCGATACATCGGCGGAGTGACCGGGCTCGGGGTCGCAGCGGAGGCGGATGCGGAGTCCGTCCCTGCAGCGCTCGCCGCTGCGGCAGAGTGCCAGGCGCTCGGCGAGCTGCTCGGCGGCTACTCCGACTGCTCCAGCGACTGCATGGCGATGCTGTGCGCTGGCGGGCTCAAGCTCCTGTGGCGCGCTGGCACGGAGGCATCGGAGAAGGCAGGGATGATCGGCGAGATCGTCGTGAACGCGTCAGGCCCTGCGCAGCTCGACAGCTCCGCCACGCCGATCGCATGGACGGCCGACTGGCTCGGGGCCATCCGCTACGGGCAAGGCGAGGAGGTCGGCGTCGAAGGGCGGGTGAACGCGGTTTCGCCGGACGCCATCACCCACTAGCGGATCATCTGGCGGCGTCCTTCGGCTCGCAGCGCAACCGCCACCTCCGACCCGTCGCGCGCTCGGTCGCAGCGAGCGGGATCGCGCCGGCGCCGACGTCGCTCTGCTTCTCGGGCGCCTTCGAGAAGGCGCCCTGCAGCCTCACCGCCATCGCCTCGACGCACGCGCTGCCTGGATCGAGGCGAAGCCTGAACTCGGCGCCGTCGAGGGAGGGAGAGCTGCCGACGACATCGAAGCTCGGCGAGCCCTCCAGGCTCGTGTCGAGGAGCCAGCCGTCCTGCCCCGGAGTACAACGCTCGAGCCGTGTATCCGCGAGGTCCTTGCGGCCGAGCGGCACCGCCTCGCCGAGCGCGCCGGTCTCGCGGTCGATCGGGAGCACGTGCCAGGAGCCGGCGCGCACGCCAGGGTCGGGAGCCGCCGAGATGAGCAGGCCGACACCGCCGCCCAGCGCACGCCGGACCAGGCGCGGAGGATCCACGCCGTAGCCGGCGCGGCCAGGCCGATAGTAGGTCGCCAGCTGCCGCGCGATCCCGAGGTCGGCGCGCCACAGCGCCACGACGTCATACGAGCCGCCGGGCGTCACGAAGAACCACGTCTCGCCGAGCCGCACGGCGCCGCTCGGAAACGGCCGGAGGAAATTGCCGGCGCGGCCGGCGCTGTCGCGCAACGGAAGGATCGGCAGCCCTTCAGAGGCTGCGAACAGGCTGCATCCGGCGCCGCGACACACGTGGGTCAGCGCGGCCCGTCCGCCAGGGTCGAGGTACGCGCCCCAGGACGCCGCCCCCTGGCTCACCACCCCGAGCGCCTCGGCGGCCGACGCCTCATCCGACCAAGGCGAGGCGCTCACGCCGCTGGAGCGCACCCCGCCATCCGGGTCGAAGCGATCGTCGAAACGGAGGAGCCAGCGCCCGGCGCGCGCCCAGTCTGCGCCTCGCTTGCCCCATGCGTAGGCGCGCATCGTCACGATGTCGTACGGAGCCCCGTTGTCGAGGCCGATCTCGTCCGCCCCGCGCTTGGGCGGCGGCGTGTTGCGGAAAGGAGCCCACGGCGACGTCGGTGTCTCCGTCGACGCCGAGCGCGTGACCGACGAGGCCGGGCGCGCTCCCTCGGCGCGCGCAGACGGCGCGGCGGAAGGCTTGTCCGGCAGCGGTGGCGTCGAGGAGCCGAGGGCCTCGCAGCGCATCGCGATCGGGCTCCCTGCGCGGAGCGGCATCTGAAGCACCGGCGGCGGCTTCGCCTCGGCGAGATCGTCCGGCATCGCCGCCTTGCCCCAGCCGACCCGGATCCAGCCCCTGAAGACGCAGCCGACGGGGCCGCACGCGCGCGTCCTCGACGCCGCGGTGTCGTCGTCCCGCTCCGGCAGATCGAGCGCGCGCCAGGTCATCCCGCCGTCCGTCGACTCGGCGGCGCGCTCGCCTTCTCCGAGGGAGAACGCGAACCGCCCTGACAACAGCGCGCCCGTGCCGTCCTGGCGCGGCGCGCCGGCGGTCACCTTCCCGCTCTTCGCGTCGATCCGAACGCCCACGATCGGACCGCCTGCCTCTACCCAGCCGCCGATGACGCCGGGCTCACGCTCTTCGAACCCTTCGATCCACATGCCGCGCTGCAGATCGCGCGCGGTGCTGCGCGGCTTTCCCGGGAGGATCAGCGGGACGGTCGTGACGTCGCTCCCCTCGAGCAGCGTGAGCTGCCCCGATGCGTCCAGGCGAGGCGGCGAGAGGACGGCGATGCGGCCGTCGGACAGCGCGACGACGCGCTCGATGCCGGCGTCTCGCGCGGGCGCGCGGACGTGGATCTCGCGGGTGCGCCCGTCGGCGGCGACGACGCAGTACGCACGCCCGGCGCGCACCGCGCTGTCCTCGCTGCAGGAGCCGCGGATCACCAGCGCACCGTTGCCGCTCGCGACAACGAAGCGGGGCTCGTCGAAGCGCATCAGCCGGCGCATGCCGAGCGGCGGCTGGAAGGCGTACAGGGTCGTCGGCCCCTCGCGCTCGCCGCACACGAACCCGAACGACGCCCCCGCGCGGATCGCATGGCAGGCCGCCTCTCGCTCCGGATAGGCGTCGGGCGCGACGTCGATGACCGCCCCGTCGCGCAGCGAGACGCGCGCCAGGGCGCCGCCGCGAGCCACCACCGCGGTCGTGCTTGAGTCGGGCCACCCGTCCTCGACCGCCGCGCGCAGCGGGCGCCTCCCGAGAGGCCCCTGGGCGCGCGCCGGCGGCTCGTGCACCTCGTCGGAGGCCTCCAGCGTGCGGTACGTCACGCCGCCGCGCGCATCGACCGCGTAGAGCCCGCTCGCGGTCATCACGGCAGGATCGCCGCCGACGACGGCGACGGAGGTCGGCCGCGCGTCGATCTCGACCTCACGCCAGGTGGCCCCTGCGTCGAACGTGACGAGCAAGCCGCGCAGATCGGCCTCGACCACGGCGCGCCAGCCGTCGGCGAACGCGATCTGGCCGTACGAGCTCGCCGGTGGGAGCGGGCCGAGCGGCATCGCCGCGCCCGTCTGCGCGTCGATCGCGAGGAGCCGGTGGCTGTGCGAGAGCCGAGCGTAGAGGCGATCGAACCCCGCGAGGATCTCGTTCGCCTCCGACGGCAGCTGGACGAGCGGCTCGAGCGGGGCGAGCCACGCTTGGGCCCGCCAGAGCTGCGCGCTGCCTCGGTTCGAGGAGTAGAACAGGTAACCGCCGCCCAGGCGCGTCGGCAGCTTGAGCGAGGTGACCTGACCCGACGGCAACAGGTCGGCGGCGCGCTCGAGCGATCCGTCGTCGTGCGCGACGACGCGCATGCGATCGATGAGCACCCGCTTGGCCCCCGCCTCGCTGGCCACCACGCCGCGCTCTCCGACGAGGTCCGGGAGCAGCCGCGATGGAGTGACCATGGTCACGAGCGCGCCCTGCGAGGCTCGCCCGCCCGGAGCCTGGCGCGACGCGTGCCCAGCGGCGCCGCGATCGCTCGACGGCTGTCCTCCGGATGGCGTCATCGCCGCCCGTCCACCGCACCCTGCCGCGCTCGCGCAGAGGAGCAGCGCCATCGCGGAGCGCCGCGCCGCGCCCGGCATCCACCGAGGCATCGGCGCGCGCAGCCGCCCGTCGGGCTCACTCATGACGGACGATGCTAGCGCGGCGGTCCGGGCGCCGCACCGTCCTTGCGGGCGCCCGCTCGAAGGTCCAGCCGCGGCGCGCGTCGTGCGTGTCTGCCGCGTCTGGCTCATGCCGTTCGCGCATTGCAGAGCCGGCGCCGGAGCAGCCGCCGCGCGCGCGGCTCCGGCGACGAGGATCTGCGCTCACCGATCGGACGACGGCCTGCGCGCGTTCACTTGCCCTTTGCGGAGCACTGCATCGCGCACATCAGATCGCCGGCCGCGCACCCGCAGCCGCCGCGCTTCGCGGGGGCCGGAGCGGCCGGCGCCGGGGCGGCGGCAGCAGGCGTCTGCTTGCCTGCGGTGCTGCCGCCGGTGCTCGGTCGCGTCGACGGCCTCGTGCTCGGGCGCGCCCCTGCTGCCGTCGGCGTGGCGCTCGGCGCAGCGCTCGCGACCGGCTCTGCCGTCGCGGTCGCCGACGCCGTCGCCGACGCGGTGGGCGCCGGCTCCGGCTCGGGGGGCGCCGTCGTCGCCGGCGCGGCGGCCGTGGGCGGCGTCGTCTCCACCGCGGCGGGGACCGGCGTGCTGCCGCCGCCCTTCATCAGGAAGAAGACGCCTGCGATCGCGATGCCCGCGATCGCGATGCCCGCGCCGATGATCAAGGGGGCGCGGTTCTTGGAAGGGGCCTCGCCGACGTTCGGCGGCGCGACCGACGGCGCTCGCGCCGTGGTCACGATCGGCGCGCTGAGCTGGAACAGGCCGCCATCGTTGGCGACGATGCTCGCGACGGGCGACGGCGCTCGGACGCCGGCTCCCGATGCGAGGGCCTTCAGGTCGATGAGGCCGGAGTCCTCCGAGGCGCTGACGGCCGCCCGCGCCGGGGCAGGAGCGGCGGCCTTCGCCGTGAGGGCGCTCAGCGAGAACAGCATCGAGTTCTCGTCGCGCTGGCCAGGCGCGGCGCCGCTCTTGAAGAGCGGTGCGCTCGTCGCCACATCGTCGGAGCTGGGCCGGTGCGCCTCGACGCCCGGGCTCCCGCCGAAGAGATCCTGCGTCGGGCGCGCTGGATCGCGACGCACCGCCGCTGCCCGAGGAGCGGCCGCCGCGACCGACTCGACGCCCGGGGAGGTCTGCCCGAGGGCCGCTCCCCCGCTGGGCACGGACGTCGACTGCACCGGCGCCGGCTCCTGCGCGGCCGCAGAGGCAGGAGCGCTGCCTGCGTGCAGGGCCGCGACGATCGAGTCGATCTGGCCGAGCGGCTGCCAGTCGGCCATGCCGTCCGCCCAGACGTACGTCTCGGCGTTGATCACCCCCGACTGGTAGCTCGTGACGATCTCGGCCAGCGCCATCGAGCGCTGATCGCCGTCCGCCACGTTGACCAGGTACGTCGTCCCGTCATTCGGAACGCTCGTGCCGGACACCGGATCGGCGAGCCCGCCGTTCGTCGTCACGCCCGAGCTGTTCACGAGGATCGTGGCGCCGCATTTGCGGCACTTGATCTTGACGGTTCTGCCTTGGACCTTCTCGTCCGAGACGGTGTACTTCGACTGACAGGACTGGCAGGTGATCTTCATTGGGGGCTGGCCCGCTGGGGTGTAGTGCCGGCGAGGCGTCGCGTAGAGTTTACCTTGATACCGCGCCGGTGGCCCGCTCTCTGACGTGCCAGTCGCGCGTCTGATCTCGCAGCTCCGCTTTACGATAGCCGAGGTCGTCGTCCCTTCGTAAAGCACAAAGGGACGGACCGCCGACGGGACCGTTGTCGGGGTGCGGCGCAGCAGCGCGCAGGTCGGGTCCCGGAGTGCGACCAGCCGCCTCGCGGCGCGGCTCATGGGCCCATCCGCGCTGGGAGGCGGCTCACACTCGGCGCGCCCGCGCGACCCGTGATTGCTGCGGTACTGCGAACCTGCGGTGTGGCGGTGTGAGCTCGCGGCGCGGCGCGGCGTGCGTTCGCGGCGCGGAGCGGCAAGGATGCCCGTCAGGCGTCGCCGCGCGCGGAGCCGAGCTCTTCCAGGGCGGGCTCGTCGGTGACGACCGGCACGTCGTCGACCGGGTCCTGCGGCTCGGCGCTCTCGCTGTGCCCCTGGGCCTCGTGGCTCCCCACGTGCTCCCCGTACGCCTGCAGCTTCGAGTACAGGCCGCGGCGGCTGATCCCGAGCACGCGGGCGGCGCGCTGTTTGTTGCCGCGCACCGCCTCGAGGGTCAGCAGGATGAGCTTGCGCTCCGCATCCGCCAGGCGCGTCCCGACAGGAAGGCGCAGCACGAGCGGGTGCTCCGCCGCTTCGCCGGCGTCCCGCGACGGCTCGGCCTCGTGCGTGCCCGCCTCCCCCGGCCTCCGCGGCATCGAGGCAGGGCCGATTGAGGACGGCACGGGCTGCGCGCCGACGTGCGACGGCACGGGCTCGGAGGGGACCACCAGGTCGGCGGCATGAACGATCGGCACGGAGAGCGGCTCGGCCGGCTCGGCAGGGGCGACCGGCGCCGCCACCCTCGCCGACGGGATGCTGTCATAGGAACGCCGGCCCGCGCGCCGCTCGATCCGGCCCTGGCCGAGCTGGACGTCGTTGGCCGACACCAGCTCGTTCGAGGCGAAGAGCGCCGTCTGCTCGATGACGTTGCGCAGCTCGCGGACGTTGCCGGGCCAGTCGTGCTCGGCCAGCCGCTCGACGGCGGCGTCCGAGAGGCGGCGGGCCGGGGTGCCGTAGCGCTTGGCGAACTTCAGCAGGAAGCGCTCGGCGATGGGCAGGACGTCCTCCCTGCGCTCGCGCAGCGGGGGCAGCGTCACCGTGAACACGTTGAGCCGGTAGTAGAGGTCCTCGCGGAAGACGCAGTCGTCGACGAGGTCGAGCAGGTCCTTGTTCGTGGCGGCGACGACGCGGACGTCGGCCTCGATCTCCTTGCGCCCGCCGACGCGCGTGAACCTGTACGTCTCGAGCACGCGGAGGAGGCTGACCTGCACGGCCGCGTCCATCGTGCCTACCTCGTCGAGGAAGACGGTGCCGCCAGCCGCCGCCTCGAACTTGCCCTCCGCGGCCGCGAACGCGCCGGTGAACGAGCCCTTCTCGTGGCCGAAGAGCTCGCTGCCGATGAGCTCGCGCGGGATCGCGCCCGTGTGGACCGGCACGAACGGTCCCGCGCGGCGGCGGCTCCGGTTGTGGATGGCGCGCGCGACGAGCTCCTTGCCCGTGCCGCTCTCGCCGACGATGAGCACGGGGGCCATCGTCGCGGCGACGCGATCGATGCGGGTGAAGACCTCCCGCATCCGCGGCGAGCCGCCGATCATCCCCTCGAACACGAGCTGCCCATGGAGGGGATCGTCGTCGTCGAACTCGGTCGGCGGCGACGAGAGGAGCTCGCGCACGAGCAGCACGAGGCGCGCCGGATCGAGCGGCTTCTGGAGGTAGTCGGCCGCTCCCAGCTTGAGCGCGTCGACGGCGCTCGTGATCGACGCCGCGCCGGTGACCATGACCACGTGGGGCGGCGGCGCCTTCGGCTCGGGCCCCTCGAGCTCGCCGGGCGAGAGCCGGCGCATCAGATCGACCCCCGTCATGCCCGGCAGGTTGAGATCCGTGACGAGCACGTCAGCCGGCGTCCGCTGGTGGATCTCGAGCGCTTGCTCGCCGCTCGACGCCACGACGACGTCGAGCCCTTCGTGGCGCAGTACCGCCTCGAGGATGGCCGCCTGGTCGGGCTCGTCTTCGACGAGGAGCACGCGGCCGTGATGGCTGTGGCTCCGATGCGGCGAGCGCGATCCGCGCGGAATTGCAGCTGAAACTGCGTTCGGTCCCAAAGCTTCCCTCCCAGCTCGGCGGACGGACGGCTCGGCCCCGTGCGAGTTGAAACGTGCCGTTAAACTTGTACCTCGCGGGGGCCTCGTATCAACTCGGGAGTTGCCTCCTTCTCGGGTGCAAAGCCCCCCTCACATACCGTCCGCGACATGCCGTGCCTGCCCGACGGATGCGGCGCCCCTGGCTCACTGACTCCTGTGGTGACACGCCGCCGCGCGCCTCACCAGCGCTCGATGATGCCGCATGCGATCCGATCGGCCAGCGCCATGCACGTAAGCATCGGATTCACTGCGGGACTTCCAGGAAAGACGCTCGTGTCAGCGACGTACACATTGTCCAGATCGTGGCAGCGCCCCTCCTCATCGACCACCCCGTCCCGCGGGCGCCTCGACATCCGCGCCGTGCCGAAGGCGTGATTCGCCGCGGTGATCGTGTCTCGTCCGTCGAGCCGTTTGCTCTTCAGGATCTCGGCTTCTTTCGGCGACCTCAGCTCGTCGGGCACCCCGTGCAGCCCGGGCAGGATCGACGAGGCCCCCGCCGCCCAGCAGATGTCGGACAGGATGCCGAGACCGCGCTGGATCTTCTCGACGTCGCGCGGTGCGTAGTCGAATCGCACATCAGGGTCCCAGCTGCCTCGCTTCGGACGCACCGTCCCGCGCGACTGCTCGGCAGCAATGATGACGTCGAACGGCGCCATCCGGTTGTATGTCCGGAGGTGACGCTGGTAGTCGTGCCCGAAGCCGGGGAATCGCGCGGCGAGCACCGCCGGAGGCGACCAGAGGACCTCCAGCTTGATCCCTTGCTCGATGAAGTGGAGCGAATGATAGCCCTGGGTCGCGCCCTCCCATGGATCGATGGGCTCGGGGAACACCGCCATGATGGCGAGCCCCGGGTGGAGCTGCAGCTCGTTGCCCACGTAGCCGCTCGAGCCGGCGGCGCCGCTGCGGAGCAGGATGAGCGGGGTCGCCATGCAGCCGGCCGCGAGCACGACGAGCTCCGCCCTTATCTCGACGGGCGCCCCCTCGCGCCACGTGAAGGGCTCGATCGTGCGCCCGCGCATCCCGGCGGCGCGCCTGCCGGAGAGGAGCAGGTGCTCGGCGCGCACGCTGGTGAAGACGCGCGCGCCCGCCCGGATCGCGGCGGGGACGTACGAGACGTCGGTCGACATCTTTGCGCGGTTGCGACACCCCGTGAAGCACTCGCCCGAGCCGCGGCAGCCGCGCACGTTGCGGTGGGTCGGCTCGCTCGACAGCCCCAGCGCATCGCAGCCGCGCTTGAAGCGCAGGTTGCGCTCGCCCTGCACTTCCATCGGCGTGGGCGAGACGCCGAGCAGGCGCTCGACGCGATCGTAGTGGGGCAGCAGCGCGTCCAGGGTGAGCGAGGCCGTGCCGGTCCGCTCTGCCCACTTGTCGAACACCCAGGCGGGCGAGCGCGCGCAGATGGCCGAGTTGACGACCGAGCCGCCCCCGAGCGCGATCGCCTGCATGGTCGGGATGAGCATGCGCCCGCGGGCGGCGCGCATCCCGCCCTCGCGCAGCGTGCGCGAGAGCGACTCGCCCGCCTCCTGGCGGAAATCCTCCACCCCGAACGGCGGCCCCTCCTCGACGAGGATCACGTCGCGCCCCGCCTCGGCGAGCTCCTTGGCGACGACCGCGCCGCCCGGACCCGAGCCGACGACGAGCACCTCGCACGACGCCCGCACCTCGCCCTCGTAGTCGGCGAACACCTTCACCTGGGTGCGCGGCTCGCCGGGCGCGAGCGGCTCCACAGCGCCCCGCGATCGGAGCGTGGCCTCGGAGAGCGAGCGCCGCTCGCCGCGCTCGCGGCTCACGGCGCGAGGCGGTTCCGGGAAGACGGGGAGCTTCATGCCGTCACCCCCGGCACGAGCGACGGGGGCGCCGCGGCGGCGGGCTCACCCGCCGCTCTCCCGGCGGCGCGGCGCTCGAAGGGCGTGGCGCAGCAGGCGACGCCGATCGCGCCGGCGACCTTCTCGTTCGCGAGATACCCCATCGAGAGCATCGTCCGCAGCGAGAGGAACGTCACCCGCCGGAGATAGATGCAGCTCTGCGCCATCGACGCGAGCACCGCGATGCGATCGGCCTGCGGGAGACGCGTGAAGCGGGCGCGGCGCGGCCCAAAGACCCACGGCGAGAGCTCGACGAAGTGGAACAGCAGCCGCATGTAGGGCCGGAGAGGCCGCGGCGTGCGCGCGACGTAGCGGTCCATGTACTCGACCAGCCCGGCCTCCGTGCCGGAGACCGGGATTGGACCCCCGGCCGGGAACAGGGCGTCAGCGCAGGCCGCCACGATGGCCCGCTCCTTCACGGACAGCGCGGAAGAGGGAGCAGCAGGAGCCGACGCCCTGCGCGCGAGGAAGACGGCGGCGAGGGCGAGCGCCACCAGGGCGACGAGGGGACCGATCACGGGCAGGTGCGCAACGAGCTCGCTCATCACTCGACTCCTTCCTTGTCAGCACGGGAAGCCGTCGCCGTGGCTGCCTCGACAGCGTAGTCCTGCAGTCGGAGTGCGCAATTTCGTTCGCACTGCGTCGGGATGTGCGCACACCATCCTGTCCCGATTTACGCGGCTCGACGTTGTGGCTGTGACAATCGCGGTATGGTCGGCGCCCGATGAGCGACGAGCCCGTGGCCACAGGGGAGAGGAGCGAGGAGGTGGGATACGACGAGTCCCTCGAAGGCGAGGAGCCGTCGGGAGCGGAGCGCCACGCCTCGCCGGCGCGCGATCTTCGAAGCTGGCTCGCTGGCGCTCCCCTCCCCGCTTCGCTGGAGCTCACGCTCGGGCTGCTCGCGCCGATGGTGATCACGATCGCGGCTGCGCTCCGCGTCGCGAGCTTCACGATCGACGACGCATACATCTCGTTCCGGTACGCGGAGAACCTCGCGAACGGAAATGGGCTCGTTTACAACGTGGGCGAGCGCGTCGAGGGCTACACGAACTTCCTCTGGACGGTGCTCCTCGCCGCGGCGGTGAAGCTCGGCGCGGCGCCGGCGGCGGCGTCGAAGGTGCTCGGCGCCGCCTGCGCTGCAGGTGCGCTCGTCCCGACGTACCTCCTCTCCCGGCGGCTGCGTCCGTTCTCGAACGTGCCCTGCCTCGCGACGTGGCTGCTCGCGATGAGCGTCCTCTTCTCCGGCTACGCGGTGTTCGGGCTGGAGACGCCGCTGTTCCTCCTGCTCACGCTCGCGGGGACCGAGCTCTTCTTCCGTGAAGAGGACGCCGCCAGCGACGACGGCGGCGCTCGATCCGCGCTCGTCTTCTCCTCGTTCCCCTGGTTCCCCTTGTCCGGCGCTGTGTTCGCGCTCGCCGCGCTCACCCGCCCTGAGGCGCCGCTGTTCCTCGGTCTGCTCGTCGTCTGGCACTCGGAGCAGGCGCTCTCGCGCCGGAGCGCGCTGCGCCTTGTCGCGTTCGCGCTCCCGGTCGCCGCGCACCTCGTGTGGCGGCACAGCTACTACGGCGCATGGCTCCCGAACACGCTCGCCGCGAAGACGGGCGACTTCGCGCTGCAAATCCAGGGCGGGGGCGACTACGTCCGCAAGTACGCGCAGCACGCCGGCGCCTTCCTGTGGCTCGGGCTCCTGTCGGTCGCCTCGTCCATCGTCCACCGGCGCCGGAGCGGCCTCGCGATCGCGTCGATCGCGCTGCTCTTCGGCGTGTACGTCGTCGCGGTGGGCGGCGACTGGATGCCTTACTTCCGGTTCCTCGCGCCGGCAGAGCCGTTCGCGTTCCTGCTCGTCGACGACGCGGTCCGCGCGATCGCAGCGCGCCGCGAGCGCGTGGCGTCGATCGCGATCGCAGCGTTCGGCGCGATCACGATCGCGACCCGCGCCGGCGAGCTCGTGCGGGCCCAGCGGAACCTCCTCGTCAACGACAAGGGCTTCTGGGACGACGCGGCAGGGCGCTCCGCGGAGTGGCTCGCCCAGAACGCGGAGCCTGGCCCCATCGCGCTGGCCGACATCGGCTACGTCGGTTACCGCACGGGCTTCCCGGTCGTCGACATGCTCGGGCTGCTCAGCCCCGAGGTCTCCCGCCTGCCGGGCGGGTACACGCACAAGGTCGGGGCCGGCTACACCGACGCGATCTTCGCGAAGAACCCGCGTTACTTCTTGGTCATCTCCTCCGGGATCGACTGCAAGAACCCGACGGTGCCCTCCTCCCGCGCCTCGTACGACGACCCCAGGTTCAAGGCCGACTACAGGCTCCTCCAGGCCATCGCCCTCCGGAAGGGCGGCGCCTGGTGCATCTACGGGAAGACGTCGTATCCCTGACGAGCGCTCCGACGAAGCGCGCGCGTCGCCGGAGCGTGCGCCTCGTCTCGCGCTTCGCCTCGCGGCCCCTTCGCCCCGCGCCTCACGTCCGCGCGCCTGTCCCGGCCGGCGCTGCTCCTCGCTCCGCTTCCGCGTCGGCCGCGCGGGCCGCCCAGAACGCGCGCACGTCCTCGATGCGGTCGGTCCGGCGCGCGTCGGGCAAGCTGTCGAGCAGCACGCGGCCGTAGCCGCGCGTGCGGATCCTGCGGTCCAGGATCGCGACGATGCCGCGATCGGTGCGCGCGCGGATCAGCCGGCCGAAGCCCTGCTTCAAGGTGATCGCGGCCTGCGGCACGCTGTAGGCGATGAACGGGTTGCCGCCGTTCTGCTCGATCGCCGTGCACCGGGCCGCGACGACGGGATCGGTCGGCACGGCGAACGGGAGCTTCTCGATGATCACGAGGCGCAGCGCCTCGCCGGGGACGTCCACCCCTTCCCAGAAGCTCATCGTCGCGACGAGCACCGCGTGCCGCTCTGCGCGGAAGCGGCGCAGCAGCGCGCCCTTCGGCGCGTCCCCCTGCACGAGCAGCGGAGCCTGCCGCCCCGGAGCGCTCCCGTCCGCCCGGGCGACCGCCGAGGCGCGCGCGAACCGGACGCGGAGGGCCGCGGCGAGCGCGTTCATCGCGCGGATCGACGTGCAGAGGAGGAACGCGCCGCCGCCCGTGATGCCGATGAGCTCGGCCGCGCGATCGGCGGCGCGCTCGACGAACGCAGCGTCGGTCGCCTCGGGGAGATCGCGCGGCGTGTAGAGCAGCGCGGCGGTCGGGTAGTCGAAGGGCGACGGGACCTCGAGCTCGTCGACAGGGACCGACACGTCCTCGTCGAGGCCCATGCGCGAGCGGAGGAAGCGGAACTTTGCCCCGGCGGAGCCGCTCGTCGTCAGCGTGGCGCTCGTCAGCACCACGGCGCCGATCCGCTCGAAGACGTGCTCGCGCAGCATGTCCCCGAGATCGACCGGCGACGCGCCGAACGAGACGGCGCGGCCGCGCACCTCGACCCACGTGACCTGGTTCGTCGCGGGGTCGACGATGCGCGCCGCGTCGTCCCGCAGCTGCGCGGCGCGGTTGCCGACGAGCTGCACCGCCTCGCTGATCGCGTTCGCGCTCGCGTACGCCGCGAGCGCCTCGAGGTGGTCGTCGAGGCGGTGGTACGCGTCGAGCAGCTCGCCGGACCAGGCGTCCCTGGCGAGCGGGCTCCGGGCCTCGCCGCGATCCCCGCCGCCGGCGGCGGCGCCGCCCAGCGAGGCGAGCCGATCGAAGAGCGCGTCCGCGGACTCGCGCACGACGGCCGTGATCGCCGTCCCCTCGCCCCGCCCGAGGATGCGATCGGCGAGGCCCGACGCGATGAAGGCCCGGTCCGCGTCGCGCAGCATCGAGTCGACCCGCGCGCGCGAGACGCGGACGCCGAAGAAGCCCGTCGCGATGTCCTCGAGCTGGTGCGCCTCGTCGAAGATGACCGCATCGTACGGCGGGAGCGCGCCGGCGCCGGCGAAGCCGCGGCGCGCTCCGGCGATCTTCAGCGCGAGATCCGCGAAGAAGAGGTGGTGGTTGACGACGAGGAGGCGCGCCGCCTCGCTGTCGCGCTTCATCCGCGTGACGAAGCACCGCTCGAAGTGCTCGCACGAGGCGCCGAGGCGCGTCTCGCTGGACGACGCGACCTCTCGCCAGAGCGGATCCCCCTCGGCGAGGTGGGCGAGCTCCGCGACGTCGCCCATCTCGGTCTCCTGCGCCCACGCCTCGATCAGCGGCAGCGAGCGCCCCGCGATCCCGGCGCCCGCGCCGGGGCTCGTCCGGAGCTCGCTGAAGCGCCGCAGGCACAGGTAGTTGCCGAGCCCCTTCACGAGCGCCGCGCGCGGATCCAGCCGGAGGTGCTCGGCCACGAGCGGCAGATCCTTCGTGTAGATCTGGTCCTCGAGCGCCTTCGTCGCGGTCGAGACGACGACCTTGCGACCGCTCAGGATCGCGGGCACCAGGTAGGCGAGCGTCTTGCCCGTCCCGGTGCCCGCCTCGCAAAGGAGGATGCGGTCCTCCGCGAGCGCCCGCTCGACGGCGCTCGCCATCGCCACCTGCCCCTCTCGGTCCTCGTACCCGTCCAGGCCACGCGCGAACGGGCCAGAGGGCCCGAGCAGGCTCGCGGCTCGATCGAAGGGCATCGCGTACCGCTCAGCGCGGCAGGGCGGTCTTCTCCAGCGAGAGGGCGAACCCCACCTCGCTGACGGCGAGCTCGAGCGACGCCACGCGCTTCTCGAAGTGGACCTCGCACCACGTATCGAGCGTCCGCTCGGCGTCGCCGGGGTCGCGGACGTGGCGGAGGGCGGCCTCGGCCTCGGTGTAGCCATGCGCCACGGCGACCTCGGCCATCCCGCGCGCCCGCTCGAAGAGCTGCTCGTCCGCCGCCCCCGGGAAATCGTTGCGCTGGGCGCGCACGATGAACCCGACCCGCAGCGGCTCGGCGCCCACGACGATCCCCGAGTCCATGAGGAGGTTCTCCCGCACCCGCTCCGCGACCTGCACGGCGTCGCCCCGGGTGCGGTAGACCTCGAATCCGGCCTGGAGCAGGGCCTTCTTTATCTCCGCGGGTGTCGGCATCTTCCGCTGGTTTCCGGCTACCCCCAGCTGTCAGCAGGAACATCCATCGCAAAATTGCGGGTGCCTCGTCAAGCCGACAGCGCCGACCACGTGTGGCGCTCTGGAACGCCGGCGCGCTCGTGTGTGCTCAGGAGCTCGATCGCGGCGACCTCGAGGGGCCGCCTTCCAGGCCCCCCAGGCCGTTGATGCCCTCTCGATCCTCCAGACCATCCAGGAAACACACACCGACGATCGACCCATCGGGCTCGTCTTGTACCCACATTATCCTACCTGGACGCGGGCTCCTGCCGTCGAGCCAGACCGTTAGTTCCGTACCAGGGTCGAGTGAATTTTCTATCACTACCCTGAGCCCGCCGACGCTCACGTTCAGCGTCCAGCCGGCGACGGCGCGCTCGCCGGTCTCCAGGCGTACCCGTTCGCTCAGCTCGCGGCGGGGGCTCCTGCGACGGTTGGCCAGGAGCTCAGGGGGAATCTGGAGGGACGGGGGTGTGAGGGTTCTGCGTCGAATCACGAAAGAAAATTACAAGCACACGCCGTACCTGGGGACAGAAATGTGGGCTCCGGTCGATATTCAGCGTGGACGGGAGAGCTGGGTCCTGCATGGCGCACGAGGACGCGCCCCCAACAGCGGTCGCTCAGTGCGCGTCTGCGTGGTCGGGCTGGTGACCGGAGCCGTCGCTCGGCTCCTCGAAGACGGAGACGGGCTCGAGCAGGGACAGCTGCTCGCGCTTGATGCCTACGCCCTTGTCGGAGAAGAAGAGGTCGTTCTCCTGAAGCCGCGAACGCACACGGGCGATGAACAGGATAGGCATGCCCGCCTGCGTGTAACCGAGCTGCACCAGCGTGCCCTTCGGCCAGTTGCCGCCGTCGAACGCGAGCTCCTTGCGAAGCGTGTAGAACCCTTCGGCGGGGAGGCGCTGCAGGGAGTCCGCCCACGTCGTGCCCCGGAACGCGACCGCAGGACCGTGGAAGTGCCAGCGGTTGTGAACGTTGTGGTCGGGCGTCGTGACCGTCGGCAGACCGTTGTCCGAGTGGTTGTGGAAGGAAACGAGGGTGCCAGCAGGCACCTTGTCCTCGTGTCCGGGGAGCGGCTTTGTCGTCAGGTAGAGGCCGCAATCGGGGAGCTGTGACTTCGAGCTTGCCATGGCATGAGCCCCTAGCCCCGCTCCCGACCGCCGTAAAGACACGCCGTCGACGCCGTGCTATGCCGCGCCAGGCCAAGGCGGGAGGCCGCTCGAAGAGCGAGCGGCGCACGCCCCGGGAGCGAGCCCTTCGTGAACAGACTGAGCCAAATCTTCGGCGCTGCCATCATCATCGCGATCGCCGTCGTCTTCATCGTCCAGTTCCGCCCGAGCACGGGCCCCGTGCAGTCGGCCGGAAGGACCTGTGCCGTCGAGGTCCGAGGCAGCTGCATCTCCTCGACCGACTTCAACGCGTCCAAGAACCTGCTCGCGATGCGGAGCGTCGACGAAAACCGCCTCCGGGCGATGGGTTACCGGCGGCTCACGGCGGAGGGGCTCTACGAGCGGTGGCTCCTCAATGAGGACGCGAAGCGCCTCGGGATCACCGTCTCGGACGACGAGCTCACGAACGAGCTCGTGTCTGGCAGGGTCCATGTCTCGCTCCCGGCAGACAAGATCCGCCAGGTCGGTTACGCCCTCAGCCTCCGGGAAGACCTCACTCGCTACCTGGACGTCCGCAACCGGCAAACGAAGAAATTCGACAACAAGCAGTACGAGAAGCAAATCCGGAACATCACGAAGATGAGCCCCACCGACTTCCGCGATTACCAGCGGAAGGAGCTCATCGCCGCCCGGATGCGCGACCTCATCCGGGCGCGGGTCCGTGTCGGCGAGAATGAGGCGTTCGAGCAGTTCTCGCGCGAGAAATCCACCAGGACGCTCGCCTACGTGCGCTTCGACCGGCGCTTCTACAGCGACCTCATCGTGGACACGTCGGAGAAGGCGATCCAGGCCTGGGCCGACACCAACAAGGAAGAGCTCGACAAGGCCTGGGAGGGGCGGAAGGCGCAGTATCAGCCCGAGTGCCGCGTCGCCCGAGAGCTCGTGGTCGAGGTGAAGCCCGAGGAGGCCGAGCAGGGGCCGGAGGCGGGCAAGGCGGCCGCGAAGGCGCGGATCGAGGGCGCGGTCCAGCGCCTCAAGAAGGGCGAGAGCTTCGCCGACGTGGCCCGCACCGCGAGCGACGGGCCGAGCGCGGCGCGCGGCGGCGAGCTCGGATGCGTGGCCAAGGGCCGCCTGAGCAAGCCTGTCGAGGACAAGCTCTTCGAGATGAAGGCGGGCGACGTGTCGGACCTCATCGAGACCGAGGACGGCTTCCACGTGATCAAGCTCGAGCAGATCGCGAAGGACGCCGAGGCCGAGAAGATCGGCCGGCAAGAGGCGGCGCGCGACCTCTACATCGCCCACGAGTCGGAGCGGCTCGCGGCCGAGGCCGCGAAGCAGGTGCTCGCCGCCGCCGCGGGCGGCAAGTCGCTGGAGGACGCGCTCGCCGCCTACATGGCCCAGCTCACGCCGGCGAAACCGAAGGAGAAAGCGAGCGAGAAGGCAGGCACCGCGGCGCCGGGCGCGAAGGCGGGCGGCGAGCCCGCCGCGGCGAAGCAGGAAGGGAACAAGGAGGCGGGCGCGAAGGAGGATGGCCAGGCCGATGCCGGGGATGCGCGGGCTCCCTACACGATCGCGAACCACCCGAACCGGCCCACCGTCGAGACGAGCCTGCCGTTCAATGTCTCCGGCTCGCCCATCGCGGACGCGAAGGACAGCACCGAGGCCGCGCGCATCGCCTTCCAGCTCGACAAGCCGGGCGATCTGCCCAAGGACGTCGTGGCGCTGGCGAACGGTTATGCCGTGATCCAGCTCAAGGAGAAGACCTCCGCGAGCCAGGAGCAGTGGGACAAGGACCGCGAGTTCTACACGTCGGCCATGCGCGCCGCGAAGCAGAACGACGCGCTCATCGGGTACGTGCGCCGGCTGAAGTCGACGATCGGCAGCGAGGTGAAGTACGACCAGAACCTCCTGAAGGAGTCCAAGCCTGCCGAGGATGGCTCCGGCGAGCCGCCGCTGCCGCTCGAAGACGAGGGGGAATGACGTCGCTCCCGCTGCGTGACGCGCGCGACGTCGTCCTCCCGAACGGCCTCAAGGTCGTCCTCGTCCCGCAACCGCACGTCCACCGGGCGGTCGCCTCGCTGTACCTGCGCGTCGGCTCACGGTTCGAGAGCCAGCAGAACAACGGAATCTCGCACTTCCTGGAGCACATGGTGTTCCGGGGGACGTCGACGCTGCCGTCCGCGCACGCGCAGGCGCTCGCCTTCGAGCGCCTCGGAGGGACGCTCTACGCGGCGACCCACGTCGACCACGGCGTGATGAGCATCTCCGTGCCGCCGACGAACCTGGAGCCGGTGCTCGCCCTGCTCGGCGAGGTGACCACGTCGCCCCGCTTCACCGCGATCGAGGTCGAGCGCGGCATCGTGCGCGAGGAGATCCTCGAGGACCTCGACGACGAGGGGCGCGACATCGACGCGGACAACAACGCGCGCGCGCTCATGTACGAGCGACACCCGCTCGGGTTCACCATCACGGGCGACATCGCGGCGCTCGATCGGTTCGACGAGCCGATGCTGCGCGCCCACCACGCCCGGCACTACACGACGGCGAACGCGGTGCTCTGCCTGGCGGGTCGGCTCGATCCCGAGGCGTGCGCGCGGGCCGCCGAGCGGCACTTCGGCGCCATGCCGCGCGGCGAGCAGGTGCCCGCCGCGCCGCCGCCCAACGGGCAGAAGAAGCCGAGGTTCCGCTTCATCGAGAACCAGTCGAGCCAGACCGATCTGCGGATCGCGTTCCGGGGCGTGAGCGAGCGCGATCCGCGCGAGCCCGCCGTGGAGATGCTGCTCCGCGTCCTCGACGACGGCATGTCGACGCGGCTGTACGAGCGGATCTGCGATCGGCTGGGCCTCTGCTACGACGTGTCGGGGATGTTCGAGGCCTACGAGGACGACGGGGTCGTCGACATCGCCGCGGGCGTCCAGCACGACCGCGCGACCGTGGTGGTCCGGGAGATCTTCGCGTTGCTCCGCGAGCTCGCCGAGGTCGGCCCGCGCGAGGACGAGCTCGCCAAGGCGCGGGACCGCCACCTCTGGTCGGTGGAGGCGATGCTCGACGACGTCGAGGCGACCGCCGGCTTCCATGGGCTCGCCGCGCTCGCCGACATCACGCGCACCCCGGAGGCGCGGCACGAGGAGCTCGCGCGCGTCAGCGTCGCCGACGTGCGCGACGCCGCGCGCGCGCTGTTCAGGCCGGAGCGCCTGACCGTGGTGGCCGTGGGCCTGCTCCGCTCCTCGGAAGAGGCGAAGCTGGAGAAGGCCGTCCGCTCGTTCGGTTGACCCAGCGCGAGCCAAGAGCCGCGACGCACCACGACAGCGACGATCGCAGAGGAAGCGGAAGGGGCCCGGCAAGGGGGCGGTCGCTGAAGGGCGCCCCCGTGCGCATCGCTCGCCCCTGCTACCTGCCCCGGCGCGCGAGCCGTGGTGCCCGGGCATACGTGTCAGCGGGGGCTTTCGAGGGGAACCGAGCGCGTTCAGGGCCTTGAATAATCTATTTGCATCCATGCGCATCAACACATATGTATGAGCCATGGTCTCGGTCGTAGAGACGCCGGCTCAACCGGAGGAGGCGGTCGCGCGGTGCGAGCTGTACCGGCTGCTGGCGGATCCGGTGCGGGTGCGGCTCCTCGGCCTGGCCGCGGCGGAAGAGCTCGCCGTCGGAGAGCTGGCCGAGCTGCTCCGCGAGGGTCAGCCGAAGATCTCCCGCCACGCGGCCGCGCTCCGCGAGGCGGGGATCCTGCTCGCCCGGCGCCAGGGGACGTGGACGCTGCTCCGCCTGGACCCGCGCGCGACGACCGATCCCGTGGTCGACGACGCCGTGCGCGCGGGCCAGCGCGCGTGCGCGGCGGACGGGACGCTCGCGCGCGTCGAGGAGGTGCTGGCCGCGCGCGACGCCGAGACGCGCGAGTTCTTCGCGCGCGGCGGGCGGCCGTTGCGCCCGGGGCCGCCGTCCGAGCTCGCCGCCTACCTCGCGGCGCTCGCGCCGCTCCTGCCCCATCGGCGGCTGGCGGTCGACGCGGGCACCGGCGACGGGGCGCTGCTCGAGGTGCTGTCGCCCGTCTTCGATCGCGTCGTCGCGCTCGATCGCGCGAGCGCGCAGCTGCAGCTCGCCGGGGAGCGCCTGCGGAGGCGCAGCCTCGAGAACGTCGAGCTGGTGTGCGGCGAGATCGACGGGCCCGAGGTGATCCGGGCCGTGGCGCGCGCGCTCGGCGGCGATCCTCCGGAGGCCGGCGAGGCCCTCTCCGGGGGCGCCGACGTCGTCTTCGCGGCGCGCGTGCTGCACCACGCGCCTCAGCCGGCGAAGGCGATGCGCGCGCTCGTCGAGCTCGCGCGCCCGGCCGCCCAAGGCCGCGGCGACGGCGCTCACGCCCGCGGGGGCGCGGTGTGCGTGCTCGATTACGAGGCGCACCACGATCAGGCCCTCCGGGAGCAGGAGGCGGACATCTGGCTCGGCTTCTCGCCGGGCGACCTCCGAGGCCTCGCCGAGGAGGCCGGGCTCTGCGGCGTCGAGCTCCGGCGGCTGCCGTCCGCATGGCAGGGCGAAGGCCCGGATCGACACCTGGTTTGGCAGCTGCTCGTCGGCTGGCGCGGCGCGCGCACAAGCGCATTCACCGAAAAGGCAAAGGGACACCATGACTGCTGAGAAGAAGCTCTCCTACAAGGTCGCCGACATCACGCTCGCGGACTGGGGTCGCAAGGAGATCCGCATCGCCGAGAAGGAGATGCCCGGGCTGATGGCGCTCAGGGCGGAGTACGGCCCGACGCAGCCGCTCAAGGGCGCGCGCGTCGCCGGCTGCCTCCACATGACGATCCAGACGGCGGTGCTGATCGAGACGCTGGTGGCCCTCGGCGCGGAGGTCACGTGGACGAGCTGCAACATCTACTCGACGCAGGACCACGCGGCGGCGGCGATCGCGGCGGCCGGCATCCCGGTCTTCGCGTGGAAGGGCGAGACCCTCGAGGAGTACGACTGGTGCATCGAGCAGCAGCTCTACGCCTTCAAGGGCGGCAAGGGGCCCAACATGATCCTCGATGACGGCGGCGATCTCACGATCGTCGCCCACGAGAAGCACCCGGAGCTCTTCACCGGCGCCGACCCGATCCGCGGGCTCTCCGAGGAGACGACGACCGGCGTGCACCGGCTCTACGAGATGCACCGCGCGGGCAAGCTGAAGGTGCCCGCGATCAACGTCAACGACTCGGTGACCAAGAGCAAGTTCGACAACCTCTACGGTTGCCGCGAGTCGCTGGGCGACGGGATCAAGCGGGCCACCGACGTGATGTTCGCCGGCAAGGTCGCCGTCGTGTGCGGCTACGGCGACGTCGGCAAGGGGTGCGCGCAGTCGCTGCGCGGCCTGGGGGCGCGCGTGATCATCACCGAGATCGACCCGATCTGCGCGCTGCAGGCGGCGATGGAGGGCTACGAGGTGAAGCGCCTCGAGACCGTCGCCCCGGTCGGCGACATCTTCGTCACGGCGACGGGCTGCGAGAACGTCGTCCGGGCGGAGCACATGCTCGCGATGAAGGACGAGGCGATCCTCTGCAACATCGGGCACTTCGACTCGGAGATCCAGATCGCGTGGCTCGAGAAGAACCCCGAGATCAAGGAGGAGAACATCAAGCCGCAGGTCGATCACTTCATCTTCCCGGACGGCAAGCGGCTGATCGTCCTCGCGCGCGGCCGGCTCGTGAACCTCGGTTGCGCCACCGGCCACCCGTCGTTCGTGATGTCGACCTCGTTCTCCAACCAGGTCCTCGCGCAGATCGCCCTGTGGACCGAGAAGCACACGATCGGCGTCCACCTGCTGCCGAAGAAGCTCGACGAGAAGGTCGCGGCGCTGCACCTGCCGAAGCTCGGGGTCGAGCTGACCCAGCTCACGACGGAGCAGGCGAAGTACCTGGGCGTCCCCGCCGAGGGCCCCTTCAAGGCCGAGAACTACCGCTACTGAGCGGCGGGCTTTCGGCGCCTCCGCCGCTGGGGTAGGCGGCCGATCGATGGATCCTCGCCACAGCAAGGACGAAGCCCAGCGCACCCTCGACACCTACGCCTCGATCTGGGGCGAGGATCTCGCCCTCCGCGTCTACACCTCCCGCCTCCTCGGCGCCGATCCGTCGCTCGTCCTGCACGGCGGCGGGAACACGAGCGTCAAGAGCACGGCCGTCGACCTGCTCGGCGATCGCGTCGAGGTGCTCTTCATCAAGGGCAGCGGGTGGGACCTCGCGACCATCGAGCCGCGCGGCTTCCCGGCGTGCCGCCTCGCGCCGCTCCAGCGCGCGTGCGCGCTCGAGGCGATGACCGACGAGCAGATGGTCGCGCTCCTGCGCGGCCAGATGCTGGATCCGGCGAGCCCGACGCCGTCGGTCGAGGCGCTGCTGCACGCGATCATCCCGGCGAAGTTCGTCGATCACACGCACGCGGACGCGGTGCTCGCGGTCATCGATCAGCCCGGCTCGGCCGAGGTCGTCCAGGCGATCTACGGGGACGGCGCGCTCTTCGTGCCGTACGTGATGCCAGGCTTCGCGCTCGCCCGCCGCGTCGCGGAGCTCGTCCGGGAGCGCCTCGCGCGAGGGGCGCTCCCGTCGCTGATGATCCTCGACAAGCACGGCGTCTTCACGTGGGGAGACACCGCCGAGGAGAGCTACACGCGCATGATCGACGCCGTGACGCGCGCCGAGCACTACATCGAAGAGCGCAGCGTGGTCGTCTCGCACCCCACGGTCGCGGCGGATCCGGACCTCCGGGCCGCCATCGGGCCGGTCGTCCGCGGAGCGCTCGCCCGCGCGTCGGGGCGCCCCTGGGTCTGCACGCTCCGCACCGGCCTGGAGCTGCTCGCGTTCTGCGCGCGCGACGATCTGGCCAGGGTCTCGCAGATCGGCTGCGCCACGCCGGATCACGTCATCCGCACCAAGGCGCGGCCGCTCGTCATCGACGCCCACGCCATCACCGACGCGGCGCGGTTCCGTGCGACCGTCGAGCAGGCCATCGCGAGGTACGTGGCCGAGTACCACGAGTACTTCCGCCGCTCCTGCGCGGCGCGGGGCGTCGTCCGCGATGAGCTCGATCCGTTCCCGCGGGTGCTGCTGTTCCCCGGCGCGGGCGCGCTGTGCGTGGGCGGCTCCCGCGCCGAGGCGGAGATCGTCGCGGACGTCTACGCTCATACCGTCTCCGTGATCGAGGCCGCCGAGGCGCTCGGCGGGTACCAGCCGGTCCCGGAGCTCGACCTGTTCGACATGGAGTACTGGAGCCTCGAGCAGGCGAAGCTGAAGCTCGGGGCGGGCCAGAGGGGCCCGCTCGATCGGCGGATCGCGCTGATCACGGGCGCCGCCTCGGGGATCGGCCACGCGACCGCGGCGACGTTCCTCGCCGCGGGGGCGCACGTGGTGCTGGCCGATCGCGACGAGGAGTCACTCGAGAAGGCAGCCGCCGAGCTCGGGGGCCGCTACCGCGGCCGCTGCATGAAGGTCGCCTGCGACGTGCGCAGCGAGGCGAGCGTGCACCGCGCGTTCGCGCAGAGCGCCGCGCACTTCGGCGGCGTCGATGTCGTCGTCTCGAACGCCGGCCGCGCGTTCTCGGGCTCCCTCCACACGTCCGAGGGGCACGAGGCGCTGTGCGCCTCGCTCGAGCTGAACCTGCTCGGCCACCAGAACGTCGCCCGCGCGGCGGCGCGGGTGCTGCTCGCGCAGGGCTCAGGCGGCGCGATCCTGTTCAACGCCTCGAAGAGCGCGTTCAACCAGGGGCCCGACTTCGGCCCCTACGGCGTCGCCAAGGCGGCGCTCGTCTCGCTCATGCGCCAGTACGCCGTGGACCTCGGACCTCAGGGCATCCGGGCCAACGCCGTGAACGCCGACCGGATCCGCACCGCGCTCTTCGGCGCCGGCTTGCTGGAGGCGCGCGCCCGCGCCCGCAACGTCTCGGTCGACGATTACTTCCGCGACAACCTGCTCCGGCGCGAGACCACCGCGGCCGACGTGGCGCAGGCGTTCCTCTACCTCGCGACGGCCGAGGCCACGACGGGCTGCGTCGTGACCGTCGACGGCGGGAACGCCGCCGCTTTCCCCCGCTGAGCCGGTCGGCTCAGCGCCCTACGCGTTCGCGCCGCCGCCGCCCTCGCCGAGCGCGGCCCCGTCGAGGGGCTTATGGGCGTCGAGCCGGATCTTCTTCCAGTCCCCCGAGCGGAACTTCCACACCATGGTCGCGGCGAGGAGGACCACGTAGGCGACGCCGGCGCCCCAGATGCCCATCAGGCCGAAGCCGAGCGTGATGCCGAGCAGCCACGCCAGCGGGACGAGGCAGGTGAAGTGCAGGATGAGCTCGACGACCATCACGAACAGCGTGTTGCCCGCGCCGAAGAGCGCCTGCGTCAGGATCATGCCGACCGCGACGAGCGGCGTGCAGATGCCCATGACCTGCAGCGGCCGGAGCGCCGCGGCCTGGACGAGCTCGCTGCTGCTGGCGAACGCGAGGATCTGCCGCGCGAAGATCGCCTCGAGCAGGCCGACGACCCCGAAGATCGCGAGCCCCAGCCGGACGCTGGTCCAGCCGAAGCGCGCGGCCTTGTCGCCGTCCTTCTCGCCGAGCGACTGCGCGACCAGCGTCGCCGTCGACGTGCCGAAGGCGAGGCAGGCGGTGAACGTGAGCTTCAGGATCCCGACGATCACCGTGGTGGCGGCGCCGTACACCGGCTCCGCGCGGCCGCCGGGACAGAGCGGCGAGACAACGCCCGCCGGCGCGACCTGGTCGAGCTTGCTGGCGATCGCGTAGAAGAGGGCGAAGCCCGTCATGATCGCGACGGTGGCGACGGCGCTCGGGATCGACAGCCTGAGGATGGACCAGACGAGCGGGGCCGAGAGCTTGCTCGTGGCGAACGGGCGATAGCGGCGCCGGTACGCCGGCAGGAGCGCGTACGCGAGCATGATCGCGAGGCCGACGTAGGTCGAGATGAAGCCGGCCATGCCCGCGCCGGCGATGCCGTACTTCGGGATGCCGAGCGAGGCGTTGCCGAAGATGAGCAGGAGGCAGAGCACGATGTTCAGCCCGTTCATCGCGAGGGCCGAGACCAGGTGGATGTGCGTCTTGCCGATCCCGTCGAAGAACGCCTTCAGCGCGAACGTCGCCGCCATCGACGTCACGCCGAGCAGGCGCCAGCCGAGGTAGTCGAGCGCCGCATGCCGCGCGTCCGGCACCTTGATGATGACGGACAGGATGTACGGCATCGTCAGGTACCCGATCGCGGAGAACACGACGCCGGCGACGATCGCGAAGAACAGGGCGTTCGCGAGGACAGCGCCGGCGTCCCCGGGGCGATTCTCGGCGAAGCGGCGCGCCGTGAACGCCTGCGTGCCGACCGAGATCGCGCTGAGCGAGCCGCCGAACAGCCAGAGGACGATCAGCGACGGCAAGAGCGCCGCGTGCGCGTTCGAGGACTCGGGGCACGGCAGGTGCGCGAAGAAGACGATGTCGACCTCGTTGACGATGCTCTGGGTGAGCATCGCCGCCACGGTCGGCAGCGCGAGCCGCAGGATCGCGCGATGGGGTGGCCCCGACGTAACGGCGTTCGAACCCGGCGCGGACAGGGCGATCTGAGCCATCGCAGGCTGCGCGGTATACAACGCCGCAGCCCACGCGCGAGCGAAATGCGCCGCGCGACGCGGGGCTACTCCGCTTTCGCGACCCGGGACCGCCGCTTGTGACGGCGCCGCTTCGCTTCGCCGCGATCCTCGTGCGCGTCTTTCGCCGCCGTGTCAGCCTCGCCACGCGCGGGTGTCGGCGCGGCCGACTCGCGCGCCGCGGACGAGGACGATCGCTCGCGCGCCTTCTGCTCGCGCTTCGCAACCTCGCGGGAGGCGCGATCCGCCGCGCCGCGCGCCGCAGGTTTGGCGGCCTTGGGCGCCGGTGCGCGCGCGGCCGTCGCCGAGGCGCGCCGGGCGGGCTCGTCCCTCGCCGGTGGCTTCGCCGCGTCGCTCTTCGCGATGGCGGCCTGCGCATGCGGCACCACCGCCGCGGGCAGCGCGGCTCCCTCTCGGGGCGCGGCGGCATCAGCTCCGGCGGCGGACACAGCGGCGAGGGTCGAAGGCGTGGCGCTCCCCTGCCCTGCCGCGCCAGGCCCTGGCGCGCTGGCCGCTGCGAGAGCTGCCGCGGCGGACGCCGGCGCGTAGGAAGCTGCCGCGAGCGACGGCGCATCCGCGGCTGCCGCCGGCGCATCCGCAGCGACTGCCGGCGCCTCTGCGGCTGCCGCCGGCGCATCCGCAGCGACTGCCGGCGCCTCCGCAGCGATTGCCGGCGCGCCGGGCGCAGCGGGCTGCGCCTCGTCGCCCGACGCCGCGGTCGCCTCGCCCGCGGCGCCGACGAGCGCAGCGACCGCGGGGACGCTGGCCACCAGCTCGCGCCCCTTGCCGACCACCAGCACGCCCGCGAGCGTCATCGCGGCGGCCACCGCGGCGAACCCCAGCGCGCGGCGGCGGGTGCGCGCGCGCGCGGGCTGCCCCAGCGCATCCAGGATGGCCTTTCGCATCTCGGCGGCGCTCTGGAAGCGGACGCTCGGATGACGGGCCAGCGCGCGCATCACCAGATCGTCGACGAAGGTCGGGATCTGCCGGGTCGGCGCGCGCTCGCGGAGGCGCTCGGGGCTGCCCTTGATCTTCGCGTCGATCAGCGCGACGAGGCTGTGCTCGACGAACGGCAGGCGCCCCGTGAGCATCTCGTAGAGGACGCAGCCTAGCGCGTAGAGATCGGCGCGGCCGTCGATGCGCCCCGACGCGGCCTGCTCGGGGGCCATGTACTCGGGCGTCCCGACGATCGCGACCGCGGCCCGGGCCGGCCCTTCGCCGGCGCCCGTCTCGTCCGCGACGCCGTCGGCCTCGCCGCGATCCTCGGAGAGGCGCTTCGCGAGCCCGAAATCGAGCAGCTTCAGGCCGGCGTCCGCGAGGGAGAGCGCCCCCTCGGCGGCGCGCGGGCGCGTCATGAACAGGTTCTCGGGCTTGATGTCCCTGTGAACGAGCCCCTCGGCGTGCGCGAGCTCGAGCGCGCTCAGCACCTTGGCGGCCATCGCGAGCGCGTCCCTCCAGTCGATCGCGCCGCCGCGGACGAGCAGGGCGTCGAGCGTCTCGCCCTCCAGGAGGTCCATGGCGCAGAACAGCCGGCCATCCGCGGCCATGCCGAAATCGTGGACCTTCACGAGGTGCTCGTGGGAGAGGCGCGAGAGGACGCGCGCCTCGCGCCGGAAGCGGCTCGCGACCACGTCGGTCGCCGAGTGCTCCGCGGAGACGACCTTGAGCGCCACGCGGCGCCCCAGATCGACGTGCTCCGCCTCGTGGACGGTGCTGCTCGCGCCCGTCCCGATCTCGCGCAGCAGCCGGTAGCGCGTCCCGGGCAGCGTGCCGTCGTCCACGCGCTCGGCGGAGGCCATGGCCTCCGCGCGCGGGCTCACCGGCGTCACGGCCGTGGCGCGGTGGGCCTTGGCGGCGGCGACGAGGGCCGCGAACTCGCTGCGCGAGCGCCCCGGCTCGCCGGGGAACAGGCGCTGCATCAGGTGCGCGGCCCGCGCGCGCACGCCGCGTTCGCCGCCGGGCAGGGCGACCGCCGCCCCGAGGAGCGCGGCGAGGTCGCGCGCGGCGGCGCGGCTCGACGGGTAGCGGGCGTCGCGGTCGAAGGCCGTGAGCCGCCCGATGGCGGCGTCGAGCGCCGATGGAGCCCCGAGCGACAGCGCGATCGGCGGCGGGTCGTTCTGGTTGCGCGCGACCGCGGCCATGTGCGCCTGCGCGTCGCCCTGCAGGAACCGGCGCCCCGCGCACAGCTCCCAGAGCATGATCCCGAGCGCATAGAGATCGACCCGCGCGTCGCCCGGATCGCCGTTGGCGACCTCCGGCGCGACGTAGCCCGGCTTCGCGAAGACGACGCCCGCGACCGTGTGGCAGCGCCGGTTCTGCCCGCGGGCGGTGCCGAAGTCGATGATCTTCACGTCACCGGCGAAGCCGAGCATCACGTTCTGCGGCGACAGATCGCGGTGGACGATGGCGAGCGCGGCGCCCGACGGGTCCCTGCGCTCGTGCACGTGGGCGAGCGCCTCCGCGATCATCGTCGCGATCGCGACCGCCTCCGCCCAGTCGAAGCGGTGCCCGAGCTGCACCGCGCGGGCGCGGACCTCGCCGAGGCTCCGGCCCTCGACGTGCTCGACCACCGCGTAAGGCTCCCCCGTCGCCGGGTCGACGTCCGCCTCGATGACCTGCGCGACGCCGGAGTGCTGGAGCTGCGCCTGCACCCGCGCTTCGTCGAGGAAGCGGGCGATGTAGCTCGGATCGGACGCGTGCTCGCGGCGGATGATCTTCACGACGACGGGGCGCTCGGCCCCTTCCAGCCCGGTCGTGGAGGCGAGGAACACCTCCCCCATGCCTCCCCGGGCGATGCGCCGCAGGAGCACGTAACGACCGAGCGGCCGGGGAACATCGTCCGCAGCGAAGCCGCTCTTGTTGGGCTCATGCGAGGGCGGAGGAACCGGGCGAGGCACGGTCGCGGAGGAGTTCGCCATGAAGCGAACCTACCGGATGTAGGACAAGGTGGGCCAAGTTCGCGCGGATCGCCGCACAACCCTGAAACCGGCCGTGCTCCTGCTGGCGCGGGCTGCTCGAACCACCGGTTCGACACAGGGGCTCTCCAACTTATCCACAGGGTTATCCACACCCTGTCGACAAGTGGCGTCCTCCGGGCGGTACCCTGGAGAAGCGTCGGGCTCCGTCCAGGAAGGCCCGGAGTGCCGCGTTCCCTCGGGGATCCGGGCCATTGCTCTCCCTGCACGCCTCGGCTAATCCTTGCGAGGGATGTCGCGACACGCTGTCCAGCGCCTGATGACCGTGCTGACGTTCGCGTTGGCGCTGGTCCTGCCGCTGAAAGCGCGCGCTGCGATCATCCCGGTGTGCGAGGACGACCGGATGACGATCGTCGCCCCGCCGGACGAGCCGTCGTGCACCGTCTTGACCAGCGTCGACGATGCGACGGGCGAGACGAGGGACGCGCCCATCTGTGATCCCCGCGGAGCCTCCGCCGTCGCTCCGCCCCGCACCCTCCCGATCACCGACGCGCGGATCGACGCGGCGCCAGGCTGCGCCGGGCTCGATGGCGGGCCGATGGTGGGGCCGAACTCGCGACACCCAGGTCCTGTGAGCGAGCTCGCCAGCGCTCCGCACCAGGCGCTGCTCCTTCCGGAGCTCGTCCTCCCTCCCCCGTGCGCGCCCGTCTCGCTCTTCTCGTTCGGGGCGGTCTCGGGAGGACCGCGTCCCGGCGTCGCGCAGGGCGTCTACCACCCGCCTCGATGAGGCGAGCTCGCCGGCAGCCCGCACGCGATCGCGCCGCTCGGTCTCTCGGAGACCGCTCCAGGCGCGAGGGCGGTGCTGCCGCGAGATCCGGAGCGCTTGCCGGTCTGACCCGAGCCTCCTAGGCGCCGGTCCGGTCCCACGTCGCGCAGGCTCGCCCTCTCGAGGGCGACGTGCCAGCCGCGCTCGAGGCCGGGCGCAGGCGCCGGCGTGAGGGGTCGAGAGCGGCTCTGGCGCTCCGCCGGGGGCTGCGCTGTGGGCACGCGGCGGCGGCTCCCTTGGCCCGGGGTGGCGCGCCGCCCCGGGAGCTCACGATTGGCGATCTTGTCGCGGGCGCTGCACCCGGTGCCGCACCCGCGTTGAAGGAGGGGCCCGCCTGGCGGAGCCCCACCCACGTTGAGAGAGGAAACATCATGAACAAGGGAACAGCCATCGTCGGCTTTCTTCTCTGCTTCATCGCAGGGATGGGGCTGATGTGGAGCATCGATCGGAGCGCCGGCTCGCGCGGCCATGAGATCTCGGCCGCCGTCGAAGACGGTCAGCCGTGGACCGACGAGGACGCGGCGATCCCGGTGTCGTCGAAGGACCCCCTGTGGGGCACGCGGGCGGCGCCGGTGACGATGGTCGTCTTCAGCGATTTCGAGTGTCCGTTCTGCAGCAAGGTCGAGACGACGATCAGCCAGCTCAAGGACAAGTACGGCCCCGAGAAGCTGCGCATCATCTGGAAGAACAACCCGCTCCCCTTCCACAAGAACGCGCGCCCGGCGGCGCTCGCGGCCGAGACCGTGTTCCGCCTCGGCGGCTCGAAGGCGTTCTGGAAGTTCCACGAGCTCGCCTTCCAGAACCAGAAGAGCCTCTCGCCCGAGAGCTTCGAGAAGTGGGCCGGCGACGCCGGCGTCGACAGGGCGAAGTTCAAGGCGGCGTTCGATCGGCAGGAGTACATGGCCAAGATCGACGCCGACATGGCGGTCGGCAAGACCTCGGGCGTCACCGGCACGCCCGCGTCGATCATCAACGGCGTGTTCCTGAGCGGCGCTCAGCCGATCGACAAGTTCACGTCCGTCATCGACGAGCAGCTCAAGGCCGCGCAGGCGGCGGTCGCCTCCGGGACGAAGCCCGACAAGGTGTACGCCAAGCTCGCCGCGGAGAACAAGGCGAAGGCGCCGCCCCAGAAGGACCGCGAGCGCCCGCAGGAGGACGACAAGACCGTCTGGAAGGTGCCCGTCGGCGAGGCGCCGGCGAAGGGTCCGGCCACCGCGCTGGTCACCATCGTTGAGTGGTCCGACTTCCAGTGCCCCTTCTGCAGCAAGGTCGTCCCGACGATCGACGAGATCGTCAAGACCTACGGGGACAAGGTCCGGTTCGTCTGGAAGAACAACCCGCTCCCGTTCCACCAGCGCGCGGAGCCCGCGGCTGAGCTCGCCATGGAGGCCCGCGCGCAGAAGGGCGACAAGGGCTTCTGGGACGCGTACGACCTGCTCTGGAAGAACCAGCAGAAGCTCAACGACGAGGACCTGCTCGGCTACGCCAAGGAGCTCGGGCTCGACGTCGAGAAGGTGAAGGCCGCGATCGCCACCAAGAAGCACGGCGCGTCCATCGCCGCCGATCAGGAGCTCGCGGACGACCTGCAGGCGTCCGGGACCCCGCACTTCTTCATCAACGGCCGCCGGCTCGTCGGCGCGCAGCCGATCGACAAGTTCAAGGCGATCATCGACGAGGAGCTGAAGAAGTCCGAGGCGCTGCTCGCCAAGGGCGTCGCCGCGAAGGACCTCTACGCCGAGATCATCAAGGACGGCAAGGAGCCGCCGCCGCCCGAGCGCAAGGAGGTCTCCGCGCCGCCGCCGAACAGCCCGTGGAAGGGCGGCGAGAAGGCCAAGGTCGTGATGCAGGTCTTCTCGGACTTCGAGTGCCCGTTCTGCAAGCGCGTCGAGGACACGGTCTCCCAGATCTCGAAGACCTACGGCGACAAGCTGAAGATCGTGTGGCGCCACCGGCCGCTGCCGATGCACAAGAACGCGCCGCTCGCGTCCGAGGCCGCGCAGGAGGCGTACGCGCAGAAGGGCAACGCCGGGTTCTGGGCGTACCACGAGGAGCTCTTCAAGAACCAGGGGCAGCCGGACGGCCTCGCGCGCGCCTCGCTCGAGAAGTACGCCGAGGAGCAGGGCCTCGACCTGACGAAGTTCAAGAAGGCGCTCGACGCGAACACCCACAAGGCGTTCGTGGACTCCGAGAGCGCCGTCGCGGACAAGGCGGGCATCAGCGGGACGCCGGCGTTCGTCGTGAACGGCTACTTCATCAGCGGCGCCCAGCCGTTCTCGAAGTTCAAGAAGCTCATCGACAAGGCCATGAAGGAGGCCGGCGAGACCGCGCCCGCCGGGCTGCCCGTCAAGAAGCCGGCGCCCGCCGCGCAGCCGGCCGCCGCCCCCGCCACCCCGAAGTGAACCGCCGCCGCGCGGTTCGCTCTCTCCCTTCCCCTTCCCTTCCCTGAAGCCCACCCGACGGGCGGCTCCCGCTGAGCGGTTGAGCCGCCCGCCCCCCTGCAGCCTCAGCCGGTGGTGCGGAACCGCGAGCGCCCCTCGGAGATCCACCACGCGCGGTAGCGCTCCTGGGCGGCCTCCCGCTCCTGCCGCGGCAGGTCCTCGTAGTAGCCGAAGTACTCCTTGGTGATGCCCTTCAGCTCGTCGATCGCCGCGCGGCGGATGGCAGGCTTCTCGTGCGTGAGCGCGTCGATGATCCACTCGATGCGATGGCGCTCGCCGTTCCTCGACCACCACGACAGCCACCTGCGCGCGTCTCGGCCGAGATCGTCCCGCGTGATGACGATCAGCGCCCGCGCCGCCGCCTCGACGATCGCCTCGTGAGGATCGGTGAGCGCGCTGATGAGCGCCGGCACGCTGGCTCCGGAGCGGATCTCGGTCATCGTCTCGATGGCCGCGAGCCGTCGCGCGGACGATTCCTCGCGATCGCGCGCGATGTGATCGAGCCCCTGCAGGATCGGGCCGCCCGCAGGCGGCGCCGCGATCAGCGAGGCGGCCGACTGGATCGCGATCCGCCGCACGGCGATGCTGTCGTCGAAGAGCCGTGGGAGCAGCGCGTTGGCGGCCTCCGGGTACGGCAGCTCGCCGAGCACGTGCGTGGCCCACAGGCGCACCTCGGGATCGGGCGAGGCGCTCCGCACGGTCATGAAGGGGAGCGCCGGCCGCCGCATCGCGACGATGAGCTCGAGCAGCGGCCCGCACTGGGAGGCGGGGGGCGCGGTGGCGACGATCGCGGCGCCCTCCGGTCCGGCCAGCTGCTCACGAAAGCGCTGACGGTCGACCCGGAGCGGACCGGGAAACCGCGCGGCGACGATCGAGATCGCCGTGTCGGCGTTCCGCACGAGCTCGGCGAACGCCCTCGCGCCGGACTCGCCGCCCGCGAGGACGTGTTGAAGGAGCGAGCTGTACTCTGCGCGCAGGTCGCCGGCCGGCGACTGCGAGGCCGCGGCGCGGCGCTCGGACGGGGGCCTCGCGTACGACGTGGCGGTCTCGACGGCGACAGGCGTGCGGCGGCGCCACGAGGGGCGCCCCGCTGCCGGCGCCGGTCCGAGCTCCCGGTGCTCCTCTGCACCCGGCGTGATCGAGCTGTCGAGCATCCACGGAGGCCGTGAGTACCGCTTCGTCCGCGCCTCTTCCGGCTCGCCGAGATCGAGGTCCTCCGACGCCGAGGGGACCGGCGCCGCGGGGATCTCGAGGTCGGGGATCTCGTCGATGATCGCCGGCGCGGACGACGTTGCGGCGCGCGACGCAGGCAGCGGCGTGACCGCCGGCATCATCGGCGCTGTGACCGCCGGCATCATCGGCGGCGTGATCGCCGGCATCATCGGCGCCGTGACGGCCGTGCCCGACACGACGTCCGCGTCCACCTCGAGGCCCGACCGGAACTGCGGCTCGGAGCCGAGGCGTTGTGCGTGCAGCGTCGGGGCCGGCGGGATGGTCGAGCTGAAGGCCATCGCGTGCGCGACACCTTCTTCCGGCGGCACGGACTCGGCCTCCACGCCGGTGCCGCGAAGGCCGAAGGCACGCGCGACGGCATCGATCCCCGAAGCGCCGTCCTCCGTCGTCCAGCCGCCCTGCGGCCGCACGGCTCGCGGCGCGACGTCCGAGGGGTCGGCGGGCGGGGGCTCTCCCGCGTCGCGATCTGCATCCGCCGCGGGCAGCTGCGCTCCTGCGGCGGCGACGTGCGAGCCGTGCGCGTCCGAGCGGACCATGCTGCTCAGCTCCATGAGCGCGGCGCGGGTGCGCAGGGACAGCGGTCCCTCGATGGCCTGTTCGCCCAGCGGCGCAGCAGCGTCCTCTGGAGGCGCAGCAGCGCCCTCCGAAGGTCCGGCGGCGGCGTCCTCCGGAGGCGCAGGTGCGGGATGCAGCGGCGCGGGCGCCTTCTGCGGAGGCGTGGCGGCATCGTGGGGCGCCGGGCCGTCGCTTTGCTGGGCACCACCGCTGCGGTTCAGCTTCTTCCGCAGGATGAGCCGCTCCAGCACCGTCGCCGCGATGCCGGCGAGCGCGATGAGGTCTCCGATGCTCGAGAGCTCGACCGAGGTGGCGCCGTCGTCACCGTAGACGAGCGCGACGACGCGGCCGCGCACGACGATCGGGACGACCGCCACAGCGGCCGCATGGACCTTCCTGCCGAGCTCGCGCTGGAGCTCGGCGTCAGGAGCGCTGCCGGCAATCGCGGTGACGAGCGGCGCGCGGAGCGCGCGCGCCCTGGCGAGGGCGCTCGGACGTTCGAAGGGCACGGTGATCTTCGTGACGCGCTCACGCTCGGCGCCTGGACCTGAAGCGTTGCGGCCCTCGGCGCGCTCGCCGTGCACCGTGAACAGGACCGTGTACTCGAAGTACTGTTGAGCGAAGTCGAAGAGGACCGCGAGCACCTCTTCGCTCGAGCCGACGGCGGCGAGCGCCTGCTCGGCCATGGCCAGCGTGAAGGGGCCCTTACGCCTCTGCGCAGCGGGCGCAGACCGTCCCGCCTCTCGCATGGAGACCTTCGCCGCTGGCGTGATCGAGGAGAGCTCGCGTCGCTCGGCCGGAGGCGCCTCGGGGACCGGCGCCTCGGGGACCGGCGCCTCGGGTGTCGGTACTGCGGGTAGCGGCAACGGTGCCGACGCCGTCGGCGCGGATCCGTCCGGCCGCTGCTGCAGCGCCGAGGCGGCTTGCGGCAGCGGCTCTCGCTGAGGCCGGTGTGCCGCAGAGGCCCGCTTCAGCCAGCCCGTCAGGAGCTGAGTACCTGGCGCCGGCGAACGCGCGCCGGAGAGCGCCGACGCCGGCGAGGCCGCTGCTTTCGGAGCCGACTCCGGGATTTCGACGGGCGGCCCCGGCGCTTCCACGCGCGGCGACGTGTGCACGGCGTCCGATGGCGCCAGCGGCGAGAGGTGCGGCGCGAGCTGCTCGGAGCGCGGCGTCGGCACTGCCGGCTCGATCGCCGGTTCTTCCTGCAGCGCAGCGGCCTGGCCGGTGGGCGCGGCCGCCTCATCACGAGCTGGCGCGGCGCGCTTCGAAGCGACCGCCTCGACCCGAGGCATGTGCGCCTCGGGATAGCGGAGCGCGGACAGATCGAGCGGATACGCAGCGACGACCGTCGGCTCGTCATCCATCTCGTGGAGCGGCGGCTTCCTCGGCGTGGGCACCGCCTCGTTGAGCGCGACGTCCGCGACGACCGTGTCCTCGTCGTAGATCGAGGTCAGCGATTCGACCGTCGGAGCATCCTCGATGCTGTGCCGCCGCTGCTGGGTCTCAGCAGCCTCCTCGGGCTCCTCGACGCTGGCCGGCGAAGACGCGTCGACTCCTGGAGGCGACGTGGGGCGAGCGCCTGCCGGTGAATCCGCATCGGCGCCAGGGGGCGAGGCCGCAGCGACCTCGACCGGGCGGGCCGCGACGACCTCGGCAGGAGGCGTCGTGTCGACCCGCGCGGACGAGGTGGCGTCGACCGCTGCGCGTGGAGCCGCGTCGGCGCCCGCGGGTGAGGCGGGCGCCGACGCCGCCGGCGGGACCGCTGCGGTGACCGCTGGCCCAGGCCCGTTCGACTGGTTCGGCTCGTCGGGGCTCGGCTCGGCGCGCGCGTCGAGCTGCTTCACGAGCCGCGACAACCGCCGCTCCAGGGCCACGCCGTAGTGCTCGGCGAGCGCCTGGCGGATGCGCACCAGCGGCGCGGCGAGCTGCCGCAGGCTGACCCCCAGCGCGAAGCTCAGCTCCTCCGCCACGGGCAACGCGAGGGGCTCCGCCGTGGCGATGACGAGCGTCGCTTCGCGCTGCGCGGCTCCCGCCCCTGCCACGTCGAGGCCTCCGCGTACGTCGAGGGGGAACACGCGGTGCTGGACCGCGAGATCGACCGGGATCGTCCGGAGCACCTCGGGCGACGCGGGCCGCAATCGGCCCACGGCGGGCGGGAGCCCGAGGCTCTCTGCGAGCAGCGCCGTGAGCTCCCGCTCACGCACCGCCCCCAGCTCCAGCACATTCGTGGCGAGGTCGCCGCCGTGGAGCACTTGGCGGGCGATCGCCTCTTCGACCACCCGCATCGAGGTAACCCCATGCTGCACGAGGAGAGAGCTCAGCGTCGGCATCGAGGCGCATTCATCGGTGGGCGGTGGAAGTTGGAGCACGCTCGCGACGTGCGACCCCGTTCATCCTAGACGAAGTCTTCATCGGACACGATCCGCGCGTTGCGAGCCCAGGGCAGGACCTCATCCGCCATCGCCGCTCGCGCTCGCCGCGCCGCCGCGACCCCTCGTTTCGGGCGAGCTGGGGGGAGCGCCCCGTTGAACGCCGCCGAGAGAGCACGAGAATCGCAGACCCGTCGGGGAGAGCCCCGAGGCCGGCTCCGTCGAGCTGCCGTCCGCGCGCTCGGACGACGGCTCCACGGTCAGCCCGCCCCCGTGCGCGCCGAGGATGCCACGCGCGATCGCGAGCCCGAGGCCCAGCCGCTCTCGACGGCGCGGCGCGACGGGGTCGGCGGGGATCGCTGCCCGCTCGCCGAACGGATCGAGCAGCCGGGCGAGCGGCTCTGGCGCGACGGGGCCGGCCTCGTCGATGACGGTCACCACCGCCTCACCGCCAGAGATCGAGACACGTATCTGCACGGGGCGATCGCGCGAGCGCAGGATGGCGAAGCCGAGCACGTACTCGATCGCCACCCGGAGCAGCTCAGGATCCCCCTCCACGGGGGCGCCCCCGTCGGGCTCCGCATCGAACGAGATGCGCACGCCACGCGCGGTCGCCGCTTCCTCGAGGTGCCCCGCCGCGCGGCGGGCGAGCTCGCCTGCATCGCACGACGCGATCGCCATGGGACGGCTCGCGTCCGCGCGGAGCCAGATGGAGTTGTCGAACTCGTCGAGGAGCCGCTTCAGCCGCTCGCCCGCGCCGCGCACGCGCTCCAGCATGTCTCGCGGCGCCGCCCCGAGGTCCTTCTGGTAACGCAGGAGATAGTGGACCCCCGCCAGCATGGTCGCCAGCTCACCCCGAAGATCGTGGCCCACACGCGCGAAGAACTCGTCATCCATCCACATAAACGCCTGCTCCGAATATGCAGCAGCGCGGACCTCGAGCATCAGACGAGCAAGCCAACCGTCGTCGGGGCTGCCCCGAAACAGCGGTCGCCGGACGCTGGGGGTGAGCCGCGCAGAGACCCCCCATCTGCGCTGGACAGTTGATGGTTGCGGATAAGCGACCTGGGCACAAGGTGTACCTGGGGTTCAGGTTCCGCCTCCACCAGCGCGGGGGGGCCTTTCCAGAAACGCCGGCGGGAGGCCGTTGCTCTCCTTCCATGGTCCCATGGTCATGCTTCCGCGCATCGCGCATCGAAGCCCGAGCACCTGGGGAGCGCTGTCAGCCGAGCCGCGAGCGGGGGAGCATGTCCGAGGCAGAGCGCAGTGAGTTCACCGAGCATCACGACGAGCAGGGAGATGAGGATACCCTGGTGATCGAGCGGCGGCGCAGGGTCCTCATCGTCGATGATGATCCCGATTTCCTCGTCATGGCGGAGGCGGCGCTCGCTGCGCACGGCTTCCTGGTGGAGCGGGCAACCGGCGGGTTGCGTGGCGTGTTCCTCGCGACGCAGGACGTGCCGGATGTGATCCTGTGTGACCTGAGGATGCCCGGCATCGACGGCTTCGTCGTCGCCGAGGCGCTGCGCGCCGATCCGGCGACCCAGCACGTCGCCATCTTCGCGTGCACCGGCCGGCGCGATCTCGAGGCCCGCGCCGCCCTCAACGCCTCGGCGTTCGACGGCGTCCTCGTGAAGCCGGTCGACTGGGACAGCGCCGCTCGTTTGCTCCACGAGATCGTCGGCGTCCGCCGACCCTACGGACCTACCTAGGCCACGTCAGGAGCAACCTGAGACCCCTTCAGGGCAAATGCAGGATAACCCCTGCGCGGGAGGGGAAATGCCCGGCATTGTGCCCGCTATCAGGTATACAAACATGACGTGACCCGAGCGGATCGCCCCCCTACATGACCTTCGTGAGAGGCCGGCCGAGCGATGCCGGAGCCCCTTACGACCGATCGGGCGGCGCGGTGCGCCGAGGAAATGGAAAGGTTCACTGGGATGGAAGTGAAGTCTGATGACAACGCGGTCTCGCCGCTCGTCCTGGTCGTGGACGACTTCCAGGACAACCGGGAGATGTTCGCGGAGTACTTGTCTTTCTCCGGGTTCCGCGTGGCCGAGGCGGCGACGGGGCGCGAGGCGCTCGACCGCGCCTTCGAGCTGATCCCGGACCTCATCCTGATGGACCTCTCGCTCCCCGAGATCGACGGCTGGGAGGCGACGCGCCACCTCAAGAGCGATCCTCGCACCATGCGGATCCCCATCGTCGCCCTCACGGGTCACACGCTCGCGGGGCACTCGCGCGAGGCGAAGGACGCGGGGTGCGACGCCTTCCTGACGAAGCCGTGTCTGCCGGACACGCTCGTGCTCGAGATTCGCCGCCTCCTGTCGCGCGGCGTCGCGTCATCGCAGCCGGAAAGCACGCCCTGACGCGCCGCGAATCCCCGCTCCACGGAACCAGCGAAACCCACACAGCGCGCACGAGCTCGCGAGATCCCCGAGGCGCGTGGCCCCCCCGCGAGACCGCGGCGAGACCGCGGCGAGACCGCGGCGAGACCGCGAATAGCGCACCTGCGCTCCCGCGCTGCCAGGACTTGACTGCGGCACCACCTGACTATTCTCGGTGCGGTCTTTCTGGCTAACTGAGCGCTTGAGAGGCACGAGGGGACAAGAATGGCGGGGGTGACGAGAAAAAAAGCCGGGAAGAACGCGGCGGACGGCGCGGATGCAGCGCACGGCCGCACGCTCCGCGGGCGCACCACGGCGGCGCCCCTGCGCGCTCCGAAGAGAGGCTCGGCGTCCGCTGCAGCGAGCGGGCCTCGATCCGCGGGACCGGCGACCCTGCGCGCCAGGGCGCCCAGGCGATCGAAGGCGGACGCGGAGCGGCTCGCCCCACGGGGCGACGCGGCCAAGCGCGAGCGGATCATCGAGGAGCAGCGCCAGCTCCTCGAGCGTCGCGCGGAGGCGGCGGAGCGCCTCCTGCGCGACACCGTATCCACCATCTCTCACGACCTCAGGAACTCGCTGAGCGTGATCGTCGTGAGCGCCCGCATGCTGATGCGATCCGTGGCTCAAGAGGGCCCGGGTAGGCGGCAGCTCGAGGCGATCACCCGCGCGGCGGACGAGATCAACCAGCTCGCGCAGGACCTTGTCGACGCCATGAGCATCGAGAGCGGCTCGCTGAAGGTCGGCAAGGGCGCGCACGAGGTCGAGCCGATCCTCGACAAGGCGATCGAGCTCGTGGCGCCCACGGTCGCGCTGAAGCCGCTCGAGATCGCCAAGGAGCTTCCGCACGATCTGCCGCCCATCGCGTGCGATCGCGAGCGCATCGTCCAGGTCATCGCCACCCTGCTCGGCAACGCCATGCGCTTCACGCCGAAGGGCGGACGCATCACGGTGCGCGCCGAGCCATCGGGCACCGACGCGCGATTCTCGATCTCCGATACAGGACCTGGCATCTCCCCGGATCAGCACCCGCTTCTCTTCACCCGCCACGCGCTCCCTCGAAGGCCCATGGGACAGGGGATGGGGCTCGCGGCGTTCGTCACGAAGGGCATCGTGGAGGCCCACGGCGGTACGATCTGGGTCGAGAGCTCGCCCGGCCAGGGGAGCACGTTCTTCTTCACCATCCCCGCCGCCGGGCTCTCGGTGCGCGCAGGCACCTGAGGGGCACGAGGGTCGCCGGGGCGCGCCCCGAGCACCGCGCGCGATCAGGCGGGTTCCCCCCTGACACGGAGCGCGCGCGGCGGGTGCGCGCGCGGCGTCAGGCCGGTCCGAGCGCCGAGAGCCAGCGGCGGAGGATCGCGCGACCCTCCGACAGCTTTTGAAGCGACGACCACTCGTTGCGCTGGTGCGCCTGGGCGTTCTCGCCAGGGCCGAAGTTGACCGCAGGCACTCCGAGCTCCGCGAAGCGGGCCACGTCGGTCCACGCCTGCTTCGGCTCGACCGCGGCGACGCCCGCCTCGCGCAGCGCGACGACGAGCGGGTGCGACGCGTGCGGCGGCGCCGAAGGGCTGAGATCGCGCCAGGCGATCTCGGCGCGGCCGTCCACGAGCGCCTCGATGGTCCGCTGCGCCTCCTGGATCGACGTCCCAGGCGGGAAGCGGTGGTTCAGGTTCATCGTGAACTCGTCCGGCACGACGTTCCGCCCGCGCCCGCCCTGCGCCATCGTCGCCGTGGTGACGGCGCGGTAGACGAATCCGTCGATCTCGACCTCGCGCGGCGCGAGCGCAGCGAGCTCGACCAGGAGCGGGCCTGCCTTGTAGATGGCGTTCTCCCCTTGCCACGGCCGCGCGCTGTGCGCCGTCCGCCCGCGGAACGTCAGCCCAGCGTGGAGCGACCCGCTCGCGCCGAGGCTCAGCCGGTTGTCGCTCGGCTCGAGGCACACAGCGAGATCGAGCGCGCGGAGATCCGGCTCGCGCTCGATGACCAGCGCGAGCTCGTTCTCCAGGTACGGCCCCTCCTCCCGCGCGTAGAACACGAGCGTCAGATCGACGCCCGCGATCGCCTCCCGCTCTCCCTCGGCGAGGTCGAGCATCAGCGCGAGCCCCGATTTCATGTCGCTCGCGCCGGGGCCGTAGAGGCGATCCCCCTCGATCCGCGGCGGCCCGTCGTGCGAGGTGCGCACCACGTCGAGGTGCCCGGCCAGCGCGATCTTCGGGCCGCCCGTGCCCTGCGTCACCTGCACGACGAGCGAGTCGCCGTGGCGGCGCACCGGCGCGGCGAGCCGGGCCCGACCGAGCCGCTCCGCCACCGCGCAGCACAGCTCCTGCTCCTCGCCCGTGGGCGACGGGACGGAGCACAGCCAGAGCAGCGTGTCCGCGAGATCGGCCGCGGCCGCCGCGCCCGCGTCGGCGCGCGCGCTCACACCGGCACCGCGAAATCTCGCAGCGCCGCGTTCAGCGACACCTTGCGGTCCGTCGCCTCGCTCCGCTTGCCGATGATGAGCGCGCAGGGGATCGAGAACTCCCCTGCGGGGAAGCGCTTCGGCCGCGTTCCCGGGATCACCACGCTGCGCGCAGGCACCCGGCCGCGGTATTCGACGACCTCCGGCCCCGTGACGTCGAGGATCGCCGTCGACGCGGTGAGCACCACGCCGGCGCCGAGCACCGCCTCTTCCTCGACCACGACGCCCTCCACCACGATCACGCGGGAGCCCACGAAGACGCCGTCCTCGATGATCACAGGCCGCGCCCCCGGCGGCTCGAGCACCCCGCCGATGCCGACGCCCCCGGCGAGGTGCACCCCTCGCCCGATCTGCGCGCAGCTGCCGACCGTCGCCCAGGTGTCGACCATCGACCCCGAGCCGACCCACGCGCCGATGTTCACGTAGCCGGGCATGACGATCGCGCCCTGCTCGAGGAATGCGCCGTAGCGCACCGTCCCCGGCGGGACGACGCGCACGCCCGCCTTGTCGAGGCCGCGCTTGAGCGGGATCTTGTCGTGGAACTCGAAGGGGCCGGCCTCCATCACGCTCATGCCGCGGACCGAGAAGTAGAGAAGGATCGCCTCCTTGATCCACGCGTGCGTTACCCACCTGTGCGGCGCGCCCTCGCCGGTGGACGCCGCGCCTTCGCCGCCCGCCTGCGCGGTCTTGTCGGGCTCGGCGACGCGGAGCTGGCCTTGATCGAGGCACTCGATCGTGCGGAGGACCGCGGCCTCGTGCGCGGGCGAGCGCAGGAGCTCGCGGTCGCGGAACGCCGCCTCGACAAGGGACTTCATGGATTCTTCGGTGGCCATGGCGCCGCCTTTAGCACGGCCGAGCCAGCACCGGCACCGGGGTCAGAACGTCATGGTGACGACGCGCCCGCCCGTCCCCTCGACGAGCTCGATGCGCGCGCGGCGCGCGACGACGCGGGCCACGGCGGCCGCCCGCTCGCCGCCGTCGCGCAGCACCACGTCGAGGGCGACCGCCGGCGCCCCCTCACGCGGGCCGCGCTCGGCGATGCGCACCACCGAGCGCCCGTCCGAGAGGCGGGACACGGTGAGGTGCGGGCTCGCGACACCGGCGGCGCTGACCATGCCGACAGCGAGCTCCATGAGCCCGCTCACGGCGCGGACGTCGCCCTCCACCTCGTTGGCCCGGCCGTCGGAGGAGGCGACCGAGATGCCGACCACGGGCCGCCCCTCGGCCGGGGCGGCGCTCCAGTTGCGGAGCACGTCGATGAGATCGAGCGGCGTCGGGCGCAGCTCGAGGGTCGCGATCACGAGCTCGGACAGGCGCAGCGCGCCGCTCAGCTCCCGGGCCGTCCTGCGCACCGACGCCTCGAGCCCGAGGCGCTGCCGCGCGTCGATGCCGCGCTCGGAGCCGCCGCGATCTCCGCGACCGCGGCCAGGGCCGCGCGCCGGCGAGGCGCCGGCCGCGGCGCGGGACAGCTCGTCCGTGAGGCGCGCGACCTCGACGCCCGCGTGGCCGAGGACCGCGCAGGCGGCGTCGGCCGCCGCGGCGTCGGCCGCCACGGCGGCGTCTGTCTCGACGAAGCCGTCGCGGACCGCCGCGGACAGGCTGTCGAGGGCAACGACGAGCGCCGCGCACCCCTCGCAGACCTCCGGCAGCGCGAGCGCGACCCCACGCGGCCCGACGCGGCGCGAGCCGAGCAGGTGCGCGAAGCTCTCGATGCCTGCCGCGCCGTCCCGCGCCGCGCCGAGCGCAGCCGCGAGCCGCTCGCCGAGCATCAGGCCGTCGCGCTCGGCGCGACCTCGTAACCCGCGAAGAAGTAGGCGATCTCCCGCGCGGCGGTCGCCGGCTTGTCGGACCCGTGGACCGCGTTCTCGCCCACGTTCGCCCCGTAGAGCTTGCGGATCGTCCCTGCCGCCGCCTTGGCCGGGTCCGTCGCGCCGATGACCTCGCGGTACTTCGCCACCGCGTCCTCGCGCTCGAGCGCCATCACCAGGATGGGGCTTCGCGACATGAACGTCACGAGCTCGTCGAAGAAGCCGCGCCCCTGGTGCTCCGCGTAGAAGCCCTCGGCCTCCGCGCGGGTAAGGTGGATGCGCTTCATCGCTTTGACCGTGAAGCCCTCCTGCTCGAGGCGGGCGACGATCGCGCCGGCCGTGTTCTTTTCCATCGCATCAGGCTTGATGATTGAGAGTGTTCGCTCGAGGGCCATGGGCGGCCCAGTTAGGCGAAAACGCCGAGCGTTGCAAGCATCACGCATTCCGTCCCGGGAGTCCGCAGCCCGCCGCGCTGCACGATCCCTCGGCTGGTCGCGCTTCCGTCATCGCTGTCCGCCCCGCCACACCGCTCCAGGCTGCTCTCCCGGCCGCGCCCCAGGTTGCGGATCGGCCACGTCCGATCCCGCCCGCCCGTTGTCCGTCTCGGCTCTCCGCGCTCTCCTCGCGCTCGCGCGCCATCGCGTCCTTGTCGCAATTCCGTCTCGCGAGGGCGACGCGCGACACGCGCGATCGCCATCAAGCTGTCACAATGCGCTGCTACATACATCGGCCATGCCGAGCCACGTGCTCATCGTGGAGGACGAGCGCGACCTGCAGCGCGTCCTCACCTACAATTTCCGTCAGGCAGGGTTCGATGTGGTGTCCGCTGGGAGCGGGGAGACGGCGCTCCGCGCGGTCAAGGAGGAGCGGTTCGATCTCGTCCTGCTCGACCTGATGCTCCCGGACATGTCGGGCACGGAGATCTGCCGCCGCCTCAAGCAGAACCCACAGACATCGGCGGTGCCCGTCATCATGGTCACGGCCAAGGGCGAGGAGATCGACCGGATCGTCGGCTTCGAGCTCGGGGCCGACGACTACGTCGTCAAGCCGTTCAGCGTGCGCGAGCTCATCCTGCGCGCCCGGGCGATCCTCAAGCGCTCGGAGAGCCCGGCGTCGGCGCCGGAGAAGTTCGACTTCGGCATCCTGCGGGTCGATCGCGCCGCGCACCGGGCCTGGGTTCAGGAGGCCGAGATCGCGCTGACCGCCCTCGAGTTCCGCCTGCTCATGATGCTCTACGATCGCCGCGGGCGCGTGCTGTCGCGCGATCTCCTGCTCGACGAGGTGTGGGGCTCGCACGTCGACGTGACCGCGCGCAACGTCGACACCCACGTGAAGCGCGTCCGCGAGAAGCTCGGCGCGGCGGGCGATTACATCGAGACCGTGCGCGGCGTCGGCTACCGGTTCCGCGCCGAGCCCGAGGTCGCCTAGGGGCCCATGCGCTTGCTTAGGGGGCTGGGCATCGGCGCGAAGCTCGCGGCGGGGACGGTGCTCGCCCTCCTCGTCGCTGGCGTCCCGATCGAGCGCCTCGCCGCGCGCGACATGGAAGCGGCGCTGCTGGCGGAGCACAGCCCGCGCGCCGCCGTCGACGCCGCCCTGCTTCGCTCACGGCGCACCCTGCTGCTCGGCATGGGCACCGTGATCGTCGTCGCCGTCTCGGTGGGCGCGGCCACGGCCTTCTTCGTCACGCGCCCGATCCGGAGGCTGACCCGCTTCGCGCAGGCGATGTCCGAGGGCGACCTGTCGACGCGCGCCCCGCTGCGCGGCTCGGGCGAGCTGCGTCAGCTGGCGCGCGCGCTGAACCACCTCTCGAGCGAGCTCTCCCGCTCCACCGCCGAGGTCCGGACGGAGCGCGCCCTGCTCGCGGGCATCCTCGACGGGATGAGCGAGGGCGTCCTCGTGCTCGATCGCGACGGGAGGATCCTCCTCGCCAACCGGGCGCTCCGCGCGATGGCCTCCCTCGGCGAGGACGCGCTCGGTCGATCGGTCATCGAGTCGATCCGCAACGCGCGGCTCACCGAGGCGATCCAGCTCGCCGGCAAGCGGGACGAGCCTGTCGACGTCGAGGTCGAGCTCGGGCGGACGCTCCCGAGGCGGCTGCTCGTGCGCGTGTCGCGCCGGAAGGGCCCGGAGCGGCTCGGGCACGATGAGCGCGAGGCCCTCGCCGCGTGGGGCGCGGATCACGACGGCGCGTCCGCCGAGCCGGGGCTCATCGCGGTGTTTCACGACGTCACCGATCTCCGCCGGCTGGAGACGATCCGGACCGATTTCGTCGCCAACGTGTCCCACGAGCTGCGCACCCCGGTCACCGCGATCAGCACCGCCGCCGAGACGCTGCAGCTCGGCGCGCTGAACGATCCCCACGAGGCCGCCGAGTTCGTCGACGTGATCGATCGGCACGCGAAGCGCCTCCGCCACCTCGTCGACGATCTGCTCGACCTCTCGAAGATCGAGGCGAAGAACTTCCGCCTCGCGCTGTCGGAGCTCGACATCGCCCCCGCCATCGAGCACGTCACGCAGCTGCTCGCGGAGGCGGCGCGCCGGCGCAGGGTCACGTTGACCGTCGACGCCTCGGCGCTCCCGCCCGCTCGGTGCGACCGCCGCGCGCTCGAGCAGGTGCTCATGAACCTGCTCGACAACGCCATCAAGTACGCCGGCGAGGGAGCTCACGTCACGGTGAAGACGCGCTCGGTCGATCACCAGGTGACGATCGCCGTCGCCGACGACGGCCCCGGTATTCCGCCCCACCACCTGGGCCGCATCTTCGAGCGGTTCTATCGAGTCGACGCCGGCCGCTCACGCGATCTGGGCGGCACCGGGCTCGGCCTCGCTATCGTGAAGCACCTGGTCGAGCTGATGAACGGCTCGATCGAGGTCGAGAGCGCCATCGGCCGCGGCACCCAGTTCACCGTCCGCCTGGCGCGCGCCGAGTGATCCACGCGAACCACGCAAAGCCAGGAAAGCGCGGTACTCGCTGTTCCACCTTGCCGTCACGGAGCTGTCACAAAACTCGATTACGCCTTGCTGTGCATGGCTCGAATTCTGCTCACCCTGGCGATGTTCCTCCTGACCGCGGCGTGCGGTCGCTCTGATGCCCCCCAAGAAACCGGCTCGCTCCCCGGCGCGAAGAAGGACACCGCGCCGCAGCCGACCGCTGACGGGGACATCACCTTGACGGGCGCGGGTGCGACGTTCCCGTACCCTCTTTATACGAAGTGGATCGCTGAGTTTCAGAAAGCCAACTCCAAGGTCAAGATCAACTACCAGTCCATCGGCTCCGGGGGTGGGATCCGGCAGATCACCGAGCGGACCGTCGATTTCGGCGCCTCCGATGCCCCGATGAACGAGGAGCAGCTCGGGAAGGCCGCCGGCATCCTTCACCTGCCGACCTGCCTGGGCGCGGTCGTGCTGACCTACAACCTCGAGGGTGTCCCGTCTGGCCTGAAGCTCACGCCGGAGGCGGCCGCGCACATCTTCCTGGGCAAGATCAAGAAGTGGAACGACCCGGCCCTCCAGAAGGAGAACCCGGACGTGAAGCTCCCCGACAAGGAGATCGCGACGGTCCACCGCTCGGATGGCAGCGGGACGACCAAGATCTTCGTCGACTACCTGAGCACGGTCAGCCCGGAGTGGAAGAGCGGACCAGGGACCGGGACCAGCGTGAACTGGCCTGGCGGCCTCGGCGCCAAGGGCAACGACGGTGTCTCCGCGCTCATCACGAGCACGCCCGCCTCGATCGGCTACATCGAGCTCGCGTACGCGATGCAGAACAAGCTCACGTTCGCCTCGCTCAAGAACAAGAGCGGGAAGTTCATCACCCCGTCGCTGGAGAGCACGACCGCCGCGGGCGCCGGCGCCGCCGCCAAGATGCCGGAAGACCTCCGGATCTCGCTCGTGGACGCCGAGGGCGAGGACGCATACCCCATCGCCGGCTTCACGTACCTCCTCGTGTACCAGGAGCAGAAGGACCTCGCGAAGGGCAAGGTGCTCGCCAACTTCGTCAAGTGGGCGATGCAAGACGGCCAGAAGTTCACGAACGACCTCCATTACGCCCCGCTGCCCGCGGCTGTCGTCGAGAAGGTCGACAAGAAGCTCGCCGCGCTGGTCGGCCCTGACGGCAAGCCCCTGCTCGCCCCATAACCCCCAGGAATGCGCCTCGGCCGTGCGAACGGCGCTCCGCCGCGCGCGGCTGGCGTGCGCGCAGGAGCGCAGGATAGGTCCATGAGCACCGTAGAAGTCCCGATGCAACAAGCCGCCTCGTCCGCGCCACAGAGCGACGCGCCACATGGCACGCGCGGAGCAGATCGAGCGTTCCGCGCCATCCTGACGATGTTCGGCCTGACGGTGCTCGCGGTGCCAGCGCTGATGGTGCTGGAGCTCATCCGCTCATCGCGGCTCGCCATCGACAAGTTCGGGCTGGGGTTCCTCACCGGGCGCGTGTGGGACCCTGCGCGTGAGGAGTTCGGCGCGCTCCCGTTCGTCTACGGCACGGTCGTCACGTCGCTGATCGCCATCGTGCTCGCCGTCCCCGTCTCGCTCGGCCTCGCGATCTTCCTGTCGGATCTGGCGCCCCACCGGATCCGCAAGCCGCTCGGCTTCATGGTCGAGCTGCTCGCGGCGATCCCGAGCGTCGTCTACGGCTTCTGGGGCATCGCCGTGCTCCGCCCCTGGCTCCGGGACACCGTCGAGCCGGTCATCATCAAGTACTTCGGCTACATCCCCCTCTTCGAGGGCCCGCCGCTCGGCTTCGGCATGTTCGCGGCGGGCGTCATCCTCGCCATCATGATCGTCCCCACGATCACGTCGGTGTCGCGCGAGGTGATGCAGGCGGTGCCCCAGCTGCACCGCGAGGCGGCGGTCGGCCTCGGCGCGTGCGCGTGGGACACGATCCGCTACGCGGTCCTCCCGTCGGCGCGCTCAGGCATCATCGGGGCCATCATCCTCGGGCTGAACCGGGCGCTCGGCGAGACGATGGCCGTCACGATGATGATCGGCAACGTCCCGAAGGTGAGCGCGTCGATCTTCCACCCCGGCTATTCGATGGCGAGCGTCATCGCCAACGAGTTCGTCGAGGCGACGAGCGATATGTACGTGTCGGCGCTGTCCAAGATCGCGCTGCTCCTCTTCGGGGTCGCCCTCCTCCTCAACCTCTTCGCCCGGTGGCTCGTGAGCTCGACCAAGAGCAAGCTGGAGAAGCGCGCATGAACAGCGACACCCCTGTCCCCGTGGCGAGCCCCACGAGCGCCCCCAAGCGCACGCTGCTCGAGCCCGCGCCCGGCGAGACGCTGCGCCGCGCGCGCAGCTACTTCTTCGAAGGGCTCTGCGTCTCGAGCGCCGTCGTCGTCCTGGTCCCGCTGTTCCTGATCTTCATCTACGTCGTCAGCAAGGGCCTCAGCGGGCTGTCCCTCGACTTCTTCACCCAGCTGCCGAAGCCCGTCGGCGACGAGCGGAGCGGCATGGGCAACGCGGTCGTCGGCACGCTCATCCTCGTCGCCATCGGCTGCAGCATCGGGTTGCCGACGGGCATCCTCGCCGGCATCTACCTGGCCGAGATCGGGCGCGGCAAGCTCGCGGCCGCCATCCGGTTCATCGCCGACGTGCTCGGCGGCGTCCCCTCGATCACCATCGGCGTGTTCGTCTACGCCCTCGTCGTGGTCACGATGAAGCGCTTCTCGGCGCTCGCCGGCGGCATCGCGCTCGCGATCGTGATGCTCCCGACGGTGACCCGCACGACGGAGGAGCTGCTCAAGCTGGTGCCCGCCCACCTCCGCGAAGCGTCGCTCGCCCTCGGCGTGCCGGAGTGGCGCACGAGCCTCCTCGTCGTGCTCCGGACGGCCTCGCCCGGGATCGGCACCGGCGTGATGCTCGCCGTGGCCCGCATCGCCGGCGAGACCGCGCCAGTGCTCCTCACCGCGCTCGGCTCATCGTATTGGAGCTTCGCCATCGACCGCCCCATCGCCTCACTGCCGGTGCAGATCTGGCGGAACGCCACATCGCCCTACCCGAAATGGCAGCAGGAGGCGTGGACCGGCGCCCTCGTGCTGATCATCATCGTCTTCCTCCTCAACCTGCTCGCGCGCATCGCCACGTCGCGGAGCGTCAAGGCGCGCTAAAGGCACTCGATGAGCTCGTTCGACTCACTGCACCACAAAGGACGGTCCGGGGAACGCCGCAGCGGGCTCGACACGGACGGCATCGACAGCCGCTCCATCGAGCCAGGAGACGAGGCGCCGCCTGCCAAGATCAGCGTCACTCGGCTCAACGCCTATTTTCATAAGTTCCACGCCATCCACGACATCACGCTGGATATCCCCGACGGCCAGGTCACAGCGGTCATCGGCCCGTCCGGGTGCGGTAAGTCGACGTTCCTGCGATGTCTCAACCGGATGCACGAGCAGGTGCCCGGGGCCTCGGCGAAGGGCTCCGTCATGATCGACGGCGTGAACATCTATGACAAAGCCGTCGACCCGGTGCGGCTGCGGCGGCGCGTCGGCATGGTGTTCCAGAAACCCAACCCGTTTCCAACCATGTCCATCCGCGAGAACGTCCTCGCTGGACACAAGCTGAACGGCATCTCCGTCAAGGATCCCACAGGCCTCGTCGAGAAGTGCCTGCGCCAAGTCGCGCTCTGGGACGAGGTGAAGGACAAGCTCGATCAGTCCGGGCTATCTCTCTCGGGCGGCCAGCAGCAGCGGCTCTGCATCGCCCGCGTCCTCGCGGTGGAGCCGGACGTGATCCTGCTCGACGAGCCGTGCTCGGCGCTCGATCCCATCGCGACCGCGCGCGTCGAGGAGCTCATCGACGAGCTGAAAGAGCGGTATACTTGCGTGCTCGTAACACACAACATGCAGCAGGCCGCCCGGTGCTCTGACTATACCGCCTTCTTCTACATGGGGGACTTGGTGGAGTTCGACAGGACCCAGACCATCTTCACCAACCCCAAGGAGAGCAAGACGGAAGACTACGTCACCGGGAAGTTCGGCTGATGGAAGCGGGGGATAGAGTCATGCCGACGTCGCACACGAGCAAGGTCTACGAGCACGAGCTACGCACGCTTCGCGAGAAGCTGCTGCTCATGGGGAGCCTCGTCGAGGAGATGATCCAGAAAGGCTCGACCGCGCTCACGACGCGCGACACGGGCCTCGCCAAGGCGACGATCCGGCTCGATCGCCGGATCAACCGCCTCGAGTGCGAGGTCGACGAGCTCTGTATGAGGATCCTCGCGACCCGCCAGCCCGTGGCGTCCGACCTGCGCTTCGTCACCACGGCGCTCAAGATCGTCACCGATCTGGAGCGGGTCGGCGACCTCGTTGTGAACGTCTGCGAGCGTGTGCAGGAGCTCAACGAGGAGCCGCCGCTCGCGCCGGTGGCGGATCTGCAAGGCCTCGCGGACGAGGCGATCGAGGTGGTGCACGAGGCGCTGGACGCGCTGGTCGCCCGCGACTGCGAGCGAGCGAACCAGCTGCTCACGCGCGATGACGTGATCGACGAGCACTACGCCCGCATCTTCCAGGAGGTGCTCCTCGTCATGAGCCGCGATCCGAGCACGGTGTACAGGGCCACGCGCATCCAGTCGATCGCCAAGTACCTGGAGCGCATCGCCGATCACGCGATGAACATCGCGGAGTCGGTCGTCTTCCTCGTCAAGGGGACGGACATCCGGCACCACAACCGCCTGAAGGAGAACGACCCGCTCTCCTCGCCGCCGCCGGCCGGGCTTCGCCTGCGCTAGGCGCCTGCCCGGCCTGCGCTAGGCGCCTGCCCGGCCTGCGCTAGGCGCCTGCGCTGCCCGGAGGCGCCGTCCCGCCGTGGCCGTGCCCGTGGGGCTCCTCATCGCCGTGCGCGTGCCCGTGGGGCGCCTCGTGCCCGTGCTCGCCGGCGCAGCGGGCGTCCTCCCATCCGACCCAGTACGGGCCGTCCGGCCCGTGCTCACGCTTCCAGATCGGCAGGCGCTCCTTGATGCGATCGATGAGCAGGCGGCACCCGCGGAAGGCCTCTGCCCGGTGCGGCGCGCTCGCGGCGCAGGCCACGGCGACGTCGCCGACGTGGAGGGCGCCCACCCGGTGCGTCGCGGCGACGCGCACGCCGGGGAGCTCTGCCGCGATCTCCGACAGGACCCGCTCCAGCTCGGCCTCGGCCATCGTCCCGTAGGCCTCGTACTCCAGCAGCGTGACCGAACGGCCCTCGTTGACGTCGCGCACCACGCCCAGGAACGTGGCGATGCCGCCCGCGCCAGGGTGAGACACCGCGGCGATGAGCTCGTCGAGTCGGAGCGGCTCGGCGCGGATCCGGCTCACGGCGCGCTCCGCTGGAAATGGCCGGACCGGCCCCCGCTCTTCTCGAGGAGCTTGATGTCCGAGATCACCATCTCGCGATCGATCCCCTTGAGCATGTCGTAGATCGTCAAGCACGCGGCGCTCACCGCGACCATGGCCTCCATCTCGACGCCGGTGCGATCCACCGCCTCCGCGGCGGCGGTCACCCGGATCGACGCGGACGGCTCGTCCACGTCGAGCGAGACCGAGACGTGCGTGAGCGCGATGCCGTGGCAGAGCGGGATGAGCTCCGGCGTGCGCTTCGCCGCCATGATCCCGGCGATCCGCGCCGCGGCCAGGACGTCGCCCTTCGGGGCGTCGTCGCGCGCGACCCGGGCGATCGTCTCGTGGCGCATCAGGACGGCGCCGGACGCGACCGCGCGGCGGTGCGTGACAGGCTTGCCTTCGACAGGCACCATGCGGGCCTCGCCGCTCGGAGAGAGGTGAGTCGAGAGCGCTTCGCCCTCGCGGGGTCGATCAGGGGTTCGCGGCATCGCCCCGGAATCTGACACGGCGGCCCCGAGGACCGGTAGCCGAACGTGATCCGGCCCCGCGCCGATCGCCCGCTCCTTCAGCCGCCGATCGCGCGGATCGACACAGCGGAGGCCGTCTCTTCGGTGCAGCCCTTCCAGACCTTGCCGTCCGGCTTGAGGCGCCACGCCTCGTCCAGGCGCAGGCGGATCGCCTCGCGATCGCCGATCTTCGCCTCGCGCGAGGCGTCGACGCCGTCGTCCGTGGCGAGGCACGGCCGGAGCACGCCCGTCGAGGAGACGCGCAGGCGATCGCAGCTCTCGCAGAACGTGTCGCTCGTGCCCGTGATGAAGCCCACGCGGAGCGACGGGTCGCGGCGAGCGCGGACGTACCTGGCCGGGCCGAGGCCGGGCTCGGCCGCCGCCTCCTCGGGGAGGAGGTGCTCGGCGAGGCGCGCCCTCATCTCGGCCGCGGTGACGAGGTGCTTGCCGACGAGCCGAGCGCCCTCGGCGATCGGCATCACCTCGAGGAAGCGCGGCACCATCCGGCGCTCCCAGGCCCACAGCGCGAGCCGCTCGATCTCGTCGTCGTTCACGCCGCGGAGGACCACCGTGTTCAGCTTGATCGGCGAGAAGCCCGCCGCGATCGCGGCGTCGATGCCGTCGAGCACCCGGGCGAGCTCGCCGCCCCGGGTCACCTCGTGGAAGCGCGCAGGATCGAGGGTGTCGATCGAGACGTTCAGCCGGTGCAGCCCGGCGGCGCGCAGCGGCCCGGCGAGCCGCGCGAGCTGCGACGCGTTCGTCGTGAGGGCCAGATCCTCGAAGCCGAGCGAGGCGAGGCACCCGACGATCGACACGATCTCGGGGTGGAGCAGCGGCTCGCCGCCGGTCAGGCGCACGCGCCGGACGCCGGCGTCGCGCAGGGCCTCGAACATGGTGCGCCAGGCGGCCGTCATGAGCTTGCCGTCGGCGTAGCCGTCATGCCGCGACGGGCGGCAGTAGGTGCACGCGAAGTCGCACCGATCCGTGACCGAGATGCGCGCGCTCCGCGGTGCGGGCCCCGCGTGCGCGCCAGCGGCCTCGCGGGCGCCGTCGCGGTACGGGATCACGGCGGCGCGTCGCCCGGCCTCTCCGCCGCCGACGAGCGGCAGCGATCGCCTCCGCTCGGCCGGCGCGTCGCCGGCGTTGCGCGCAGGATCGAGGGCACCAATAGAAGAAGGCATGCAGCGTCCCTCTCCGGTCCTCTAGCCGCCCGCCACCGGCGGGATGAGCGCGACCTCGTCACCGAAACCTACAGGATCGCTCGGCGTCGCATAGACGCCGTTCACGGCCACCCGGATGGATCCCTTGTAGGGGCCGAGCCCCGGATAGCGAGCACAGACGTGCTCCAGGAGCTCCGCTGCGGTGCAGGGACCAGCCAGCGGCAGCGCCACTTCTCCGGTGCCCAGCACATCCCTCGCGCCAGCGAATGCAAGCACGCGTACCGCTGCATCCATCACCGCAACCTAGCATCGCTCCGCTGACCCGACACGACGAACTGCCGCCAAGCGACCTCGGGCCGCCCTGGCGCCTGGCGCCTGGCGAGATTCGAGTCTACCGGGCCCGGCCGGCACGGCTATCATCGGGCGGCTCACCGTCATGTCGGAAGAAGGCTTTTTGCCGGGCACGATCCTGGCCGGTCGCTATCAGGTCCGCCGAGAGCTGGGTCGCGGCGGTATGGGCGTCGTCTATCTCTGCCGCGATCTCGTGCTCGACGAGCGCGTGGCCGTGAAGCTGCTCGACCGGCCAGGCGCGGCGGCCCGCCCCGAGGACGCCTGGTGGTTCCAGGAAGAAGCCAGGGCGCTCGCCGGGCTCTCCCATCCGGCGCTCGTCAAGGCCCGCGACTTCGGGGCGCTCAGCAACGGGACGCCGTACCTCGTGATGGACGCCGTCCCGGGGCGATCGCTCCACGAGTGGCTCTACCTCGCGCGGCTCGAGGACCCGCTGCCCTGGCCGATCATCTGGAGCGTCATCGACCAGGTGCTCGGCGCGCTGGCGCACGCGCACGCGCGGGGCGTGATCCACGGGGACCTGAAGCCGTCCAACGTCCTCGTCGATCTGCAGCACGGGGGCGAGCCGCCGCTCGTGCACGTGCTCGACCTCGGGCTCGCCTGGCTCATCCAGGACCGGGTCGATCACCGGCTCGACGGCTCCAGGGAGAGCGAACCCACGGTGCGCTGGGGCGCGGGCACCCCGGGCTGGATGGCGCCCGAGCAGATCCGGTTCGCGGCGCCCCACGTCGGACCGCCGACGGACCTCTACGCGCTCGGCTGCATCCTCTACGCCCTGCTCGCCGGCGGCGAGGTCTACGACGGCAACAACGACGAGCTCCTCCAGCAGCACCGGAGCGCGTCGATCCCGGACCTGCCCCTCCCCCCGGTGGTGCCGGGCGACGTCGCGAAGTTCGCGAAGCGGCTGCTCGCGAAGCGGCCCTGGCACCGCTTCGATTTCGCTGGCGACGCGCGGCGGGTGTGGAAGCGGTTCGAGCCGCGCAACAACGAGAACGTGACAGCGACGCCGCTGCCGATCGCCCTCTTGACGAGCGGCCGTCTGCCCCCGAGCCGCAAGGAGCTGCTCACGCCCGAGCTCATCGAGCCTCCAGACGACGACCCGCCGCCGTCCGTGACGACCACCGGGCTGCTCGCGCTCCGGCCGAGCCCGTTCGTCGCGCGGACCGGGGAGCGGGCGCGGCTCATGGAGGTCGTGGCCGAGATGGTCGACGCGCCGAAGGCGATGCACCGGTTCGTCCTGCTCGCGGGCGAGGCCGGCGTCGGCAAGAGCCGGCTGGCCGAGTGGCTCTGCGAGGAGGTCCACGAGCGGGCGCTCATGGTGCCGCTCCGCGCGCGCTACCGGCGCATCGCGGCGCCGCTCGACGGCGTGCTCGGCGCGGTGACCCAGCACTACCGGCTGGAGCGGGCCGAGCGCGAGATCGTCGAGAAGGTGCTGATGAACCTCTGGGAGGTCCCGCCCGAGGACGAGGTCGGCAAGACGTGGGTCGCGGCGACCGCCGAGTGGATCAAGCCGTCGCCTCCGGGCAGCGAGGCGGTCGGCCCGACGGGGAAGCGCTTCCGCCTGGACCGCCCCGAGCTCCGCTGGCTGATCATCCGCAAGACCCTGGAGAGGATCGGCCGGGACCGGCCGGTGCTGCTCTGGCTCGACGACCTGCACTACGCCTCCTCGACCACGTTCGAGGGGCTCATGACGCTCCACCGCGACGCGCCGAACCTGGGCCTCCTCGTCGTGGCGACGGTCAGGAGCGAGGCGGTCGAGTGCGATCCGGTGGCGGCGAGGCGCATCGAGGGGGCGCTCGCGGCCTACGTCGGGGAGCGGCTCGACGTCGCCCCGCTGAACCCCACGCAGACGCACGCGCTGCTCCGGGAGACGCTGCCGCTCGACGACGCGGCGGCCGAGGCGGCGACGGCCCGCAGCAAGGGGAACCCGCTCTTCGCGCTGCAGCTGCTGCACGCGTGGGCAGGCGGCGGCCACCTCCAGCTGCGCGCGGGCAAGTACTTCGTGCCGAGGGCGTCGATGGCCGTGCAGGCGGCGACCACCGCCGACCTCTGGGAAGAGCGCCTCGCGGCGCTGCCCGAGGAGCTCCGCACCGGCGCGCGCGCCGCCGCCGCGCTCGGCGGCGACATCCGGCGCGAGATCCTGCGCGCGCTGCTCACCTCGCTCGACATCTCGGCGGACCGGGCGATCGCGTCCATGCAGCGCGCCCAGATCCTCCTCGCCGTGGGCGATCGCCTGCGCTGGCCGCACGCGCTGCTCCAGGAGCACCTCCTCTCGCAGCTCTTCCTCGAGCCGGACGCGGCCCGCGTGTTCCGCGCCGCCGCCGACGCGCTCGGGGCGCACCCGGCCGCGTCGAGCCGCCGCATCCTCCGGCACCGGGTGGTCAGCCTGCTGCGCGCCGGCGACACCGACGAGGCCGCGGCGCTCATGCACGCGCACGTGGCGGCGCACTGGCAGAGCTCGCGCGACATCGCGGCGACGCTCCGCGACCTCGCCGTGCTCGACGGCAAGTTGCCCGGGGGGAGCGACTCGCGCCCGGGCCTCCGGGGCGGGGTGGACGCGCGGCCCGTGCTGACGGGGACGCGCCTCGGGACGCAGCTGCGCTTCCGCGGCGAGGCGCTGCGGCTGGCGGGGAGGCTCGACGAGGCGCGGCGCGACGCCGAGGACGCGCGGCGTATCTTCGAGCAAGCCGGCGACCGCGAGAACCAGGCGCACTGCCTGCGCCTGCTCGGGCACATCGCGTCGGACCTCGGCGCGGAGGCGCAGGGCCGGCGGCTCGTGGCGCGAGCGCACGCGATCTTCGACGAGATCGGCCACGGCCACGGGCAGGCGCAGTGCGAGGTGCTGCTCGGCGAGATCGACTACCTGCTCGGCGAGCACGCGCGGGCGCGGGCGGTGCTGGCGTCCGGGGCGTCGAGGTTCATGGAGGTCGGCGATCGGCTCGGCCGGGCGCAGTGCCTGCTGCTGCAGAGCATGGTCGAGCAGGCCGGGGCGACCTCGGAGGCGGCGCGCGCGCTGCTCACGACCGCGCACGCCGACTTCGACGCCATCGGCTACCGGCTCGGGCTCGCGCAGTGCGACCTCGCGCTGTCGCACTCGGACCACCGCGTCGGCAACTTCGAGGCGGCGCGCTCGGGCGCGCTCGCGGCGCGGCAGAGCTTCCGCGACGTCGCGAACCCGCGCGGCGAGGCCGGGTGCGAGCGCCTCCTCTCGATGGTGGCGCTCGACGCGGGCGCGCCGGAGCTCGCCGAGGAGCACGCGCTCGCCGCCGGCAGGCTCTTCGAGCGGCTCGGGGATCCGTGGGGCCTGGTGGAGGCGCGGCTGCTCTTCGCGCAGATCGCGCTCCACCGCGGGGACGCGGAGCTCGCTCGCGAGCACCTGATGGCGTGCGAGGCGGTGGCGCTCGCGGAGGCGGAGCCCCGGCAGCACCGGCACCTGACGCTCGCGTGGCTCGCGTACCACGAGGGGCGCTTCCACGAGGCGGCGCGCGAGCTCGACGCGGCGCGGGCGGCCTTCAAGGACAGCCGCACCGGAGACCATACGCCGCAGCTCCTCGAGCGCTTCGCGCGGATGGGCTGGCCCAAGCCGGCGGGGACGCGGATCAGCGGCTGGATGCGCACGCTCGAGAGCGCCTGAGGCGAGGCCGGGGGCACTGGATCCGGCCACAAGTGCGCTCCAAAGGATCAAAGGCCGTCGACGGCTGACGCTCTCCCGAGCTGCGTCGCCGAGCGGGGCTCACCCGCACAGGAGACGGGTCCAGATCGGCGTTTTCGGCGCGCAGGCGCACTCCCGTGCGCTGAGCACCGAAAACGCCGAGATGGGCCCGTATCCGAAGCGGGTGAGCCCCGCTCAAAGAGGGAGCCAGAAGTCGGGGCCGAAGAGGCGGCGCGCGTCCTCGATCGTGCGGAGGGCGCGCGGCAGATCGAGCCTCGCCTGGTGCTCGGCCAGCTGCACGACGTAGGGGATCCAGAGCGGCCTGCAGACGACGAGCGCGGCGAGGTGGAACTCCGCCTCCTCGGTCTGGCCGAGATCCATCGCCACACGCGCAAGGAGGCTGTGCACCGGGACCGGCGACCCGAGGGGCGCGATCGCCGTGGCGCAGCGCCGCACGCTCTCCGCGGCCTCCTCGCTGGGGTGCCGCCGGAACTCCTGGAACGTCTCCTCGAGCTCGTGCTCGTCGCTCACCTGCTCCGGCAAGTGCTGCGCGACGAGCGCCTTCCAGTGATCGACGAACGGCAGACCGGCGAGGGCGCTCGAGCCGTCGGCGTGGGCAAGGAGCATGTCGGCCTCCTTCCAGTCGCCAGCCTCTCGGGCGAACTCGAGCCCGGAGACGACCCGAGCCTCCTCGTGGAGCCCAGGCTCCTTCGTCAGGAGCCAGCGCTGCCAGTAGAGCGCGCCCCGGAAGGCCACGCGCGCGAGCGGCTCTTTGTCGTCCGCACGCATCTGCAGCGCCATGTCCAGGAGCGCACTCTTGTGCCGCTGTACGTCGTCGACGAGAAGGCTCGCCGGCCAAGCGCAGAGCCCGCACGCCTCTGAGATCATCGAACCCCCTCGCACCGCGCGAGAGCTGCCTGCCGACAGGCAGCGCAGAAGGAACCCCCCGCGATACAGACCAACGCTACCACGGCGCCCGCAGCACGCGAGAGGCCGTCGCCAGCAGGTGGCAGGCAGACAACATTGACGAAGGCAACAGCGCTCGAATGCCGCCGCGCGAGCGGCCTGCACCGGAACGGATCCCGAACCAGGGAGCGGATGAGAGACGAAACGCACGGGGACGAAGACGACGAGGACGGCGACGACGACAACGGCCCGCGCCGAGCCGCGCGCGGGCTCATGGACCTCGACCGAGGCTTCCTGCACAATGCGCCGCTGGCGGCAGCGACCGAGCGGGGGTGTCGGCGGCCGCTCGAGGTGCTGATTGGCGATCGAGATCGAGAGGACAACCCGGCGGCACGGCGCTCCTGACACCCTGCGGCGCCCACGATGAGCCAGCCTGATCTCCACCGCGCCGCGTTCGAGGCGGCCGAAGACGCGCTCCTCCTCCTGGAGAACGGCCGCGTGATCGACGCCAACCCGAGCGCGATCCGGCTGCTCGCCGGGTCCGCGGACGGCCTCGTCGGACGGGAGCTCGCGGACCTCGCGCCGCTCCTGCAGCCCGACGGACAGGCCTCCGCCGAAGGCCTCGCGCAGCGGCTCGACGCGGCGGGCCGGGGCGAGCCGCAGCGGTTTCGGTGGCTCTACCGGCGCCCAGGCGGGGACTTCATCCAGGCCGACACGCAGATCGCGCGGCTCCCCCTCCCCGACCGAGCAGGGCCGATCCTGCGCGCGGTCGTGCGCGAAGAGGACAAGGAGCAGCGGCGGCTCTACGCGCTCGCCGTCGACATGCTCGGCGCCGCGACGCTCGACGGGCGGTTCAAGGAGCTCAGCCCCTCGTGGGAGCGCACGCTCGGGTTCAGCCGCCAGGAGCTGATGGCGCGGCCCTACCTCGAGTTCATCCACCCCGAGGACAAGGCGCGCACCCTCTCGGAGACAGACACGTTCTCGACGGGCGCGCAGACGATCACCTACGAGAACCGCTTCCTCTGCAAGGACGGCTCGTACCGGTGGCTCGAGTGGAACGCGATGCTCGCGCTCGACGAGGGGCTCGTCTACTTCGTCGCCCGCGACGTTACGCGGCGCAAGACCGCCGAGATCGCGCTCCGTGAGTCCGAGGAGAAGCTGCGGGCGCTCTACGACGGCATCCCGCACCACCTGGTGGTCGTCGACAAGGACGCGCGCATCGTCTCGGTGAACCGGCCGTCTCCCGGGGTCCGGGAGGAGAGCATCGTCGGCCGGAGCCTCTACGATTTCACGGCGCCGGAGTACCACGCCACGGTGAGGGAGGCGCTCCGGACGGTGCTCCAGGAGGGGGGCCGCGCGAGCTACGAGGTGGTCGGCCTCGGGGCGAACGGCGGGCGGGCGTGGTACGCGAACCACGTCAGCGCGATCCGCGGGGCCGACGAGGTCACGAACGCGCTCATCGTGGGGGAGAACATCACCGAGCGCCGGCGCGCCGAGGAGCAGCGCCGGGAGAGCGAGGCGCGCTTCCACGCGGCCGTCGAGGCCAGCATGGACGCGTTCCTCACGCTGGCCTCCCGCCGCGACGACAGCGAGGAGATCTCCGATTTCGTGATCACGGGGCTCAACGCGCGCGCCGCGACGATGCTGTCGATGCCGCGCGAGCAGCTCCTCGGCCAGCGGCTCTCGGAGCTCGTCCACTCGGTCGAGGCCGGCGTCCTCCTCGCGAGGTGCCTGCGCGGCCTCCGGAAGGGGGCGCCGATCGAGGAGGAGATCCTCCTGCCCGCGCCGACCGCCCAGGCGTCGCGCCCGGGCGTCTGGGTGCACCATCAGATCGTGCCGATCCAGGGCGGCGTCGCCGTGACGATGCGGGACACCACCGAGCGCAAGCGGCTCGAAGATCAGCTGCGCCAGTCGATCGAGCGCCTCGAGGTGTACGCCGAGGAGCTGGAAGGCAAGAACCGGATGCTCGCCGCGGAGAACGCCGAACGCGAGCGGACCGCGAGCGTCCTGCGCCAGCAGCAGGAGGCGATCCGCGCGCTGTCGACGCCGATCATCCAGGCGTGGGAGGGCGTCCTCGTGCTGCCCATCATCGGCGCGCTCGACGGCGTCCGGGCCACGGACATCATGGAGAAGCTGCTCGGGGAGATCGTCCGCACGCAGGCCCACTTCGCCGTGCTCGATCTGACCGGCGTGGAGGTCGCGGACACGCCGACGGTCGACCACCTGTTCCAGGTGGCCCGGGCCGCGAGCCTGCTCGGCAGCCGCTGCCTCGTGTCGGGCATCTCCCCCGGGGTCGCGCAGGCCATCGTGACGCTGGGAAGCGACGCGCGGATGCTCGAGACCTTCGGCGCGCTCGAGGACGCCCTGCGCCACGCGCTGGTCGTGTCGGGCGCCCGGCTGCCGAACGCGCGCGGCAAGGCGCGGTAGCGGCGGCCTGCCTACGCGTCGTCGGCCGCGAGCTCGTCGTGGAGCTCCCGGGCGCGCGCCGCGTGGCGCGCCGCCGCGGCGCCCTCGCCGATCGCGGTGGCGTGCGCCGCGGCGCGGTCGTACGCCGCCGCGGCCGCCCGCAGATCGCCGCCCCGCTCATAGTGGTGGGCGAGGAGGGCGGCGCCCTCGTCGCGCGCCGCCGCGTTCGGGGCGCGGTGCTCGATCCAGTCGGCGACGAGCAGGTGGATCCGCCGGCGGATCTTGAGGCTCAGCATCTCGTAGGCGACCTCGCACGTCGCCTGCTCCACGAACACGTACTCGCGCTCGCCGGGGAACGACGCGGGGGAGCGGAGCCGGATCAGCTGGCGCTCGCAGAGGCGCGCGAGCAGCTCGGCGGTGGACGCGCTGCCGCCGTGGCGCACCGAGAACGGCGGATCGAGATCCTGGAGCTCCGCGAGGATGCGCTCGCTCGACATCGGCGAGCGCGCCTGCGGGGCGTCGTTCCGGAGCCGCTCGACCGCGCCCTCCCAGAAGGTCCGGCCGACGACCGCGGCCTGCGCGAGGAGGCCGCGCGCGGCCTCGTCCAGGCGGTCGAGGCGCGCCTGGACCACGCCGTGCACCGCCGGCGGCAGGCTCAGCGCGCTGAGCGCGTCGTCACGGACGTGCCACGCGCCCTCCTGGGCCTCGATGGCGCCGGCGTCCACGAGCAGGTGGAGGGTCTCCTCCACGGTTCGCGGGTTGCCCTCGGAGCGCTCGGCGATCGCGCGCACGAGCTCGAGATCGAGCGCGGAGGCGCCGCGGAGCCGATCCCGGATCATCTCCTCCGCGTGCCGCCGCGCGAGCGGTGACGCGTCGACGCGGACGTACGCTTCCTTCCCGACGCCCCAGTCGGGGCGGCGCTCGTAGAGCTCGGGGCGCGCGGTGCACACCATGCAGAGCGGCAGCCCCTCGGCGTGCGCCACGAGCTCCTCGACGAGGTCGAGCGTCGCGTCGTCGGCCCACTGCAGGTCGTCGCACACGATCACCATCGGCGTCCGCTCGAGGGCGAAGGTGACGAGCAGCACGAGCGCGGAGGCGATCCGGCGCCTCGCCAGCACGCTGCCGCGCGCCGCGGCCTCGAGCAGCCCTGCGGGCGCAGGCCGCGCGCCCAGGATCGCCGCCAGCCGGGCGAGGATCTCCTCGAGGTCGCTCCCCCCGCTCGGCCTCGACAGCGAGGGCGACGGATCGAGCTCGTCGTCGTCCTCGTACCGCGCCGCCCCGGCTCCCCTGCGCCCGCTGACGGTCGAGCTGATCGGCCCTCGGAGCGGGACGGACGACGCGCGGGTCACGATGGGCGACGCGCCCCCGAGCGCGGCGGCCCTGGCCCCCGCCCCGGCGGCCTCCCGCTCGGCGCGGACGCGGGCGCGCGCGGCGCGCAGCCGGATCCAGCGCAGACCGCGGCGCAGCTTGCGCAGGATGACCTGGGCTGGATCGGCCTCGTGGATCCCGAACCAGCGGCGGAGCAGCGCGCCGGCCAGGCCATAGCTCGACTCCTGCGCGAGCGCCGAGCACTGCGCCGAGAGGGTGAGCAGCTCCCCGGGCGGCGCGAGCGCGTACCCGCGCTCCGAGGAGGGCGCGCCGCCCCCGGCGCCGCCGTCGCGGAGGCCCGCGAAGAGCTCTGCGAGCATCCGCGTCCGTCCCACGCCGGGCGCGCCGACCAGCGTGATGAGGCGCGGCCGCCGCTCGTGGAAGGCGGTCTCGACGAGATCACACAGGCGCTGCATCTCCGCGCCGCGCCCGACGAGGCGCGTCGAGAGCCCATGGAAATCGGGCGGCGCGAACGCGTGGTGGAGCGGCGCCTCGCCGAGCACGCGGTAGATCGGCTGCGCCGCGCCGTGAGCGGTGGACGCCGGAGGCGCCGCCGGCGCCCGGACCGCACCCGCGCCCGCGTCGATCGGCTCGACGTGGAAGCGCCCGAGGACGAGGCGGTGGGTGTCGCGGCCGATCACGATCGCGCCGCGCGGCGCGAGCTGCTGCAGGCGCCCCGCGCCGTCGACCGCGTCGCCGATGACGGCGAGGTCCTGACGCGCCGAGCCTCCCGCGCCGACGAAGGCCCGCCCCGTCGCGATCCCGAACCGCACCGAGAGGCGGACCGATCGCGCGGCGCGCGGCAGCGCGAGGCGCGGGATCGCGGCCTGCGCGCCGAGCGCCGCGACGATCGCCCGCTCGGCGTCGCTGTCGGTCGAGCGAGGGACGCCGAAGACGGCCATGACGCGCCCGCCGATCGGCCGCTCGACGATCCCGTGCATCTGCTCGACGTGCTCCGCGAGCTCCTGATAGCAGCGGTCGACGACGTCCTTGACGTCCTCGGGATCGAGCCGCGACGAGAGCGCGGTCGCCTCGGACAGATCGGCGAACAGGACGGTGCAGATCCGGTGCTCTCCACCCTCGAACGGCAGCGCGGCCCGGGTCCGCGGCGAGCCGCGATCGGAGCTCACGCTCCCCCTCATCCCGCTGCTGTCCGGCGCCAGCCACGACCTCGACGACGGCGGCAGCGACGGCGGCGGGACCGACAGCGCCGGCGGCGGCGGCAGCGGCGGCAGGTGGACGGTGGCGAGGTCGAGCAGCCCGTCCGCGTCGTCGTTCGTGTCGCTCGGGCCGAAGGCGGGCGCGCGCAGGGTGTCGCGCGCCACCACGACGATGCTGGAGCGGTGGGCGGCCTCCAGGGCGGCCCACATCTCGCCGAGGTTGTGGAACCGCTGCGAGGGGTTGATCGCGAGCGCGCGGCCGAGGACCGCCTCGACGTCGGCGTTCGCGTTCACCCCGCGGGAACGGAAGCTCGGCCGGATCGCCTCGTCGCTCGAGGCGACGAAGAGCTGGATGACGTCGCCGCCCGAGAGGGCGGGCTGACCGCTCGCGACCTCGACGAGGATGAGGGCCATCGCATAGACGTCGGTCCAGGGCCCCGTGGCGCCGAACCGCGGGCTGAACTGCTCCGGCGCGCCGTACTGCGGCGTGAAGGCGCGGAACGTTCGTCCCGTCTGGACGAGCGCCTCTGCGAACGTCGGCGTCTCCGAGAAGACCTTGGCGAGCCCGAAGTCGAGCACCTTCATGCGGTCGCCGAGCAGGAACAGGTTGGCCGGCTTGACGTCGCGGTGAGACACGTTCTCGTCGTGGGCGACGGCGAGCGCGGAGGCGACCGGCGCGAGGAGCCGGATCGCGTCGCCGAGGCTCCTCGGCGGGAGCTTCTCGGCGCTGCGGCGCTTGAGATCCTGCTCGAGCGTCTCGCCCTCCAGCCACTCCATGACGATGTACGGCGTCCAGGGCCCCTTCGGAGCCGCGGCAGCGCCGATGTCGAGCGCCTGGACGATGCCCATCGTCCGGCGCGAGAGCTGGTGGAGCAGGCGCGCCTCCTCGCGGAACTTGGCGAGGAAGCCGTCCTGCTGGTCAGGGCTTAGACCCGCGGGGATCTTGAGACATTTGACGGCGACCGGCGCATCGAAGCCGAGGTGCCGGGCCCGGTAGACGACGCCGAACGCTCCCTCGCCCGCCAGCGCCTCGACGGCGAACTGGCCGTCGATGATCGACCCCACCCAGCCGAACGGGTCGCTGGCCTGCATCGTTGCCTAGGCTACCTGTTGCGCCGAACCCCGAGCAAGAGAAGCAACGGCCGCGGGCGAGGGGATGTGCGAGGCGGGGCGCGCGTGGGGCCCGCCGAACTCGCATGGGCCGCTCGCGCCTCCCTCGCTGCGCGTGGGAGGCGCGAGCGGCAAGAGTGCTCGGACAGCGGCCCGTCTCCACGCGCGCCCCGCCTCGCACATCCCCTCGCCCGCGGCTCCAGGGAGGGAAAGAGGCCCTGACGGCCGCGACGGGCGACTGGCATGGAGCCGCCTCCGCCGGCCGGGTCATGATGAGGCCGGTGATTCGAGCTCGACGGCGCTGATTTGCCTACATGAGCGCAGCGGCCGAACTCGCTCTTTGCCTGTCACGGTCGGCCTGCGCTTCAGGCGCTCACGGGCGCGCAGGGACGCCGAAGAAGCAGTATCCCTTGCCCCAGAGCGGGAATCGAAAGGGCGAGGGAGAGCGCGCCGCGTCGGTTCATCGTCGACCGCCGCGGACGGCAGCGCCATCCTGAACGCATGAACTTCCTGCTTCATCGCCACCTCGCCGCGCGCGACCTCGGCTCGGCCGCCGCGGGCGCAGCGGCGATGCTCCCGGACCTCTGGCGCATGGCCGACCGGCGCGTCAGGCCCTCCCGCGCGCCCGATCGCCCTGCCGCCCCGCCGCCCCGCCTCGCCGAGGTGCTGGCCGGCATCGACCACCACGTCGCCGTCGACCGCTGGTTCCACGCCGCCCCCGTCTTCGTGGAGGGTGAGCGCCGCCTCGCCGCCGCGTTGCGCGCCGCCTCGCTCGGCGCGCCCCGGCTCGCGCTGTTCGCGCACGTGCTCTGGGAGATGTGCCTCGACGGCGCGCTCGTCCGCAGGACGGGCCTAGCGCCCCTCCTCGACGACCTCCGCGCCGGCCTCGACGCCATCGACGGCGCCCCGACCGAGACCGCCGCCTCGATCCACCACTTCCAGCAGCGCGCCCCCTCCCCTGCCGGCGCCCTCGCCGATCGCGCCGCCTTCGAGTCGCGGCTCCATCGCATCTGCGACGAGCTCCTCCGCGGCCCCTGGATCGCCGGCTACCAGGACGGCGCCGGCCTAGCTCTTCGCCTCTCAGGCGTCCGCGCGCGCTTCGGCATGCCCCCCTTCACCCCGGACCAGCACGCCCGCCTGGCCGCGCTCCTCGACGCCCTCGCCGCCTCCGCGGACGACGCCCTGACCGACCTCCTCCGCACCGCGCCGAAGCACTGAAGCGCCCCCGCACCCCTTCATCCAGACAGCGATCGCGTCTCTTACTCGTGCACGATGACCGTCGTTCCTTCGCCCAGCTCTTCGCCTGTGTTGATGGCGTGCCATCCGGGCGGCACCGGGGGATCGGTCCAAAGAAAGAGCCGGTGGGCGTCGATGGGTGACAGGTTGATGCAGCCGTGGCTGCGCGGCGTGCCGAAGACGTCGTGCCAGTACGCGGCGTGGAGCGCGTAGCCGCTCGCGAAGTACTGGATGTACGGCACGTCCTTGAGGGCATAGGTCCCCTCGCCGCGGCGCCGCGTCACGCCGTACTCCCCGTCGCCCTTCCGGGGGACCACCTTCTCGCCTGCCGCGGGCTTCGCCGCAGCGCTCGCGCCCGGCTTCTTCGAGGAGCGCTCCTTCGAGGAGCCGCCCTTCTCCGGCTTCGCGCCGCGCGAGGCCGACGGCGCGTCGGCGGTCGTCTCCGCGCGGCCGCCGACGCTCGACGACTCGTTCGAGTCCATCGTCGCCGTGATGTGCTTGTTGCGGATCCGGAAGATGCCGCGCACCGTCGCGGTCGTGGTCTTGGGATCGGCCACCCCGGCCTGGCCGGTCGAGACCAGCGTGGCGTAGACCGGGCGCTTGCCCTCCCAGAGGACCAGCGTCTGGTGCGTGATCGACACCTCGATCCACTTCTCGCCCTTCTCGGCGACCTCCGGCCACGCGGACGGCGCGACCGCGAGCCCGACGTCGAGCTGGCTCACGTACCGCTGATCCCGGGTGCGGTAGTACTTCACGCCCTCGATCCGGCGCATCCTGCCGGTCAGCGGGACGATGTCCCGGAACGGCAGCTCCTTGCCCGGCGTCGCCTTGTCGCCCTGGATCTGGACGTCGCGGGCGCTCCGCGCGCGGACGAAGGCGAGCGGCAGCGTGAGCGCGTCGGTCAGCTCGACGCCGTGCCAGGGAGAGCCGGTGTCGGGCTTGATCTTCGTCGCAGGCGCGAGCCGGAGATCGGTCGTGATCGCGAACCGCCGGCTCAGCGACTCCGGTCCGGTCGTGAACGATCCGATCAGCGACAGCCCCGTGAAGCGCCGCGCGCGATCGGCGAAGACCGCGTAGTCCGGGACCTTGAAGTCGCTGATGTTGCGGATGAGGCGCTTGCCGCCCTCGAGCCAGAACGGGATCGGGTCGCCGTCCCCTTCCCCGCCGAGCAGCGCGCCCTCGCCGATCTCGAGCGAGTTCTTCCCAAGGCCGAGCTCGCCGAGCTGCTTGCCAGCAAGCGGCACGCCGCGCGCGTCGATCGCCACGTCGTTCGCGCCGAGGACGACCCGCTGCACGGTCGCCTTGTTCTCCTCGAACCACGACAGGTGCTCGTCGAGCTTGAACTCCGATTTGCGCTGCTCCTCGGCGGTGGGGACGCGCAGGTAGAGCGGCAGCACCGCGCGGACGAAGGCGTACCGGTACGGGAGCGCGGTCCTCAGGTTCGGCCCAGGGCCGGCGGCCTTGAGGATCGGGTCGTTCAGGTCGAGCGTCGCCTCCTCGCCAACGCAGAGGTAGCCGTGGGGCTCGATCGCATACCAGCCGCCCGGACAGCCCGCGGTGCCGGCGGGCTCGGCGGAGCGGGGCACCCTGGAGCCGACGCGCAGGTACCCGAGCTTCTTCGACGTGTCGCGCGGCTCCTTGTAGACGGTCGCCACGAAGGCCGTCACGCCGAGCAGCGGTTTGTCGCTCGGCGGCCACGCGGACGCCGCGGGCGCCGCAGGCGCGGCCTGCCCCTCGGTCGCTGTGAGCGCCGAGGGGGCCGCGTCGGCGCCCGCGTCGCCGGCAGGGGCCGCGGCCCCCGCGTCCGCGGAGGCGTCCGCGGGCTTGCGACAGCCGCACGCCGCGGCCGTGAGCGCCGCGAGGTGAGCGAGACAGAGAGCGAGGCGCGCCGCGCGCCGCGCACCGTGAGGCTTCCCGGAGGACAGCAGGGCGCCCATGCGGGCCTACTTGCCAAAATCGGCGCGCGACGAAAAGCCCAAAACACCCGGCGGACGCGCGCCGGCGGCTGGCTCCTCGGGGCTCCGCCCCGGACCCCGGCGTCCGCTTCGCGGTCGCCCTGGTTGCGCGCGTCAGCGATCCCTGGAGGGATTTCCGGCGCGCGCAACTAGACCGAGAGGCCCGGCAACGCCCCCGTGCAGTACGCGGGGTTGCCGAACGTCGACACGTCCACGCCCATCGCGTTGCACAGCGCGACGAGCAGGTTGTTGTGGGGATCGCCGGCATAGCGCAAGAATCTTCCAGTCCTGAGCGCCCCGCCGGCGCCCCCCGCGATCACGTACGGCATGTCGCGCCGCGAGTGGCTCTGCCCCTCCGAGATGTCCGTGCACCAGAGGACGAGCGTGTTGTCGAGGAGCGTGCCCGTGCCCTCCTGGACGGCGTCGAGCCGCTCGAGCAGGTACGCGAGCTGCTCCGCCTGCCAGCGCCCGATGTCGACGAGCTGCCGCTGCTTGTCCGCGTCGGCGATGTTCGAGTGCGAGAGCGCGTGGTGCGTCTCCGACTGGCCGAGCCACGTGAACACCTTGCCCGCCTGGGTCGCGCTCCACTGGATGGACGCCACCCGCGTGAGATCGCAGGCGAGCGCCATCGCGAGCAGATCGGTCTGCAGCCGCCCGATCGCGGGGAAGTTGTCGTTCGCGTAGACGTCGAGCGGCTCGCCCAGCGCCGGCAGGGCGCACGCGCCGCCGAGGAGCGCCGGCACGTCGAGCCGCTGCTCGATGTCGTTCAGCGCGTCGAGGTGCCGCTCCAGCTTCTGCCGGTCCTCGCCCCCCAGCTCGCGCGCGAGGGCGCCGTAGTCCTCCATGACGCTGCCGAGCACCCGGCGGCGCAGGACGCGCCGCCGCGCGAGCTCCGCGGGGTCGGCGCTGAGGTCCAGGAACAGCCGGTCGAAGGCCGCGCGCGGATCGTCCTCCGGCGGGACCGGCTGGCCCGGGCCGAGGTACGAGAGGCGCGACGAGACGTTGGCGTACTGGACCTGGACGCCGAGCTCGAGCGACGAGAGCTTCGTGCGAGCCCCGAGCCTCGCGGCGAGGAGCTGGTCGACCGAGATGCCCCCGCCCCAGCCGACCCGCGCGGCGGGGTTGCAGGCGTACGGGAAGAGGGTCCCCTCCTGGAGCTCCGTGCCCGTGAGCGCCTGGCCGATGCCCTGCTGGTGAGAGTCGCCCGGCCCGTGGTAGGCGGACTCCATGTCGATGCCCTCGACGACGAGCAGCTTGTCCCGGTAGGGCGAGAGCGGCGCGAGGATCTCTCCGAGCTCGAACGACGTCTCGGTCCCGATCGGCTGCCAGGCCTCCTTCACCGTGCCGAGGCCGGTGAAGAAGACGACGAAGCGCTTCGGGAAATCGACCGCGCTCGCCGATCCGGCCATGGCGTCGAGGAAGGGGAGCGCGAGGGCGAGCCCGCCGGCCCCGCGCAGGAAGGCGCGGCGATCGAGGCGCCTCCTCGACGCGCGGCGCTGCACGGCCCCGCTCACGGCGCGCCCCCTGCGCCCCGCGCCGCGCGGCGGTAGCGGAACGCGTCCGTCTGGGTCAGCGCCACGAGCAGCGCCTTGATGTTGTACCCGCTCTCGGCGAACGCCGCCTGGATCTGGCGCATGCTGCACTCGTCCTCCGCCTGCTCGGCGCGGCCGTAGCCGAAGCGGAACCACTGCGTCGCGACGCACTGGCGCACCTCGTCGCTCTCCGCGAGGCGGTGCGCGAGCTCCACCGCCCCGTCGAAGGGCCCATCGATGTCCCGGCTCCCCACGATCTCGCCGCTCGCGTCGACCGGGACGCCCTGGTCGACCTCGCGGTAGAGGCCGATCCCGTCGTAGCGCTCGAACCCGAAGCCGATCGGATCCATGAGCCGGTGGCAACCGGCGCAGGCCGGGTCCTCCGCGTGCCGCTCGAACTGCCTGCGGGTCGGGATCCCGTCCCGCACCGGCGGCGGCTGGATGTCCACGTCGGGCGGCGGCGGCGGCAGCGTCCGGCAGAGCAGCCGCTCCCGGACGAACTTGCCGCGATGGACGGGCGACGACTGGTCCGGCTTCGCGAGCACCGCGAGCACGCTGGCCTGGGTGAGGAAGCCGGCGCGCTGCGCGGGATCGAGCGGCACGACCGAGAGCGCGCCGGGCGCCTCCGCGCCGCCCGCCGCTCCCAGCCCGTAGAAAGCGCGGAGCTCGGCGTTCATCAGCGAGTAGGGCGCCGTCAGCAGGGTCGCCACGTCGCCGGCGTCGTCCTCGAACACGACGTGATCGAGGAACGCCTCGGTCTCCGCCCGGAGGAGCGCCGGGAGCCCGGCGTGGAAGCCGGGGTAGACCGCCGGGTCCTTGGTGAGGGTGTCGATGTTCGACAGCTGCAGCCATTGCGCGTGGAAGTTCGCGACGGCGGCGCGGGCGCGCGGATCCTCGAGCATGCGGCGGGCCTGCGCGGCGATCTGCTCCGCGGTGCGGAGCTCCCCCGCGTCGGCTGCAGCGAACAGCGCGTCGTCGGGCATCGAGCTCCAGAGCAGGTACGAGAGCCGCGAGGCGATCTCGTGGTCCGAGAGCGCCACCACGCCCTCGCCGGCCGGATCCGGCATGCCGTGCTCGACGCGGTAAAGGAAGTGCGGCGACTGGAGCATCGCCTGGATCACGAGCTCGACGCCGGTCGAGAAGCCGTGCTCGTCGTTTCCGGAGGCGAAGAGCCGCGCGAGCCGCTCGCTCTCCGCGGGCGCGAGGGGACGGCGGAACGCGCGCTTGCCGAGGCGCTCGATGAGCTCGGCAGCGCACACGTCGGGCCCCTGCACCACCGGGTCGCACCCCGGAAGGAGCTTCCCGAGATCCTTCGCGGCCCGCGCCGCGATCGCCTCGGAGGCCTTCATGAGCTGCTCGGCGAGGAGCTGCGTGACCCCGAGCGCCGCCGCCTGGTTGTTGAACCCGAGCGCCTCCTCCTCGACAACGAAGGCGTCGGCCGGCGCGCTGTCGTCGCCCAGGAGATCGCGGATCGTGTTGTTGTACTCGAAGCGCGTCATCCGCCGGAGCGGCGACGCGCCCGGCCGGATGTCCGCGCAGCGCGGCGCCTCGCCCTCCGCTCCCCCCGCGGCCCCGCCGCCGCGCCCGCCGGAGCAGGCGGCGGCCGCCGCCACGACGATCGCGAGCCCGAGAGAGCCGCCGGGGCCGCGCGCCGCGCGGCGGTGCCGTCCTCTTGACCGATCCATCTGTCCTCTCCCCGGGGGGACGCGCTGGCCCGCGATGCGCTGCGTTGCGGCGCTGCGCATCGTGCGACGACATTTCTCCCTTCGCTGGGGCCCGTCAAGGCGCCAAGGAAGACGAGGCTCCGCGAGGCCCGCGAGTCCGATTGCAGCGGAGTCTCGTAGCGACACTGCGCGTCACCAGAAATGTCGCTCACCCCCCTCGAAAGACGCTGGATCCAGCCGCGACATCGCCTGTAGGCTCGCGCGCGTGCAAGCTTCGTTTGACGCCGCTGCCGGCAAAAGGCCCACGCGGAAGCCGACCAGGTTCAGAACGCTGTCCCTCTCTTTGAGCCTCTGCGGGAGGATCCTCCTCGGGCTCTCCGCCGCGACGGTCACGACGTTCGCGCTCTCGCCCATCGCGCTCGCCGCCCCCAAGGGGTCGAAGTCGATCGCGATCCACATCGAGGGGCCGAACGCGGACGACATCCGCGAGGACATCGCGTCCCTCGTCCCGGAGACGCTGAAGGTCGTGGACGCTGACGCGTTCTCGAAGTCGCTGCGCGGCGCCGGCCAGACCAAGCCGGTGGGCGACGCGCTGGTGGCGAAGGCCCAGCGGAAGAAGGCCATCGACCGCATCCGCAAGGCGGGCAAGGCCGCCAAGGTGGAGGGGGTGATCTACGGCGTCTCGCGGACGAACAAGAAGAAGAAGAAAGAGGTCCACCTCGTCTACGTCGACGAGAACGCCGGCGACCTCGCGGTGGACGGCGCGGTGCCGCTGGGCGGCTCGCGGGACGACCGCAAGAAGGCGCTGGAAGAGCTGCTCGGCCCGACGCTCTCGCAGATCGCGCCGGCGGCCGCCGCGGCCGACGAGGACAAGCCGAAGGACGGCGGCGACGAGGGCGACGGCGCGAAGGACGGCGACGACGAGAAGGACGGCGACGACGGCGACAAGAGCGCCGACGACGGCGACAAGGGCGGCGACGACGGCGACAAGGGCGGGAAGCGCAAGCGCCACGACCCCCGCTCGGCGCTGTTCTCAGTCGAGGCCGGCGTCGAGTTCACCGGCCGCTGGTTCGAGTACTCCGATCCGGTCACGCAGAACCTCCGGCCCTACGACGTCTTCGGTCAGCCCGCGGTGTCGATCTCCGGCGAGGTGTACCCGCTCGCGTCGACGGACATCCCGGTGCTCAAGGGCCTCGGCATCACCGCGGGGTACATGCTGGCGCTCGGCCTCAACTCGGCGGTGGGCGAGGGCGACCCGATCAGCACGACCTACCAGCGCGTCAACCTGGGGCTGCGGGAGCGGCTGTCGATCGGCGAGTCGGCCGTGCTCGGCATCTCCGCCGGGCTCCGGCTCCTGACCTTCGAGGTCGACGCGCCGGAGGCCCTGGCCAGGACGGTGCCGAACGTCTCCTACACGCTGGTCCGGGGCGGCCTCGACCTGCGGGTGCCGGCCGGCCCGGTCGCGCTGGCGCTCGGCGCCGACTACCTCTTCCCGCTCTCGTCAGGCCCGGTCTACGATCGGTTCGCCGGGGCGAGCGTGCAGGGCATCGGCGCGATGGCCGGCGTGCTCGTGCCCGTCACGACCGGCGTCGAGGCGCGGCTCCTCGTCGAGTACGCGCGGTTCTTCTCGTCGTTCGAGCCCGCGATCGGCGACCCGTACGTGGCCGGCGGGGCGATCGACCAGTACCTTGGGGTGCGGCTCGCCGGAGCCTACGTTTACTGAGCGAGAGAGAGAGGTAGCACGTGACGTACATCGCTTTCCTTGGCGGGCGCACCGCGCTCGCCGCCGCCGTGATGAGCGGCGCTGCGTTCATCATCAGCTGCGCGGGGACCCTCGAGGACAAGGACCAGTACCTCGCCGGCGGCGACGGGCCTGGCGGCGGAAACGGCCAGGGCGCGACGACCGGCAGCGGCGGCGACGCCGCGGCCACCAGCGGCGGCGACGCTGCGGCCACCAGCGGCGGCGACGCTGCGGCCACCAGCGGCGGCGACGCTGCGACCACCAGCGCGAGCAGCGGCGGTGGGACCGGATGCGCGGAAGCGCAGGCGCTGGTGGCGGCGAAGTGCGCCACCGCGGGCTGCCACGATGGGCAAGCGAACCTGGGGGGCCTCAATCTGACGACGGGCTGGGAGACCAGGGTCGCGGGCCAGGCGTCCGACTGCGGCGGCAACGGCACGGTGATCGTGCCGGGCGATCCGGACGCCAGCTTGCTCTACATGAAGCTCTCGGACCCCCCGCCGTGCGACAGCCGGATGCCGCTCGGCCCGGAGCTCAGCGCCGACGAGAAGAAGTGTCTCTACGACTACATCGCGGCGCTCCCGCCCTGAGGTAGCGAAGGAGCGTCTGGCCGCGGCAGCGGCGCGGGCGGCGCGGTCGTCACCTCGATGAGACCGCCTCGTTGGCGCCCCCGTGACCAGACGCTACGCTCGCCGCGATGCTGCGCCGGCGCTCGTTCTGGATCGCCGCGGCCGCCGTCGCCTACACCGCCTTCGCCGCGCTCCGGGCGTCCGGCGGCCACGGGCCCGCGTGGCTCGCCCTGCTCGGGCTGCCCGCGTTGCTCGCGCTTGGCCTCCGCTGGGTAGAGCGGCCGCCGCGGGGAGAGGACCGGATCGAGCCGGCGGCCCGCAGCGCGGCCGCCGTCTGCCTCACCGGCGCCGCGATGCTCGCCGCCGCGCGGAGCGGCCCCGCCGGGCTCGCGCTGATCGCGCTCGGCAACCTCGGCGCGGCGGCCGCGGCGATGGCCGCCCTGGTCGGCCTCGCGCGCATCGCGGGCCTCGGCGGCCTTCTCGAGCCTCCGCCGAGCACGCGGCGCCTCGACGCGGCGGCGTTCGCCTCGCTCTTCTGGACCGTGGCGATCGCCCTGCCCGCCGTCTCCGCGGTGGCGCCCGAGCGCACGGCCGATCTCGATCCGCTGCTCGTCCACTACGCCACGTCCGCCGCCTCGCTCGGCTCGCTCACGGTGACGCTCGTGGCGATCGCGCGCGTCCGCATCGCGCGGCGGATCGAGCTCGGCGTGGCCGACAGGGTCGAGGCCGCGCTGCTGCTCACCGCGACCGCGCTGGCGGTCGGCCTCGCGGCGGCCTTCGTCGGCGTCGCGCCCCCCGAGTCGATCCTGCCGGTCACGAGCGCCGTCGCGGCGGTCTGCGTCGCGTTCTGCACCGTGGCCGCGGACGCCGCGCAGGTCTCGCGCGCGCTCCGCGGCACGCTCGCCGTCGCGACGCTCGCGACCCCGCCGGCGCTGCTCGCGGTCTACGCCGTGCACGAGGCGCCGCGCGGCGATCTCGGGCTCCGGGGCGCGCCGCAGTCCTCCGTCGGCGTCGCCGTGTTCGGCGCGTGCGCGCTGTGCGCGCTCGCGGGGCTCGCGGCGCCGGCGCTCGCGCGCCGGTTCGCGCCGGAGGGGGCGCGCTGGCTCGGGGCCTTCGACGCCGCGACGCGCGCGGCGATGAACCCGGAGCCGGAGGCGGCGCTCGAGGCGGCCCTCTCCGCGCTGCGCGAGGCGTCGGACGCCGGCGTCGCCGGGCAGGCCCCGCCGGCGCTCTACCTGCTCTCGCCGCCCGAGCGGGTGACCGTCGATCGCGCCGGCTACGCGCACACCGAGCCGGCGGAGGTGCCGGCGCGCCTCATCGAGCTCGCCCAGATCGAGCCGGAGCGCGTCCTTCGCGTCGAGGCCGCCGAGGCCGTCGAGGTCCGGCGGCCGGAGGTGCGCCCGCTGCTCGCCTGGCTCGCGGAGCGCGACGTCGGCGTCGTGGCCCTGGTGAACGACGCGGAGGGCCCGATCGGGGCCCTGGCCATCCCGCGGGCCCGGCGCGCGTCGCCGATGACGCTGGAGGAGGTGAGCGGCCTGCGCGCTGTCGCCGACCGGCTCGGCGCGGTGATCGCGGTGTCGGCGATGCTGTCGGGGTCGCGCGGCCGCGAGGTCGCCGCCCGCCGCGAGGCCGAGGAGCGCGCGCGCGAGGTGAGCCGGCTCGAGCGCGCCGTGGCGCAGGGCGCGGGGCGCTTCCGCGCGATCGCGGCGCTGCTCGCGCGGCCGGCGCGGGCCGCCGCCTACAGCCCCGCCGCCCGCGCGGCGCTCGAGCAGCTGGAGCGGCTCGGCGTGGCCGGCGGCCCGGTCACGCTGCTGACGGCGCCCGGGATCGACGCCGTGGCGTGGGGCGCGGTCGTCCACCTGACCTCGCCGCGCGCGGGCGGCCCGCTGGCGATCGTCGACGGCGCGGCGCCCCTCCCCGAGGGGTTCGCGCAGGCGTTCGCGCAGGCGCGGGGCGCTGCGCCGGCGCGCGACGAGCGGGGCGCTGCGCCGGCGCGCGACGAGGCGGCGGCGATCGAGGGCTCCTCGGGGACGCCGACCGCGCTCGCACTGTGGCGTGATCCGGACAGCTCGCCCATCGAGGCGGCGCGGGGGGGCACGCTGCTCGTGCTCGACGCCCAGGCCTTGCCGTCGGAGGTGCAGAGCTACCTCGGCGCGGCGCTGCCGGACGACGTGGGGCTCGTCGTGGCGGTGCCCCAGACCGTGGACGCGCTCGCGGCGACCGGCCAGCTGAGCGAGCGGCTCGCGGACCGGCTCGGCGACCGGGCCGTCGCGCTGCCCTCGCTGTCGTCGCGCGCCGAGGATCTCCGCGCGCTCGCGCTGGATCACCTCGCGCGCATCGGCGTCCGCCTGCGGGGCCGTCCGTTCGGCCTCGATCTGCGGGCGCTGCAGGCCGTGCTCGACCACCCGTGGCCCGGCAACGACGCCGAGATGGGCGCGGTCCTGCTCCGCGCGGCGCTCGTGGCCAAGGGCGACGTCATCGGCGAGAGCGAGCTCGCGGCGATCGGCTTCGCCCCGTCGCCCGAGCCCGCCAGCGGGGCGGACAGCGTCCGCGGCGAGCCGCGCCGCGCCCGGAGGCGGCGCGCGGATCCGAGGGGGTAGGCTACGCCTCGGGCGGGGCCCGCCGCGCTGCCCTGGGTGGCACGCCGGGGCGGATCTGCGCGGGCTGCAGCATGTTCTTCCGGAGGAAGTGATCGAACATGTGCTGGCAGCTGGGACAGGGGTCCACGGGATCGCCGGCGTCGAAGTACCTGGACGCCGCCGCCTGGATCGCGATCCCGGCGTCGGGGATCTCGCGCAGCGCCCGTCGCGTCCCTGCTTCGTCCAGGGTGCCGGGCCGGAGCGCGTGTTCCCGCTCCCATGAAGCAAGGTAGTCGCTGAGCGCCGCGGGCGCCGAGCACCGTCCTGGCTCCACGGGGATCCGCGCCGGCTCTCCCCTGGAGAGCGCCTCGATCCAGCCGCGGTACCACGCGGTGAAGCTGTCGTGGGTCGGGACGACGCCGAGGCCTGCCGCGCGAAGATCCGCCCAGACGCTGCCCGCGCGCGGGCCGCGGATCACGAGCACGGAGAAGTAGCCGCAGCCCATGTGCGCGAGGGCGACGGTCCCGCGGACGACCTCGTCGGTCTGGAGCGCGGCGCGCTGGGGTGCGGTCAGCGTCCGTGGATCGGGTCGGTAGGCCCTCGTATGGGGGAACTCGCCGGTCAGGCTCTCGAGCTGTCCAGGGCCGTCGAGCGGCAGGAGCCCGTGGTACGGGCCGGCGCCGGAGCTGCCGACGCGGGTCAGGAAGGCGGCGTAATCGGCGGGTATGCGAGCGCCGCACGAGGCCTCGACGCGCTCGATGTCTCGCGCGGTGAGCGGCGGGTGGAGCCGGTATCCGTGCGCGCGGGCGCCGAAGCGGTTCAGCCACGGATCGTGATCGCGGTGGAGGTGGTCGAGCGCCTCGGCGGCGCCCGCGACGAAGCCCTCGACGACCGCGGCGGGAGCGGGATGGTGGAGCCCCTCGGCGCGCAGGCGCTCGAGCGCCCACGCGGCGGCGGCGCTCTCCGGGTGCGCCCTGGCGTAGGCCGCGAGCTTGTCATATGCGGAGGCGTCGCCGTCGCGCGCGGCGCGGTGGTAGGCGTGGATCGGGAAGGCGGCTGGGTGCGCCGGCTGCGCCGCGAGGACGGCCTCGAGGTGGCGCAGCCCCTCGTCGGTGCGGCCGGCCTCGCAGAGCATGGCGCCGAGGTCGCAGCGGGCCGAGACGTCCTCGGGATCGAGGCGAGCGGCGGCCTCGAACGCGTCGCGGGCCGCGTCGATCTCGCCGCGCTCGCGGAGGACGTAGGCCAGGCTCACGGCGGTCGCGAACGTCGGATCGAGCTCGAACGCCCGGCGGGCGAGCTGCACGGCCTCGTCGAGGCGGCCGAGCTTGCGAAGGATCATCCCGGAGACCCAGGCGACCTGCGGGTGGTCCGGGTGGCTCGCGCGGAGCGCGTCGAGGACGGGCAGCGTCTTTTCCAGGGCGCCGCGGGCCTTCGCGTCGGGGTGCCCGTCCGGGTAGCGGCCAAGGAGCTTCACGAGGCGGTAGACCGCGGCGTCGACCTCCATGCGCGCCACGTTCTTCGGCGTGAGCTCCGGGGCGCCCTGCCGCGGCGTGGGTTTCTGCTTGCGCCGCCCGGTCCTGGACATGGCGGGACGGTAGCCTGCCCAAGTGGGGGCACCAAGGAGCGGCGGAGGCCTGCGGGGCATCGCGCGCGCCGGGAGAGGTCGGCCGTCGATGCCTCTCTGGGAACGCGGTCCGCTAGGGCGAGCTCTCGCGGATGCCCGGAACCGGCCGCCGGCGGGCGGCCTGGCAGGCCAGCGCCGCGTGGGGGGACGCCCGCCGGCGTGCACCGCCGCGTGGGGGGACGCCCGCCGGCATGCACCGCCGCGTGCGGGGACGCCCGCCGGCATGCACCGCCGCGTGCGGGGACCGCCGCGGACGGCGTCGAGGAACCGCCGGCAGGTTGCGAGCGGCACGCCCGTCGCCGAGCATGCCCGCATGGCGCGAACGGCCCCGTTTCCGAATGCGGCGGTGATCCCCGGCATGAACCCCGGCGTCTTCATCCTCGGCGGCGGCGGAAGCGGCGGAGGTGGCAATGGCCGCAACGGAAATGGCCGCGGCGGCGGTCAAGGTGGCGATGGGAAGAACGGCGGCAACGGCGCGCGCGGCGGCGGCAAGGACGCGGGGAGCTGCGGGCCCGGCAGCGGCGGCGGCTGTCCCAACCCCGCACACGGCGGCGGAGGCGGCACGCACGCGGGCGATCCGGTCGATCCGATCGCAGGGCGCGTCTACACGGTGGCGGTCGTCGACCTCGCGCTGCCCGGCGCGATCCCGCTCGTGGTCAAGCGCAGCTACAGCTCGGCGCTCGTCGAGGACGATTGCGGCCTCGGCTTTGGCTGGACGCACTCGCTCGCGTGGCAGATCGAGGAGCGGCGTCGCGGCGTGCGGGTGCTGGAGCCGCACGCGGCGGCGACGGAGCTGCCGCAGGAGCTCGATGAGGGCGAATCGGTGCGGCTGCCGTGCGGGGTACTGACCCGGTATCCCTGGGGCTACGCGCTCGCGGCCGATGGGCTGGCGTATCTGTTCGCGGAGCCGCTCGGCAGCCGCTGGCTGCTGAGCCGGATCGTCGACGCGCACGACAACGCCATCTCGCTCGCGTACGAGGACGGCCGCCTCGTGCAGGTCATCGACAGCGCAGGCCGTGTCGTGCGCGTACGTCGCCACAGCGACGGGCACATCGCCGCCTTCGAGGTCAAGAACGCCTTCGCGCACGGTCGATGGGAGACACGGCGGCGGTACGCGTTCGACGCGCGCGGCGACCTCATCGCAGCCGAGGACGCCGCGGGGCACGCGCACCGGTTCGCGTACGACGAGGACCATCGCCTGGTGCGGCGGGAAGAGCCCGGCGGGCTCGTGGCGGAGTTTCGCTACAAGGACACGCGCTGCATCGAAGCGTGGTGTCACCGCGAGGGCAACGACGCGCTCGACGACGGCGTGCCGGGGGCCTTGGGCGACGGTTCGCCGGCGAAGGGGTTCCTGCACGTCAAGATCGACCACCACGACGTCGCGCTCACCGAGGTGATCACCTCGCGCGCCATCCGACGGGTCGACGGAAACGCCTTCGGCAAGCTCGACAGGATGGTCTGGGGAGCCGGCGGCGGCGTGCATATGTTCGGCTACGACGATACCGGTGCGCTGTGCGCGTACCAGGACGCGCTGGGGCAGGTCTTCCGCTGGGAGCGCGACACCGAGGGGCGGGTTCTGGCCGAGGTCGATCCGATGGCGAACAGGACCGCCTACGAGCACGACGCGCGCGGGCTCGTCTCGGCCATGATCGACGCGCTCGGCGGCACGGCGCGCTACGAGCGCGACGCGCGCGGCGATGTGGTGGCCGTCTACGACGACATGGGGTTCGTCGTCGGATTCGCCTACGACATGCGTGGCCTGCTGGTCGGCGCGACCCTGCCGAACGGCGGCGAGACGCGCATGGAGTACGACGCGCTCGCGAACCGCATCCGAGTCATCGAACCCGACGGCGCCGAGCGGCGCATCCGATACGACTTCCTCGGCCGGGTGATGGGTTTCACCGACGAGCGCGGGCACGAGACCCGTTTCGCTTACGACGCCTGCGGCAGGCTCGCGGCCGTGTTCGGGCCGAGCGGCGCGGTGACGCGCTACGACTTCGACGTCGACGGCAACCTGGCGAGGATCAGCGACGCCGACGGGCGCACGACCACGCTACGTTGGGGCGGCTTCCACGTCGTCACCGAGCTCGTGCGGCCCGACGGGAGCGCGGTGCGGTATCGCTACGACCGCGAGCAGGACCTGGTGCGCATCGTCAACGAGGCCGGTGAGGAGCACCGGATCGAGCGCGACGCCGAGGGGCGCATCACCGGCGAGCGGACCTTCGATGGGCGGGCGATCCGGTACAGGCTCGACCTGCTGGGCAGGATCGTACGGAGGGAGTGTGGCTCCGAGAGCGTCGGTCTCGCGTACGATCCGCTCGGGAGGCTCGTGAAGCGGAGCACCTCCGACGGGCGCGAAGATACCTTTGAGTACGATCCGCTCGGCCGGATCGAGCGCGCGGTCAGCGGCGACATCGAGTGCGAGTACATCTACGACGCGCGGGGGCGCGTGACGGCCGAGGTGACGCGGCGGGGCGCCGAGGTGCTCGCGGCGTTCGCGTGGACCTACGACGCCATGGGCAAGGCCACCTCCGTGCGCGGGCCGGGGGGCGAGATGAGCGTGCAGCGCGACCTCAGGGGGCGGCCCGTCGCCGTGCAGATCGGCGGGGAGAGCAAGCCGCTGCGCCTCGCCTACGATGCGCGCGGCTTCGAGGTCGAGCGGCTCCTGCCAGGCGGCGGCACGATTGCGACCGACGTCGACGCGGACGGGTGGATGGATCGGCAGCGGGTGCTCGGGATGGCTACGGCGCCGCGCGTCGCCCCGGGAGAGCCCGCCCGATGCCGTCGCGCGAGACGTGGCGCAAGACGTACGCTTGGTCGCCTGCGGGGCTGCTACGCACCCACGAGGACCTCGGCGGCAAGATGGGAGAGCTGCTCCGCGACGCGAACGGCCGCGTCGTCGAGCGGCGCAAGGCGGGCAGAGCCGCCGAGCGGTTCCGCTTCACCGCTGCGGGAGAGATGGAGCGAGCTGGCGAGCGACGTACCTACGCGCCTGGGGGGCGGTTGACGGCACGCAGCGCGGGACAAGAGACCGTGCACTACGAGTACAGCGAGCGCGGCGACGTGGTGCGGAAGCGCGTGAGCGAGCTGGACGGCCAGGGCGAGGTGCGGAGCGAGCGCGTGTGGACGTACGACTGGAGCGGCGACGGGCGGCTCATGGCGGCGCGGACCCCGGAGGGGAGGACGATCTCGTTCGCTTATGACGCCTTCGGCCGCAGGGTCGAGAAGCGCGTGGCGCGACTCGGGCAGGTCGAGAGCGTGACCCGGTATGCCTTTCGCGGCGATGTGATGGTGCACGAGCGCACCGAGCGCGCGCTGCACGACGAGGCGCCCGTCGTGGAGGAGCGGAGCTACGTCACGCTGCCGGAGAGCATTCTGCCGCTCGCACAGAGGGAGGGCGCGGCGGGGGCGCTCAGGTACTTCGTGCATGGGGTGAACGGGTTTCCGGAGGCGCTGTTCGAGGGGGACGGGAGCGCCGCGACGGAGCTCGAGGCAGGCCTGTACGGCGACCTGTCGGCCGAACAGGCCAGGATCACACCGCTCAGGCTTCCGGGGCAGTATGCCGACGAGGAGACCGGGCTCCACTACAACGGGCACAGGTACTACGACCCGGAGACCGGGGAGTACCTCAGCCCGGAGCCGATCGGGATCGAAGGGAGCCTCAAGCCGTATGCGTACGTCGACAACTACCCGGTGGATTGGGTCGATTTCAACGGCCTTACGCGGATGGAGTGCACCATCACGCGGACGGATGGCTCGACGATCACGGCACTAAGCCGCGGGCGGCGCCGGAGCGATATCCACCCTGCCGTTCAGGCGGCGCTGCCTCCATCGAACGCTCGCGGCAGCGACGCGAACGTCCTGCCACAGGACTGCGCCGAACCGCAGGCGTTGAGCGCCCATCTGGAGGACTGGGAGAGCAGAACTGGCCTATCGTGCCGGCCAGGTGATCCAAATTGGAGGAAACACCTGGGAAAAGCGATGCGCGAGATCAACGAGAACGACGGCATCGCCTCGTCCATGGCCGGAGTCCCACGCGCGTCGTGCCCCAACTGCTCACAGACGATCCCCCGCCTTTACACGCTCGCCGGGATGAATCCACCGAACGGCGTGATTGCTCCGGGGTACGAGGGTCAGGAACGCAGTGGGACTCAGACAAGGACCACCAGACCCGCAAGCGGCTTCCTTTTCAACAACAGCAACCGCACTGCCTCCAGCTTCAACGATCCACGAAACCGCAGCGGGACTCCAGGACAGACACCCGGACGCAGCGGGCTCGGCACCTGGACATATGATGAAGAGCGCGGATTCTGGCACCGTCACTGAACCGCTGAGCGCGCACTCGATGCTCATCCACAAAGGCTCTTAGGGACTTACTCCATGGCAGATCGTAGCATGAGAGCGGAGCATCGAGACTCACTCCCCGCCGGAGTATTCGAACTCAACCTTGTCGAACCGAGCACCTCTCAGCTCGCAACACTGCGCATTTTCGGCCACATCTTCGAGCAGAGCCTCGCGGGCGGCGGCATTCACGAAGCCAAGCATCATAGATTGGATAGCGCGATCGCGGCGGTAACAGCGTTCGAGCATCAGTTGATGAAGCTCCTCGCGGCAGGCTTCCGCCATGCCCTGCCACCTCCTTCACTCCATGCTGACGTCGAGTCGCTCATCGACGAGGAGCCTGAAGAGCCCACAGGTTACCTGCTTCTCGCGGAGCTGCTCCGCGCGTCAGCAGACCCACGCGGTGAGCTCATTGAGATTGAAGCTGCACGCCTTCACGCGGACACGCCGGATCTGCGCAGGCGCGAGGAGGATCTGCTCCGGGCGCACGGGGGCCACCTCTTTGGTGCCCTCGATGATGTTCAGCGCGCTCTTCCAGGCACCTTCTCGTACGAGAATTTCCTTGGGTTCGTTCGCGAGGCGTCCGTCGCAGGCGCCGACGCTGTTGCCCTTGCGGACGGATTTGAACCACCGCTGCTGCGTGCCGATCGACGGGAGCTCGGCTTCGATCCCCGCGTCGATCGACCAGCACCCCACACTTACGCCATCCACGCGCTCCGCCGCTTGCTGCATCATCCTGCCGGACGCTTCATCCGCCGTCTGCGCATCGAGGTCCACGCGGAGCTCGAACCGTTCCTTTCTCTCCTCATGGAGCACGGGCGCATCGACCGCGTCTCGCACCTGACCGTTACGTCGCGAGCCGGAGGCGCGCTCGGACCGTCGTTGCCTGGATTGCGTGCCCTCGCCTGCTACGCCCGATCGCTCGGCGGCTGGACCGCTGCGCCGCTGTTGCAGCTCGAGCGTGTCACGGTCCGCTGGGAAGCGGCGCAGCTGTCCTCGGTTTTGGCTGCACTCAGTGCTGACCAGCTCCCGGCGCTTCAGCACCTCGCCTTGTGGGACGCTCCGCTCGACGCAAAGTCAACGAGCGCAATGCTCGACGAACCGATCATGGCACAGCTCAGGAGCCTCGATCTCTGGTCACAAATCACGCCCCAACGCGGCATGTACGAGGCGCTGCTCACGCGGCGGAGGGATCTCGCTCATCTGCAGCGGCTCGTCGTTCCGCGCCACGGCGCCCCCGCCGATCTCGTCGCCCAGTTTGCCGACTGGCCCGCCGTGATCTGGACGGACCGGATCCGCGCCGGCCTCGAAGAAGTAGATCGAGAGGCGATCGCCGGCTTTCCTCTCGGAGGATTCCTCTTTTAGCTTCGGGGGGACTACGACGACCTCGCGAATCTCGTTCCACCGTCGCCTCGACGCTGTCATGCTGCCGACCAGCCTCGCGCTGCGGGTCGACCGCCGCGACGAGCACGTCGAGCTGTGCATCGATGGCAGCCGCGTCATCGAGCGCTCGGTCGGGCGACGGCTCGCGGGCCCGCTCAGTAGAAGCGGTAGCCGAGGCTCGCCGGGGCCGCGAAGACCCAGCCGTCGAGGCCCTTCATGACCGTCGGGGAGACGCTCAGCAGGAGCGCGCCCGACGTCCAGCCCGCGCTCGGAAGGTCCGCGAGCACCAGCGACACGTCGACGCTCCCGCCGAACGCGAGCGTCTCGACGAGCGCGCTCTCGGGGAGGCTGCCCTCGCGCGCGTTCACGGCGACCTCGCTCCGACCGTAGTTGAGGTGGACCACCTCGGAGGGGATCTCCCCCTTGATCCCGGTGACCTTCGCCTGCTGCCCCACCGGGCCCACGAGCCCTGAAAGGCCGAGCCAGACGCGCCCGAGGCGCATCGAGACGGAGGGGCCGCCGACAACGAAATAGCCGCCGCCGAAGCGGTAGCCGCCCAGCACACGCGCGCCAAGGTGCAGATCCTCGGAGATCGCAAACCCGATGAACGCCTCCCCGCCAGCAAACGGCCCGATCGCCGGATCGAAGCTGGCATGGCAGACCTCATCGTCACAAGGCGCGATGAGCTCACCCTCCGGGATGTTGTAGCTGTAGGAGTACGCGCTCAGATCGCCGAAGCTGCCGGAGTCCATCAGGCCGATCAACGCGCCGCCGGCCACACCGGCCTCGATCACGAAGCTCCCGGTGTGCCTCGGCGAAGATCCAGAGCTCGGCTCCGGCTCCTCGGCTGCAGGAGGCGCCGCAGGCGACGCATCGGTCTCCGGCCCCGCTGCAGCCTTCCCAGGCCCGGCAGCGCCCTTCCCAGCCTCCGCCGCAGCCGGGCCCTTCTCAGACCCCGCAGCGCCCTTCCCCGGCCCCGCAGCGCCCTTCCCCGGCCCCGCAGCGCCCTTCCCCGGCCCCGCAGCGCCCTTCCCCGGCCCCGCAGCGCCCTTCCCCGGCCCCGCAGCGCCGTCCCCAGCCGCCGCGCTCCCCTTCTCCGACGCCGCCGCCACCGGCGCCGCCGCCGCGGGCGCCTCCGCTGCGGGCGCAGGCTGCGCAGCGGCCGAGGCGTCCTTGGCGAGCGCCGGCACCGCCACGGTCTTCCGCTCGCCCCGCTTGATCGAGACCGACTTCTCCCACGGCTTTCGGCCAGGGGCGCTCGCGCTCACCTTGTGCTGGCCAGGATCGATCGGCCTCGCCTGACCCCAGAGCGCGCCGTCGACCGGCGCCCCGTCCAGCGTCACCTCGAGCCCCTCGACCGCGGCTGCGCGCGGCACGCTCAGCGTCAGCCGCGGGAGCGACAGCTCCAGCTTCGCTCCCCTCGCCTTCGCGTCGGCCTCCAGGCGCTTGTTGCCCTCCTTGCGGGCCGCTGCGCCGAGATCGATGTACTCGGCCCACGCCGTCGCCACCTTGCCCTGCTTCTCGTGGCACATCGCCAGCGCGAGGAGCGTCGCCGACCTCGGGCTCAGCCTGTAGCTCTCCTCGAGCTTCGGGCAGGCCTCCGCGACCTTGCCCTTCTTCATCAGGCTCTTGCCCTCGTCGAGCAGCGCCTCCGCCTGCGCGAACGCGACGCCCGGGCTCACCGCGAGCGCGAGCGCGAGCGCGACGCCGGCGAGGCGCGCGCAGGAGCGCCCGGCGCTCCAGGCGCGCCGCGACGCCTCGACGCAGGATCCGCGGCGCCGCGCGCGCCAGGGGGAAGCAAGCAACTTGTCGGAAGTCTCAGCGTCTTGCCGGTTCAAACGGTCCGTCGCTCCCAGGGCGATGCCCGTGAGGTGATGTCCAAGGCGCGAGCGCAAGGACGGCGCGCCTCCGCACTGCAAGGAGGACGGAGCGTACCACGCACCGTTTGAGCCGAGCAAAGCCGCGCGCGGTGCGTGGAGATGACAGGACGAGCGCGTGGCAGGCGCGGGTCAGCCGGCCGCGGAGCGCTCGTCGAGCAGCTTGATGCCGGCGGCGACCTCGCTGGCGAACGACTCGGCGAGCACCCGCGCCTGGCCGAACCGCGGCGGGACTTCCCGGGCGGCGCGGGCGAGCGCCGCGACGGCGAGGTCGTGGGGCTGGCGCAGGAGGACGCGGTACGCGAGGCTCCGGCCAGGAGGCGTCGCGACGACCGCGAGCGTCGAGGCCGACCACGCGAACGGCGGGTCCTTTCGCGCGGCGGTCGCGAGATCCGTGAGCGGCGTGCGCGTCATCCAGAGGGAGAGCGCCTCGGCGAAGTCCGGCGGGGCGAGCCCCGGGACGTCGTGGCCCATGTCCGCGAGGCCGACGCGCCGGGTGTCGACCTGGACGCCGCGCAGCTGCCGCCACCGGAGCAGCCGCGCGGGCGGACGCTGGCCGCGGAAGCTCGCGCGGCCCGTCCACCAGGCGACGAGCGCGTCCGTGCGAAAGCAGTCGAGCACCCGCGCGAACGTCGCGTGCCGCGAGAGCGCGGCCCCGACGTCCACCGGCGCGGGCACGAGCTCGCAGAGGTCGCGCACGCTCGCGAGCAGGCGGGGATAGCGGCTGCGCGTCAGGACGCCAGCGAGCTCGTGGTTCGTGAGCTGGAGCAGGTCGTTCAGCGCGGCCAGGAGCGCCCACTCGGCAGCGGCGAGCCCCGGGAGCACGTCGATCGGGGCGATGAGGCGGGCGACACGGACGCGGACCAGATCGATGCGCGAGCCGAGGTCGCGATCGATCGCCGGCGCGCCGTCGCCGAGGAGCAGCGCGAGCCGGACGCCGAAGGGGCGCACCGGGCGCAGAGGACCGCCGAGGACGAGCGGGGCGAGCACGTTCGCCTGGAGCTCGGAGAGCCGCTCGGCGATCGCTTCAGCCTGGGTCATTGGGGCGCCCGGCCAGCGCCCGGCGGCAGCGCCCTCGGCTCGGCCAGCGCCTCGGACGGGGCGAGATCGCGCAGCGGCCGGATGCCGACGCCGCCGAGCACGACCTCGGGCAGCTCGGTGGCCAGCGCCGCCGTGAGGCCCGCGGACGACGCGGCCACCGCCGACCATTGCTGGGCCTCGAGCAGCGCCGTCTCGAGGGCGACGAACGCCTCCTCCGGCACGCCGATCGCCCCCCCGTCGCGCCCGATGAACAGCGCCTGCCCGGCGGGGGCGCCCAGCGCGCGGAACAGCACGCCGGGCGCGACCGCAGGGACCGCGTCGTAGCCGGCAGGGATGTAGAGGCCCGGATGGACCTCCCGGAAGAACTCGCCGACCGGGATCCCCTCGATGCCGGTGGGGTGCCGGAGGAACGCGCCCGCGGCGGTGAAGGCGATGCGGGCGCGGCGCAGGGTCTCGGGGCCGAGCGCGTAGGCGACGTGCCGCAGGAGCGGCATCTCCTGCGGCCGGATCCATGAAGCCGTGACCGAGCGCCACGGCTCGGAGCTCGGGACGAGGCGGAGCGACAGCACGACCGACGCGGGGCGCTGCGCGTCGCCCTCCGCCGCCACCTTCGCCGCGACGGGCTCGCGGCCGAGCTCCACCCGGGCGAACGCCGCGACGTCGCCCATCGCCGGCAGCTTCGCGATCTCCAGCGCCTCGCGGCCCCCGCCCCGGAAGAGCACGAGGCCCGCCTCGCCGAACACCGGGCAGGCGCGGAGGTTGACCGGGTGCCGGAACCCCACCTCCACCGCCGCGCCCGGCGCGACCGGCACGAAATACCCGAGCCCCGGCGTGCTCGTGAGCAGCGGGACCATCCGGGCAGGGATGGCCGGCGCGCGGAAGAGGTACCGGAGCACCGGGGCGTCGTCGAAGCTCGACTCCGGCGGCCACTCGCACAGGCCGACCTCGGCCTCGACGCTGCTCCGGGAGAAGTAGCGAATGAGCGCCGGGCCGAGCCCCGACTCCGCGAGCAGCCAGCGCGGGCCAGGGTCCCGCCCGGCGGCCGGATCGAGGTGCGGCTCGAGCCGGAGCAGGAGCGTGCGCACGTCGACGCGCCGCTCGACCTCGTACGTCTGCGAGAAGGCGTTGTGATAGAGCGAGAGCGCCGCGTCGCTGGGCAGGATCTGCGGGACGTCGTACCCGAACGGCGCGGCCGCGTCGCGGTACTGGACGAAGTGCCGGCTCGTGCCGGTGAAGCTGTAGCCGCCCGCGAGCCGCGCGATCTCGGCGACACGGTCGAGCCGATCGCTGCTCTCGGCCGCGAACAGGAGGGTGACCTCCCGCGCCCCCAGCTTCGATCGGACGATCTCGACGACGAGCGAGCGGAGGATGTCCGCGAGCGAGCCCTGCCGCGTGTAGAGCGCCAGGAAGGCCACGAGCCGATCGATCGACGGCAGGAGGACGAGCCCCTTGGCGCCGAGCGCGACCCCCTTGGCGTCGAGCCCGAGGCCGGGCGTGCGCAGCCGGGTCTGGTGAACGGCGACGCGATCGAGCATCGAAATGGCTCCCGCCGCTCGAACGTAACGCAACGTAGCGCAACGTTGGAGGAGCAGCGGAGCCGAAGACCGTAGGAGGAGCCGCCGGATCCGTCAAGAGAGGCCCGCCGCGCGCTCTACGACATCTCCTGCCGGCTCGCCGCGTCCGCCACGCTGCCGGGTCCCAGCGACCGCGACACTGGAACTGCCATGAGCGACGGCGTAGTCTCTTTCGCGAATGCGCCCTGTCGGAACACCGCAGGCCCACGCGGCCCGACGCGATGAGATCGCCTCTCCGCTGCGCCGGAGCCCCCTCGGCGCCCATCCCACAAACCACGTCGGCTAGCGCATGAGCTCCGCGCGCATCGAGTCCGCAAGGCCGCTCGTCGCAGGCCGATTCCACATCGAGCACGAGGTCGGCCGCGGCGGGATCGGCACCGTGCACCGCGCCTTCGACGTGCAGACAGAGCGCTACGTCGCGCTGAAGATCATCACGGCGGTCGGCGTCGACGCCGAGGGCCAGGCCCGGCTCTCCCGCGAGGGGCAGGTCCTCTCGGAGCTCGATCACCCGGCGATCGTGAGGGTCGTTGCGTTCGGGACGCTCGAGGCGAGCGCTGTCGACGCGGAGGGGCGGCGCATCGAGGAGGGCGCGACGTTCATCGCGATGGAATGGCTCGACGGCGAGGACCTGGCGGCGCGCCAGAAGCGCTCCCCGCTCTCGCTGCGCGAGGGGATCGAGGTCGGGCGGCAGGTGGCGAACGCGCTCGCGGCCGCGCACGCCGCGGGCGTCGTCCACCGCGACATCAAGCCTTCCAACATCATCCTCCTGCGCGGCTCGCCGGACGCCCCGCTCCGCACCAAGCTCGTGGACTTCGGCGTGGCGGCGTCGAAGGAGGTCGTGCTCACGACGGACGCGGGGGGTCTCGTCGGCACGCCGGCGTACATCTCGCCCGAGCAGGCGCGCGGCGACGCGACGGTGGACGCGCGCAGCGATCTCTACTCGCTCGGCGCGACGCTGTTCGAGCTGGTCGCCGGCCGGCCCCCGCACATGGGGCCGAGCTCGATCGCGACCCTCGTCCGCCTGGCGACGACGCCCGCGCCGCGCCTCTCGGAGTTCCTGCTCGACGTGGTCCCGGCGCTCGACGACCTGATCCACGCGCTCCTGCTCGCCGACCGGGAGCTCCGGCCGAGCTCGGCGCGCGAGGTGGCGGACAGGCTCGCGGCGCTCGCCGACGAGCCGTACCTGCCCACCCCGTCGCCGCTGCGCGTGAGCGACAACCCGCCGGGCGCGATGGGGACGCGGCTCGTGACCACGATCGTGGCGCTGCACGTGGCCACCGGGGAGGAGCGGCAGCGGGAGCTCGAAGCGCTGCGCCGCCGCGGGGCCGACGCGCTGCCGCTCGGCACGGACTCGATCGCCGCCCACCTCGGCGTGCGACAGGCCCACGGCGACGAGGCGTCCCGCGCCCTCGAGCTCGGGCTCGCGCTCGGCGGCCGTGGCGGCCGCGTCGGCGTCGCCTCCGGCCGCATGCGCGTCGACAGGACGCGCGCCGCCGGCGAGGTCGTCGACCGCGCGGTCGCGCTCGCGCGCGAGGCGGGCCTCGGCAGGGTCCTCGCGGACGCCACCACGGTGGAGCTGTCCCGCGGGCGCTTCATGGGCGAGCCCCTGGAGAGCGGCGCCGTGCGGGTGCTCGCGCGCGCGCCGAAGCGGCCCGACGCGCAGACGCCGTTCGTGGGGCGGGACGCCGAGCTCATCACGACCGTCGCGGCGTTCGAGCGGTGCGTGGAGGACGGGACGCCGGTCGTGATGAGCATCTCGGGGCCGCCGGGGATCGGCAAGAGCCGGCTCGCGCGCGAGTTCGTCGCCCGCATCGTGGATCGACCGGATCCGCCGCGGCTCGTCCAGCTGCGCTGCGAGTCGTTCGGCCGCGCGCAGGCGCTCGGCGTCGCCACGGACGCGCTGCGGGTCCTCATGGGCCTGCCGAAGGGCGCGTCGCTCGAGCAGGCCGAGGACGCGGTGCGCGCGCGGCGGCCGCTCCACGGCGACGGCGGGCTCCTCGCGCGCCTGCTCGCGAACCAGCCGTTCCCGGACGGCGTCGACCTGCGCGGCGCGCGCGACGCGCTCTACCTCTCGATGACCGACATCGCCGTCGACGCGGCGTCGAGCGAGCCGTGCGCGCTGCTCGTCGAGGACGCGCAGTGGGCCGACCCGGAGAGCGTCGCGTGGCTCGATCACCTCCTCGGGCGGGCGACCGGGAGGGCGCTGTTCATCCTGCTCATGGTGCGCCCCGCGTTCTGGCGCGACCAGGGCCAGCGCTTCGCCGGCCGCGACCACGTGCGCGTGGAGCTGCGCCCCATCGCGCGCCGGGCCACCCGCGAGATCGCGCGGGCGGTCTTCAGCGCGGCCGCGGCCGCGCGGCCGTTCGAGGAGGCGACGCTCGACCGCGTCGCGCAGCAGGCGGCCGGCTCCCCGCTCTTCGCCGAGGAGCTCGCGCGGGTCATCGCGTCAGGCAAGGACGCCGCCACGGCGCCCACCATCGAGGCGGCCATCCAGGTGAGCCTCGACGCGCTCGACGAGCCCACCCGGGAGGCGGTGGTGCGCATGAGCGTCTTCGGCCTGTCGGTGTGGGACCTGGGCCTCGCCGAGGTCGGGGTGGCCGAGCCCGCGACGGCGCTGAAGAAGCTCATCGCCGCGGAGCTCCTCGTCGCGCAGCCCGCGTCGCGCTTCCCGGCCGCGCGCGAGTTCCTGTTCAAGCACGCGCTCGTCCGCGACGTCGCGTACGCGTCCGTCGGCGAAGAGCTCCGCAAGAGGCTGCACGCCGCGGCGGCGCGCTGGCTCGATCGGCTCGGCGAGGACAGCGCGACGGTGGCGCAGCACTTCGATCTCGGCGGCGAGCACGAGGAGGCCGCGATCCGCTGGGAGGCCGCCGCGCGGCGCGCCCTGGCGACGAACTCGCTCCGCGACGCGGTCACCATGGCTGATCGCGCGCTCGTGTTCTCCCCCGACAAGCCGACGGCGTTCGCGCGCGCGGTCCTCCTCGAGGAGGCGTACTCGCGGCTCGACGCGCGCTCGCCCGAGCGCGACTCGGCGATCCGGGCGATGTGGGAGAACGTCTTCGACGAGGCGAGCGAGCTGCGCACGCTGACGGCCCGCGCGCGCTACGACCACGCGTGCGGCTCCGGGATCGACCTGGAGGAGCGGCTGACGGCGCTGCGCGACCGCGCCCGGTCGATCGATCTCGTCGAGGAGGAGGCGCAGTGCTCGGCGACGCTGGCGCAGGTCCACGCGTTCGCCGGGCAGCTGGCGATGGCCGAGCAGGAGGCCGCGCACCTGCTCGACCTGGCGGCGCGGCGGAACCTCGTCTGGGCGGCGGTCGACGCGTGGCAGACGCGCGCGGTCGCCCACCAGACGCGCGGCGAGCCGGCCGCTGCGCTGGGGGCGCGCCGGAACGCGGCGCGGGCCGCGCGCCGGGCCGGGCTGCAGGAGCGCGAGGCGATGCTGACGATGAACGTCGGCTTCGCGCTGACGACCATCGGCGCCCGGGAGGAGGCGCTCCAGGAGATCGAGGGGGGCATCGCCAGGGCGCAGGCGATCGGCAGCTCCGGGGCGGCGCGGCACGGGCAGATGATCCTGCTCTGCTGGGCGGCGACGTTCGGCCCCGAGCCTCGGCTCGACGCCGTGCTCGCGGAGCCGCGCGCGAGCGCGGACGAGGCCGCGGGGAGCATGTGGGTCGTGCGCGACCGGGTGACGCTGGGCATCCTGTTCTACCGGGGCTGCGAGCTCTTGCGCCTCGAGTCGTCGGGCCTCGCGCGGGCGCGCTCGCTGCTGAAGAAGGCCACCGACGCGTACCGGGTCACCGACAACCGCGACGTCCTGCCCGTGGCGCTCGGGTTCTGCGCCGAGGCGGAGCGCCGCTTCGGCAACGCCGAGCAGGCCCGCGAGATCGCGCGGGAGGCGGCGGCCCTCGTCGAGGCGGGCGCGCCGAGCCTGCTCAACGAGGCGCCGATCTACCTCGCGCTCCACGACGCCTGCGTGGACATGGGCGATCTGGAGGGCGCGCGTGCCGCGATGGAGCGCGCGATGCCCCCGCTCCTGCGCCGGCTGAAGGGCCTCGAGGGGACGCCCTACGCCAGCTCGTTCCTGCTCAACCTGCCGCAGAACTCGGCGCTGCTCGTGGCCGCGGAGGCCTACGGCTGCGTGCCGCCGGAGCTCGAGGCGATGCTGAGCGGCCGGCCGTAGAGCCCGCGCGGCGCTCCGACGCCCCGCGCGGCGCTCCGACGCCCCGCGCAGCGCCTCCGGCGGCTAGGCCGAGCCCGCGGCCCTGCCCGTCATTTCCGCGGCGCGGCGCCGCCGCCCGCCTTGGGGGACGTCGACGGCACCTGGCGGAGGTTGATGGTCAGCACCTCGTCGCGCGTGAACACCACGAAGCGCGCCTCCGGGGTGTATCCGTCGGCTGTGACCCGGATGCGGTGCCCGGTGCCATCCCGGCTGAACCTCGCGAAGAACGGGTTGCTGGGGAGCTCCACGTCGTCGAGGTAGATCTTCGCGTCCAGCGGCGTGGCGATGATCCGGAGCTCGACGAGGTTGGCGACCGGGGGCGCGTAGGTCGTAGGAGGAGGGGTCGTGGGCTCGTCCCTCGTCTCCGCCGGGAGATCGCCCTCCGGCGGGGTCCTCGGGGTCCGGAGCGTGAGGACCGCCCACGCGCCGCCGATCAGCAGCACCGAGAGCACGGCGATCCCCGCGCTCCAGAGCGCCTTTCGCCGGGTCGACTTGGTGTTGGCGACCATGATCGTGGGGATCGTCTGGCGGTTCGAGATGCTGTCCTCGCGCGACGGGTCGTCGCCCAGCATCTGGTCCCCCACCGGCGCGGAGAACTGCTGCGACATCTGCGAGAGCGGCATGCGCTGAGACCACGGCACGGCGCCGCGCTCCTCGAGCACCGGCAGGATCTCGAACTCCTCCCCGCCCTCGGCCGCGCCGGCGTGGAGCCGCCCCAGCTGGTCGCTGATCGCGGACCTCACCTCGGCGCGGCGGTGCGCGAACGTCTCACCGATGAGGCGACCGATCTCGGCCGAGGAGGGGCGGCGGCCCATCGTCGCCAGGTACGCCTCGACGTCGTCGCGCATCTGGGCCGCGGTCGCGTACCGCTCCTCGGGCGCCATCGCGAGCGCGCGCGAGCAGATCCGCTCGAGGGCGTCAGGCGCCGCGGGCCACCGCTCGCGCAGCTTCGGGATCTCGCCGAACGTGAGCCGCTGGAGGATCTGCACGTCGGAGAGATCGCCCCAGAAGCGCTCGCCCACGACGAGCTCCCAGAAGATGAGGCCCATCGAGAAGATGTCTGCGCGGCGGTCGACCATCGTCGCGAGGGCCTGCTCCGGCGCCATGTACCGGATCTTCCCCTTCACGACGCCCGTGCTGGTGTCCGCGTCGCGCGTCGCCCACTTCGCGATGCCGAAGTCGACGACCTTCGCCTGCCCGTCGTAGGTGACGAAGATGTTGTGCGGGCTGATGTCGCGGTGGACCACCTGGAGCGGCTGCCCGTTGAAGTCCATGAGGTCGTGCGCGTAGTGGAGCCCGGCGAGCGCGTCGGCGAGGATCGCCAGGTAGACCGCGCGGTGACGCGACGGGTCGATCTTCCTGCAGATCCGATCGAGCGAGTGCCCTTCCAGGTACTCCATCACGATGTAGTACTGGTCGTCGATCTGGCCGCACTCGTACGTCTGCACGACGTTCGGGTGGTTCAGCCGCGCGGCGAGCCTCGCCTCGTCGAGGAACATCGCGTTGACCTCGGGCTCGGTCGCGATCCCCGGCTTGAGCCGCTTGATCACGACCAGCTTCTCGAACCCGAGCGGGCCGCGATGCGCAGCGAGGAAGACCTCGGCCATCCCTCCCTGCCCAAGCTTTGCGATCAGCCTGTATCTCCCGAAGCCTCTCGCGGACTGCACGGGGAGCCGGACGATCATCGATGACGAGGTCACAGCACCTGATCGTTCGTAAGGATTGCTGACTCGTCAAGCAGACTCATGGAGATGTGCATCCCTCCGGCACAGCGGAGCCCCGGGGCGAGGAGCGCGCGCGCGCTCCCCCTGAATGCCCCGGGTGCTCCGGTTAATGAGGTGAATTCCGCTACTTAGGCCCGACTGCCGCGCGGGATCACCCCTCGCCGATGGCGATCCCGAGCGCCTGACGCAGCGCGAAATACTGATCGCTCGTCGAGAAGACGATCAGCTCCTTGAGCCTGTCCTGGGGCGGGAGATCCCCGGGCTGCTGCGGCTCGGCGGCGATGATCTTCTTCGCGATCTCGAGATCGCCCGAGAGGAGCAGGCCGGTGCGCGCCGCGGTGATGTCGACGCACTGGACCCACCGCTTGATGTTGGCCTTGGCGCCCTCCGCAAGGAACTTCTTGACCACCATGCGGAGCCCCTCGAGCTGCATCGGCTGCATGAACCCGCGGAGCGTCTGCGCGGTCGCCGTGATCTGCTTCTCGATGTCCGGCGGGACCGACGTGTCGGGCGCGACGAGCTTGATCCCGGCGAACAGCAGCACCGTCAGCTCGGTGACCGTCGGGAACAGCGTCTTGATGTAGTGCTCGCCGCGGTACATCGCGAGGTGCTTGCCGACGATGAACGTGAGCTCCTGCGGCGAGAACCCGGTCAGCACGGTCTGACCCGCGACGGACGCCGGCTGCTCGTTCGCCACCGCGACGAGCGCGCCGGGCACGTCGCTCCGCACGTAGAGCCGCGGCGCCGGCAGGCCCAGGACGTTGGCCGCCCACCCGAAGGTCCGGGCGAACGTCACCGTCGAGGTCGCCGGATCCTGCAGGAAGCGCTGATCGAGGACCGGCAGCTCACGGCGCTGCTTGAGCGTCTCGATCTTCGCCCTGAGCGCGGCGCCCGCGATCATCTCGAAGATCTTGCCGACGTAGAGGTTCTCCTCCTCGTGGAACAGGTTCCTGATCCACTGCTCGTTGTCGAGCCGGCTCTTCGCCTGGATGAGCCCCTGCGGGCGGTAGTCCTCGAAGTACTGCTGCTCGTCGGGATCGGCCTTGCGGAGGAACGACAGCGCCGCCGCGACGCACCAGGCCTGGTCGTAGCGCTTGCTGTCCACGTACAGGCGGTAGAGCCGCTTGTACGGGTCGATCTTCATCGGATCGATCTTGACCATCGCCTGGAACTCGCCGGTCGCCAGATCGAACTGCTCCGACTGCTCGTAGAGCTCCGCGAGGATCAGGTGCTCCGTCGCGTCCTCGGGCTTGAGCCGCGACGCCATGCGGAACGTCTCGACGGCGGCCGTCCTGTCGCCGAGCCGATCGCGGTAGATGAGCCCGAGCGCGTGCCAGAGGCTGTACTCGAGGTCCGTGTTCCCCTTGCCGGCCACCCGGTGCAGCATCTTGCGGTACGCCCGCTCGAGCTGCTTCCACTCCTTCTGCGCCGTGAGGATCTTGTTGATGCGCTCGAAGGCCTCGAGGGAGTGCGGGTTCAGGTCCAGCGTGTCGTTGAACAGCTCCACCGCGCGCGCCGGGTCGTCCAGCTTGTCGCGGTAGATCTGCGCCATCGTGTAGAGGTAACGGCTCTTCCGATCCGGCTGCGGCTCGAGCTCCGCGATGCGCTGGAGGCAGTCCACCATCCGCTCCCACTGCCCCGTGCGCTGGTAGAGCTGGAGCAGCTTGTGGAGCAGCACGTGGTTCTGCGGCTCCAGGTCGAGCGCCTCCTCCAGGGCCTCCACGCCCTTCGAGATGTTGTTCTCCTTGTCGACCCAGATGTCGCCGATGTCGTTCAACATCCTGAACCGCTCGACGCCGTCCATGATGTTGTCGAGGATCAGCCGCTTGTAGTGGCAGACCTGCTTCCAGTCCTTGAGCGCGTCGTAGACGGCGACCATCGCCTCGAGCGTCGGCCGGTGCGCGGGCTCGGCGCCGAGCGCCTTCTCGAAGTTGTTGACCGCCTGCTTCGACTGCCCCTGCGCCTGCTTGATGCAGCCGAGCTTGTAGTAGACGGTCGCGCGCTCCTCGGTCTCAGCCTCGTCGAGGCTGGTGAGCACCTTCTGGTAGTTCGTCAGCGCGCTCGCCCAGTCGCCGAGCTTGAAGCTGACGTCCGCCAGGCCCCGGATCGTCTCCTGGTCGGTCAGATCGAGGTTGTGCGCAGCCGTGTACGCCTTGAGCGCGGCGTCGTCCTTGCCGAGGCGCTCGAGGACCCGCCCGAAGGTCCGCTGCAGCCGGTGCTGCTCTGACCTGTCGCGCTTGCCGCTCTTCCTGACGAGCATCTCCGCGAGCGGCTCGGCCTGGGCCCACCGCTCCGTGGAGACGTACTCGTTGAGGAGCGGCATCGCGGCGTCCTCGTTGTCGGGATCGCTCTGGAGCGCCATCTCGTACGCCTGCACCGCGAGCGCGTGCTCGCCGAGCATGTCGTCCCGGAGCTTGCCGAGCTCGACGAGCAGCCGCGCCTTGGCGCGGGGCGCGTCGGTGTTCATCTGCTCCTGGTCGAGGTAACGCGCCGCCCGGTCCCAGTCGGCCGCGTCGATCGCGATCACCCGCAGCGCCGCCAGCGTTGGCACGTGGGACGGATCGAGATCGAGCGCCATCTCGAAGCGCTCCTGGGCCTGGACCCGCTCGCCGAGCTTCTCGTCGAGCTGCCGGCCGATCCGGAAGTACATCTCGACGCGCTGCTTGCCGTCGGCCGTCAGGTCGGCGACGCGCGTCATGTACTCGATGGCCTTCGCCGAGTTGTCCTGCTTCTCGTAGAGCTTCGCCAGCGCCTCCAGGGCCGGGATGTGCGTGTCCTGGATGTCGACGATGTTCAGGTACGCGTCGATCGCGCGGTCGAGGTCCTCGATCTCCTCCGCGTAGACCTTGGCCGTCTGGGCCCAGAGCTCGATCTTCTTCTGCCGATCCTCCGCCGCGTTGATGTGGCGATCGTAGGTGTTGATGAGATCGTGCCACTGGCGGAGCCGGCGATAGCAGCGCTCCAGGGCCTCGAGCGCGGGCTCGTGGCTCGGGTCGATCTCGACCACCTGCTCGAGGCGCGCGGCCGACAGATCGGGCTTCAGGAACTGCTCCTCCTGGAGGTTCGCGATCTTCATCAGCACGTCGATGCGCTCGCGCTCCGTGGTGACCACGTCGAGCTGCATCTCGAGGACGCGCACGAGATCCGGCCACTGGTGCGTGGCCGTGTAGACGCGCTCGAGCCCCCGCATCGCGAGGAGGTTCGAGGCGTCGATGTCCAGCACCTCGCGGTAGACCGCGCCGGCCTTCTCGATCAGGCCGAGCTTGGACTCGTAGAGGCCGGCGGTGCGCAGCTTCACGGCCGCGACGACGTCGGACTCGCTCACGGCCCGCGCCTTGCGGAGCAGGACGTCGACGAGATCGTTCGACTGATCGCGATCCGTGTAGATCCGCTCCAGCGCCTCGAGGGCCGGCAGGTGCAGCGGATCCACGTCGAGGGCGCGCCGGTAGAAGCTGAGCCCCTGCTCGACCTCGCCCATGTGCTTCTCGAGGACCTCGCCGAGCTCGGTCAGGACCTCTTTCCGATCGACGTCCGTCACCGCGACGTTGAGGGCGCTCGTCAGCATCTGCCCCTGCTGCTGCCACTGGCCGGTCTTCTTGAAGAAGTTCGCCATCTGGCGCAGCACCGCGACGTTGTTCGGGTCGTGCGCGAGGATCTGCTGGTAGTACGGCTGGGCGTACTCGGGGTGGCCGAGGTCCTCCGCGTACCACTTGGCGAGGCGCAGGCAGAGCGTGATCTTCTGGAGCGGGGCCGTCTGCTGCTGCAGCCACCCGTTCACCGTCTGCACGAGCTCGGGCCAGCGGTTCGTCGCCTGCGCCATGCGCTCGAGGTAGCGGACCGTGTCCATGTCGGAGAAGTCCATCTCGAACGCCGTGAGCAGCGCGTCGAAGGCCTGCGGCTTGTCCTCGAGCTGCTCCTCGAAGACCCGGGCCACCTTGCGGAGGATGTCGGTCTTCTCGGAGACCTCCTCGCGCGAGTCGAGCCGCGCGAGGTAGAGCTCGATGAGCGGCTCGCTCCGCCGGGCCGCGTCGTGGAGCTGCTCGAGCGCCGCGAAGGCCTGATCGTGCGTCGGCTCGAGCTCCAGGACCTTCTCGTACGCGAGCGTGCCCCGGTCCCTCTCCTCGACCTGGTGCTCCCAGATCTGCGCCACCTCGAGGTACTCGCGCACCTTGTCCGCCGGCGACTCGTAGGCCGCCGCCCGGCCCATCTTCACGTCGATGACCTCGACCCAGCGCCCCTCCGCCCGGAGCAGGTTCTCCAGGGCGGCCATCGCCTCGAAGTCCTTCGGGTCGACCTCGAGCAGCTTCCTCCAGGCGTCGATGGCGTCGTACGCCTGCCCGAGGACGTGCTGGTAGGTCGTCCCGAGCTCGCGGTACAGCGCGATCACGTTCTCGGCCGGCAGCACGTCCCGCGCCCGATCCACCGTCTGGTGGAGCGAGCTCACGATCTGCTCGGGCTCGTTGCGCAGCCGCCAGATCGCCGCGATGGCGTAGAGCGCCTCGAGGTTCGCGTAGTCGATGTCGAGGACGCGCTGGTAGTCGTCGAGCGACGAGTCGTCGCGGCCGAGCTGCTCGTGGAACAGCTTGGCGCGGCGGAGCAGCACGGCGACGCGCGACTCATCGTCGATCGCGATGTCGTAGTGCCGCTCGAGGACGTCGCAGAGCTCGGACCACTGCCCCACCCGCTCATAGAGGTTGGACAGCGCCCCGAGCGCCTCCGGATCCTCGCCGCGGAGGTCGAGGACGCGCTTCCAGGTCTCGACCGCGCCCTGGACGTCGTTCAGCCGATCGGCGAGCAGGTGCGCCATCTTGGCGCGGATGTCCGCCTCCTGGCTGTCGCCCATCGCGTTCTCGAGCTCCCGCTCCAGCACGACCTTGAGCTGGGTCCAGGCCCCCTTGGCCGTGTAGATGCGCTCGAGGGCGCTGATCGCCTGCTCGTTCGTCGTCTCGAGCTCGTCGAAGATGCGCCTGAACGCGCGGATGGCGTCGTCGAGCTGCCCGAGCCGCTCCTCGTACGTCTGCCCGAGCCGGAGGTAGAGGTCGACGAGCTCCGGGCGATCCTCGGTCGCTCGCACCCGCTGCTCGAGCACGCTCGCGAGCTCCGGGTACTGCTCGAGCTGCGTGTAGATCCGATCGAGGTTCGAGAGCGCCTCGGCCTCGAGCGGCTCGATGCCGAGCACGTACCGGTACGTCTCCTCGGCCTTGGCGACGTCGCTGAGGTCGGTCTCGAAGACCCGCGCGAGCCGCTTGCCGATGCCTGTCTGGACGTCCTTGTCGCTGTGGATGCCCAGCACGTCGGCGTACGCGTTGGCGAGCATCTCCCAGCCGCCGTCGACCGAGCCGGCGAGCCGCTCGACCTCCTCGAGCGTCTTCTCGTCGCCGGGGTACTCCTTCAGCGCCCGCATGAAGACCGCGAGGGCGCCGTCCGGCGAGATGAGGCGCTCCTCCTGGAGCTCCCCCAGCCGGTAGTACATCGCCTGCCGCTCCTGCGGCTCGGTGAGGTGGGTGAGCTCCGCCTCGAGCACCCCGCCGAGCTTCTCCCACTCCGCCGCCGCCTGGTAGAGCGGCTCCAGGATGGCGCCGATCTCGATCTGCTTGATCCCGGCCGCGAAGAGCCCCTCGAGGGCCTCCAGCGTCGGCGAGTGCTCGGGGGCCGCCGTGAGCACCTCGCGGTACGCCCCGATGGCCGCGGGCAGGTCGTTGAGCCGCGTTTGATAGACCACGCCGAGCCGGTACTTGAACTCGAGGATCTCGTCCGGCGACTGCGCGATCTCCGACTCGCGCGAGAGGATGGTGACGAGGTCGCTCCACCGCTCGGTCGCGGTGAACAGGCGATCGAGCGACGCGATCGCGGTCTGGTTCTCCGGCTCGACCTCGAGCACGCGCCTGTAGCGCGCGACGGCGCTGTCGATGTCGTCGAGCTGCGTCTCGAAGATCTGCGCGAGCCGCAGCCCGAGCTCCACGAAGCGCGCCGGCTCCTCGCCGAGCCGTCCGAGCTCGGTGTCGTACAGCGCGGCGACCTGCGGCCAGCGGTTCACCATCATCGCGAGCCGCTCCAGGTTCGAGAGCGACTCCTCGTTGCCGATGTCGAACGTCACCGCCCGCGCGTACGTCTCGAACGCGGTGACGTGGTCGCTCAGCATCTCCTCCGAGAGGCGCGCGACGCGGTGGAGCAGATCGACCCTCTCGTACGGGTCCTCGGCCACCTTGACCCGGACCTCGAGCACGCTGATCAGCTTCTGCCACTCGCCGGACGCGTCGTAGATGGGCTCGAGCACCAGCGCGGCGCCGAGCGGCTCACGGCTGCCGTCCTTGATCTGCTCGAGTGCCCGCAGCGTCGGCTCGTGATCGGGCATCTGCTGCAGGAGATCGCGGTAGAGCTCGATCGCCCGGGACACGTCGTCGAGGTGCTTCTCGTAGAGCTCCGCGATCCGGTACTGGTAGCTGATCCCCTCCGCCGGGTCCGCGGTGATCTCCGCCTCGTGCTGGAGCACGCTGAGCAGCTCGAGCCAGTTCTGCGACGTCTGGTAGAGGACGTCGAGCCGCCCGAGCGCCTGGAGATCGTCCGGATCGATCTCGAGGACGCGCTGGTACGTGTCGATCGCGCTCGCGACGTTACCGAGCTCGCGCTCGTACACCGCGCCGATCTGGTAGTAGATGCGCTTCTTCTCGTTCGAATCGAGGACGAGATCGGCCTTCTTCGCGTAGACGGAGAGGAGCTCCTGCCAGCGCGAGAGGCTGAGGTAGAGCTTCGTCAACGCGTCGATCGCCCGCAGATCCTCGGCGTCGAGCTCGAGCACCTTGCCGTAGACGGCGATGGCCGGATCGTGCCGCTCGAGCACCTCCTCCTCGATGCTCGCGGCCTGGAAGAGGGCGAGCTTCTTCTCGTTCAGGTCGTCGAGGATGTCCGCCTTCTGCTGGAGGATCTGCGACAGCTCGTTGTAGCGCTCCGCGGTCCTGAACAGCCGCTCGAGCGACTCGGCCGCGTGCAGGTTGCGCGGATCGATCTCGAGCACGCGCCGGTAGTGCCCGACGGCGCTGTCCATGTCGCCGAGGTCTCCCTCGTAGATCCGCGCGCTCATCGTGTAGAGCGAGCTCGCGAGCTCCGCGTCGGTCTGCTGCGCCGCCAGCGTCTCGAACACGCGCGCCAGGTCGGCGAAGCGGCCGGTCGCGCGCGCGAGCCGGTCGAGCCCCTCCTGCGTCGACTCCGAGGCCGGATCCTGGCTCAGCGCCCGCGCGTAGGTGTCGAAGGCCGAGCTGAGGTCGCCGCCCGCGTCCTCGTAGAGCACGGCGATCTGGTGGAGCAGCTCGACGCGACGGGTCACGTCGTCGCTGCGCCGCACCTGCACCTCGTGCACCCCGATGAGCTTCTGGAAGTCGCCCGACTGGCGGTACAGCGGCTCGAGGATCTCCGCGATCGCGAGCTCGTGCTCGGCGACCTTCCCGAGGCGCTCGAGCGCCCCGAGCGCCTCGACGTTCGTCGGCTCGCGCTCGAGCACCTGCCTGTAGATGTCGATCGCCGAGTCGACGAGCCGCATCCGCGACTCCCGCAGCGCGGCGAGCCGGAGCATCAGCCTGATCTGGGACTCCTCGTCGACGGCGATGCCGAGCTGCGCCTCGAGGTTGTCCGCCAGCTCCTCCCACATGCCCTGGCGGCTGAAGAGCCCGTCGAGCGCCGCCAGCGCCACCATGCTCGTGTTGTCGATGGAGAGGACCTCGCGGTAAGCGGCGATCGCCTCCTCCGGCTGCCCGAGCCGCTGCTCGTAGACCTCGGCCATCTGCGCATAGAGGCCCTCGCGCTCGGCCGGCTCGTGGACGAGCTCGATGCGGCGCCGGTAGACGCCGATGAGATCGCCCCAGCGCTCGGTGCGCCGGTAGAGCTCGTCCATCGCCTCCAGCGCCTCCGAGTCGGCGGGATCGATCGAGAGCACGCGGAGGTAGCCGTTCGCCGCCTCCTCGACCTTGCCGAGCCGCTCGTGGATGCTCGCGAGGCGCATCCAGTACTCGCGGCTCAGCCGGGCGTCGCTCAGCGAATCGGCGATCTCGCTGAAGATGACGTCGAGCCTGTCCCAGGCGCCCGCCTGCGCGGCGAGCGACTCGAGCTCCGCCCGCGTCTCGGCGTGCGACGGGTCGTCCTTGAGCGCCCGCGACTGCGCGTCGAACGCGCGGCCCAGGTCGCTCAGGCTCTCGGCCGCCGTCCGCGCCACCTTCCGGAGCAGCGCGACGCGCGTCGCCGTGTCGCCCTCGGCCGCGGCGAGGATCTCGAGCGCCTGGATCAGCTTCTCCCAGTCGCCGCGCCCCTCGTAGATCTCCTGCAGGATGGCCGCCGCCTCGGCCCGCAGGGACTCGTTCGAGAGCAGCGCCTCGAGCGCGAGGCGCGCCGCGTCGTTGCCCGGATCGAGGATCAGGATTTCCTTGTAGTTCTCGAGCGCTCCGGCCGCATCGTTCAGGTGCTTCTCGAGGGTGCTCCCGAGCCGGAACTTGAGGTCGATGAGCGCCTGCTCGTCGAGCGGAGAGTCGATCCGCTTGCGGAGCACGTCGACGTAAGACGCCCAGTCCTGCTGCTCGCGGTAGAGCTTGTCGAGCGCCGCGAGCGCCTGCGGGTCCGTCGGCTCGTCGTCGAGCACCTGGCGGTACGTCCCGATCGCCTGCGCCGCGTCGCGCAGCTCCCCTTCGTAGAGCTCCGCGATCGCGTAGAGGATCTGCTTGCGCTCCTCCGGCTCGGTGACGATGCCGAGCTTCTTCTCGTAGATGCCGAGCAGCTCGCCGAACCGCCCCGTCTCGCGGTAGAGCCGCTCCAGCGCGCCGATCGCGGCCTGGTTCTCGCCGTCCGCCTCGTACACGGCGCGGAACTGCGAGAGCGCCTCGTCGATGCGCTTCACCTCATCGAGCAGCACCCGCCCGAGCCGGAGCCGGAGATCGACCCCGAGCGCGATGTCCCCCTCGCCCTCGGCGCGCGAGATCGCCGACGAGTAGGCCTGGATCAGGGCGTCCCACCCCTCGGTCGAGCGCGCGGCCCGCTCGACGTCATCGATGCACTGCTCGTCCTGCGGCGCGATCTGGAAGGCCGAGAGGTAACGCTCGAACGCCCGCTGCGGCTCCTTGAGGCGCGTCTCGTAAAGCGCCGCGACCTGCCGGTAGAGGTCGAGCCGGGAGACGTCGTCCTGGTCGTGCGAGAGCTTCACCTCGATGGCGCCGGCGAGCCCCTTCGGGTTGTTCGCCTGCGTGTAGATCGGGATGAGCGCCTCGGCCGCGGCGAGGTGCGAGCCGTCGATCGAGAGCACCTTCTCGTAGGCGCGCGCCGCGCGATCCGCCTTCTGCTTCTGGACCATCCAGAGATCGGCGATCTTGACCAGCAGGCTGATCTTGGCCGCGTCGTCGGTCTCCTTGGCCTCCTGCGACTCGAGGACGCGGATGAACTCGTCCCACTTGCCGCTCTCGGCGTAGAACACCTCGAGATCGTCCCAGCGCTGCAGCTGGAGGTACGCCTTCTTGAGCGCCTCCTGGGCCTTGCGGTCCTGGGGGTTCAGCGCGATCACCTCTTGCCAGGCCTTGACGGCCGCCTCGTCGTCCTTGAGGCGCTCGCCGTAGAGCTGCGCGAGCTTGCTGAGGAGCGCGAGCTTCTGGGTGCTGTCGAAGGTCGTGTCGACCTGCTTCTGCAGCACCCTCGCGAACGCCTGGTAGTCCTTGTTCTTCTCGTAGAGCCCGGCCAGCGCGTTCAGCGCCTCGGGGTTCTCCGGGTCGTTCGCGAGGACCTCGTCCCAGAGCTCGATGCAGAAGTCGACCTTCTTCACCCGCTCCGACGCGAGCTTCGCGATCTCGAGGTACTTCGCTGCGCGATCGCCGCCCTCCGGGAGCGCCGCGGCCTCGCGGCGGAGCAGCCCGATGAGCTTCTCCCAGTCGCGCCGCTTCTCGTAGCTCTGGCGGAGGAAGTCGATCGCCTGCGCGTGCTCGCCGTCGATCGCGAGGATCGCCTCGTAGCACTTCACCGCCTCGGCCGCGTTCGAGAACTTGCCCGAGTAGAGATCCGCCGCCTTCGCGTAGTTGTCGATCTTCTCGGCGGGATCCGAGACCGCCTCGGCGATCTCGATCAGCGTCTTGACGTACTCGTTGTACCGCTTGGCCTGCTCCTGCTTCTGGGCCTTGGCCTTGAGCTCCTCGACGCGGCCCGCGGCCTCCGCGGCCGGAGGCGGCGGCGCCGTCGGCCGCCGGCCGACCTCCGAATCGGCAGGCCTGCTCTCGGCGGGAGCCCGCGCAGGCGGCGGCGGCTCGATGTCGGCCACCGAGGACCTCGCGTCGCGCTCGTCCACCGACGAGGCATCCACAGGAGCGCTCACGGGCGCGCTCACCCTGCCGCTCACCGGGGCTGGCGTGCTGAGCGGCGCTGGCGTGCTCACGGGCGCAGGCGCGCTGACGGGCGCAGGCGCGCTGACGGGCGCAGGCGCGCTCGTGGGAAGCGGCGTGGCGTCCGCAGGCGCGACGGCGACGGGCGCAGGCGGCGCGACGACGACGGGCGCGGGCGCGACGACGACGGGCGCGGGCGCGACGGGCGCAGGCGCGGCAGCAGCCGGCGGAGGCGCGGACGGCGCGACAGGCGCGGCCGTCAGGCGCTCGCCGATCTGCGCTTCGAACGCGCTCACGCTCGGGTGCGTCGGGGCGACCGCCGAGAGCCTCTCGAACCAGCTCCTGGCCCGGATGAGGTTGCCGAGCTGACGCCAGGCGATGCCGCCCGCCTGCGCGATCATGTACGGGGAGCTGCCGTTCTGGTTGGCAGCGCTCTCCGCCAGCGACGCGACGCGCTCCCAGTTGCCCTCCTTCGTCCCCCAGAGCTCGCGCAGGTAGGCGAACGCAGCCTCGTTCGAGGGATCGAACCGGAGCGACTCCTCGAGGAGCTTCGATCCGATCTCGACGTTCTGGTGCCGCGTGGCCCAGCGCACGCCGAACTTGAAGGCCGCCTCTCCGCGCGCCACGCCGGCGCGCGCGTCGAGGATGCGGCGCTGCGTCTCCACGATCGCCTGCGGCCGCTCCGCCTCGACGAGGAGCCCCTCGAACATCGTCGCTGCCTGCTTGTCGGAGGGCGCGGTCTCGTACGCCCTCCGGAGCAGGTCTTCGAGTTGACCGCGATCGAAGCGCTTCGCGAGGCGCGCCGCGCGGAGCAGCAGCCGCTTGCGCTCGTCGTTGCTCGCGGCCGCGTCGGCCGCGTCCACCAGCTCCGCCATGCGCGCCGACCACGACGACTGATCGACCTGCATGTCGAAGAGGCAGGCCCTCGCCTCCTCGCTCGTCCCGCCGGACGCAGCGAGCCCCTTCGCGTACATCTCCGTCGCGCGCTCGAAATCGCCCGCGTCGCAGAGCACGTCGCCGAGCTCCACGCGGAGCTCGGCGGCCGCGGTCCCCTCGGGGGCGTTCCTCAGCTCGAGCTCCAGGAGCTTCTGGACCATGTTGGTCTTGCCGAGGTCCCAGTAGATGGAACGAGCCGACTCCAGCGCCTCGAGCAGCGCTGGATTCAGCTTGTAGGCGTCCTGGAAGTGCTTCAGCGCCTTGACGGCCTGAAGGAACTTCTCCTCGAGCAGCCGCCCGAGCTTCAGGTGATATGCCGCCTTCCGGGTGGCGTCCCCTTCGGCCGCAATCCCCTTCTCGAGCTCCTCGACGAGCCCTTGCCAGTCATGAACCGACTCGAGATGATTGAGACGCTGCGCAAGATCCATTGATTATCGACCCTCGGCCCCGACCTTCGAACGAATTGAAACGCTTACGTGCCCCGTGCCGCGCGCGGCATCACGGCTACTGACCGCCGAGCCGCGCGACGAGCGTGTTCGCCGTCTCGCACTCGGTCTTGAAGCTCGCCGCCTTCGAGCCCTTACAGGCGCGGGTGGTGAACCCCTTGAGCATCTGGATCGCCTCCTGCTTGCGCGGCGGATCCAGGGTCGCGTAGGTGCTCCCGAGACTCCAGAGGATCTGTACAGACTCGGGACCATCCGTCGGCGCCACCGCCTTGGCGGCCTCGAGCTCGGACACCATCTCCGCCGTGGACCCCCGGTCCTGGTAGACCGACGCGAGCAGGCTGTGGATGCCGAAGAGGTACTTGTCCCCCGGCTTCGCGAACGACATCGCCTCCTTGAGCACCTGCTCGGCCTCCTTCGTGTACCCGAGACGGGAGTACAGGTCGGCGAGCGCCGCGTAGTAGCGGATTTCGTTCGGGTTGTGCTCGATCGCCTTGGTGAGGTTCTCGAGCGCCTTCTGCTCGTCGTCCGTCCAGAGATAGACGTTCCCGAGCTGGGAGTAGCAGTCCGCGAAGTTGGGGTCGTTCTCGATGCACTTCTGGTACGGCTCTTTGGACTCTTCGTAGGAGATCGTCTTCTTCTTCGCCTGCTGCTCGAGCGCCCACCCCCGTTCGAACCAGTAGTTGGCGAACTTCGGGGCGATCTGCGTGGCGCGAGACAGCGTCGATGCGACTTTGTCCCACTCCTCCTGCTTCTTGTGAGCCATCGCCAGCTTGAAGAAGATGCGGTGGTTGGTCGGGTCGAGCTTGGTCGCTTGCTCGTACTTGTTGGCCGCACCGTCGGGGTTGACGGCGACCTCCTTGTCGGCCTGATTCGCCAGGATGACGGCCTCCTGGCGGTGCCGGCTGCAGCCCAGGCCCGCCGCGCTCGCCGCGACCAGGCCAACCATCAAGAATGCCCCAAGCTTCATCTCGCTCACCTTTCGAATGGCCCCGGCATCGCCGGCCTCTGAGTGACCTGGGCGTCGCGTCGCCCCTCTTCAACGTCCCGGAGCCGGCTGCGCCGCTCCTTCAGTGTCCCGGAGTCGGCTGCGCCGCTCCGTCCCCAATCCCGGAGACGGCTGCGCCGCTCCGTGTGGCACCGTCACAAGCGTCCCGAGGTGGCGCGCGTCGAACCTCGCGCGGCGACGCGAGAATAGGCGGAGGCAACCGCGGAAGTCCAGGGCTTCAGACCCCGCGCATGCGCCTCGCTGCAGCGCCTCCACGCCGGGCCCCCACCCTCCCCCGCGCGGCGAACGCCGAGCTGGCCACCCCACGGGCGCTCGCCGCAGACCCCCGGCCACGCCCAGCGCCAGCCGCGTCCAGCGCTGAAACGGAAAACGCCCCGCACGCGAGGTGCGGGGCGTTCGCTCGAACCGAGCGGCGAGGCGAACTCAGCCGCCGGGGCTGAGCATGATCGGGTAGACGACGGTGACGATACCGCCCTCGGGCTGCGGGAACGACAGGCCGTAGAACGCCCGAACGACGCAGGAAACCACGCCGTTATCGGGCAGATCCGAACCGCCGTTACCCACGTTGGAGACCGCGCCGTCGCGCCCGATGACGAAGCGCACCGCGACACGGCCCTGCAGATTCGGGTTGTTCCTGAGCCCGTTCTCGTAGCAAAGCCGGAATCGACCGAAGTTCTGACGGACGATACGCTGGATGACCTCGGGGGGCAGGCGGCCGCTCACGCTGGTCGCACCCATACGCACCTGCGGCGGCTTGGTGCGATGAGACCCACCGAGGCGGCCATGGCCGGAGCCGAAGCCCTGGCCGGTGCCGGTGCCGGCGCCGTGCCCGATGGTGCCGATCGAGCCGAGGCCGATGCCCTCGCCGCGCCCGCCACCACCCTCGCCGATGCCGGAGAGGCCAAGGCCGCCAGCGCCGAACGAGTCGCCGATCTGATCGCCCCACATGTTGCCGCGGGCGCTCAGCGCATCGTTCCCGAGCGAATCGTCGCGTCCCCACGGCGCGGTCGGCGCGTTCGGATCGCCGCCGGCGCCGGCGTTCAGCAGCCCGATCATGCCGAACTCCGCGGCGTCGCGGAGCGCGGCCTGGCGGGCGATGTGCGGATCCGGGTTGTCGGCGGGCCCCTGGACGCCGTAGCGGTTGCCGGTGGCCTTGGTGTTCGGGTTACCCATCGAACCCTCTTCACCCTTGGCGCGTGTACCGGTGCCACCCTCCTTGTTGTCCGCCGCGTTCTCGGCGACCTGCTCGGTCTCCTTCTCCTCCATCTCCTTCTCGGCGGCCGCCGCGAGGTACTGCTGGATCAGGAACTGCTGGTCAGCGGAGATCCCGTCCTCGCCCGTATCGCCGAGGGGCGGCATGAAGAAGGCCATCGCAGCGAGCAGCCCGAGGTGAACCGCCATCGAGAGGCCCGTGTACAGCAGGCTCTGGGTGTCCAGCTGGAGGTGGCCAGCCACGACCTTGCCCGCGTTCACGGCGGACACCTGGAAGACGATGCCGTCGCTCGACCTTCGCCTTACCGCCCGACGGAAGCGCCATCTGATAGGCGCCAGAGAGCTCGGAACACGGCTGCGTGAGGCCCTGATCGATCGCCTGCTGCACCGTCATCTTCGGCCTACCCGGGATCTCGATGGTGCCGGTCGCGCGGGGCAGGAGCACCACGGAGACCGAGCCGGAGCGATCCGCGAGGAGGATGGGCGCCCGCGTCGTGCCGAGCTTCTCCGAGGGGATGAAGTAGTCGCACTTGAAGTTCTTCCCCGCCTCCTCACCCACGTAGAAGGAGCGCGGCGGCGTGAGGTGCTCGACGTGGAGCACCGCGGCATCCCACAGGATCATGACCTCGACGGAGGCCGCCGGGACCTCGACTTCCTCGCTCGGCACGTCCGGCCCGTTCTTCACGAGCGTGTACGTGTAGGAGCCCTCCGGCGCGTCCGGGGGCACCTCGTCGACGGCCGGCGCCGACTGCGCGAACGGGTTGTTGTAGGAGAACGGGTCCGCCCCGCCCGCGGAGGCGGCTGCGAACGGGTTCCCAGGGGGCGCGGCCGCGAACGGATTCCCGGGCGCCGCAGCGCCGAACGGGTTCCCACCAGGCGCCGCCGCAAACGGGTTTGCGGGGACCGGCTTGGCGGGGCCCGCCGCCGCGGCGACCGCCACCGGCTCCGCGCGCTCCAGCATGATCTTCGTGCCGCCGATCTGCAGCTGATCGCCTGGGCTGATCTTGCACTTGTTGACGCGCGCCCCGTTCACCATCGTGCCCGGCTCGTTGCCGAGATCGATGAGCGTGATGTCCTGCGGGGAGGCGACCTCGATGACCGCGTGCATGCGCGAGGCAAGCTCGTCATCGACACGCAGATGGCTCTTCGCGTCCTTGCCTACCTTGACGATATCCTGGGTGATCGTCTCCCGGCGGACGAGCGCCTCGTTTTGGTAGAGCGCAAATGTGAGAGCGACCCTTTGCTTGCCTTCCATCTCCGCCAGCCTTCCCTGTGCGCCGCGCGGCGCACGCCCCCAGCACCGGGGGGTAAATCGATAGGGCAGGTGCCAAACCTGCCCATCACATCAGAGGTTCTCGACCGACTTGAGCATCTCCGGAACGAACGAGGTGCGGGGCCTGATCAGCGTCGTCCGGACAGGGCCGGGCCGCACGCGGATGGTGGCGTCGTTGGGGCCGAACCCGCCGGCGTTCAGCGGATCGTCCGAGAACTCGTACCCGTACCCCTCATCCTTCTTCCCAGCGCCAGGAGCCGCTCCCTGCGCGAACGCCGATGAGGCGACCACGCTCATAAGAACGGCAGCCACGACTCCCGCACCCAATCGGGTCAACCCTCTCATTCCAGCCTCCTCACAATGTTTCGACGCTGTTACAGTGCCATTGTACCGCCTTCCGCGGCGGCCGGTCAACCAGCTTCGCATGCTATCGAGGCGTCGGAGAGCACGACCCACACACGCCTCGACAACCGATTCCACCCAAGGTTCCCAGAGCGCTGCGACGAAGACGAAAAGAACGAGCCCCCTTCTCCTTGATGCAGCTTCGTGCAGCGAGAGAAGGGGGCTTCAGGTGCCGTTGTCTGTCGCACCGCCACGCGGTCCGACCCGCCCGTCGAGCTCGCCCGGAATACTACCGTATCCCTCGCTCACCCTCCTTGCGACCCGGACAGCGCCCAGGACGAGGCTCCGCTACTGGGCAGGAGCCGGGGCCGGGGTCGTCGCTTCGCCCCCTTCGCCCCCTTCGCCCTCGCTCCCGGCAGCTGCCTCCTGCTCGGCTTCCTTCGTCTTCATGTCAGCCTCGGCCGCCTTTCGCTCGGCCTCGGTCTGCTTGTTGAAGGCGATGATCTGGTCGATCTCGCTCATGCGCTCCTTCGACCGCTTCACCGCGTCGGCGAACTCGGTGCTGGCGCCCGCCTTCTGGATGAACTGACCGAACAGCCCCTTCGCCGACATGAGGGCGCCCTCGGCCCCCTTGCCGCCCGACTTCGCCTTGTACTCCTGGGTCAGGATCGCCTCGTTGTAGTAGGTCTCGGCGCGCTCGGGGGCGACCTTCTTGGCGGCATCGAGCTCCGCGCTGGCGGACGCCACCATGCTGTCGAAGTTCGAGTCATCGATCTGACCGCGCAGGGCGAGCGCGAGGCCCAGATGAGCGTCGTAGTCGTTCGGACGCATCTTCAGGGCCGCGCGGTACGCCTCGTCCGCCTGCTGGAACCCGCGGAACTGGAGGTTCACCGCCGCGTAGTTCATCTGCGCCTCGTAGAAGGTCGGGTCGAGCTTCCTCGCGATGTTGAACTCCTGCACGGCGCCGTTCAGGTTCGCGAGCTCCACCTGGATCATCCCCGCGGTGTTGTGGATCGGCGCGTAGTTGGGGTTCTTGCGGATGGCCTGGGAGCAGACCAGCGCCGCGAGCTCCAGCGCCTGCGTGTCGACCTTCTTCTGCTTGCTGACGTTGGTCGCGACCGCCTTGCCCGACTTCCTGCCCGCCTTCTGCTTCGCCGTCTCCAGGTAGTAGATAGCGAGCTGGTTGAACGCGGGCATGAAGGCGTCGTCGACGGCCAGCGCGCTCTGGATGTACCGCTTCGCGCGCTGGAAGTCGTTGGGGCCATCGTTGTCGGCGACCTGGTTGCCGCGCTTCATGTACAGGAGCGCGAGGTGCACGAGCGCCTCGACGTTCTTGTACTGAGCATCGACGACGGCGGCCTGGCGCATCTCGCTGATCGCCGCGTCGATGTTCCTGTCGCCCGACTCCGCCAGGTTGTAGAGCGCCACCTGGACCCGAGCGGGGTGGAACTTCGGGTTCTTCTGAAGCGCTTGCGTGAAGTGCTTCTTCGCCTCCGAGTCCTTCTTGCAACGCTGGTACGCGAGCCCCGCGTTGTAGATGGCCTCGGCGAACGTGGTGCTCCCTTGCTCGTCCGCGGCGTCCAGGAACAGCTGGGCCGTCGAGCTGCAAGTCGCCTCGGACCAGTCCCCAGCCTTGTCGTGCTGGACCATGGTGTCCATGGCGGTCTTGAACTTGTTGGCCGCCTCGACCGACACGGCCTGACCCTTGCTGTCCGTGATCGTCTTGCCCGTCGTCGGGTCCTTCGCCCCGTGAGCCGTACCGCCGGTGCTCCCGCCGCCACAACCCGTCGCGGCCAGAAGGAGCACCGCAACCGCTGCCAATGAGGTGATGCTTCTCATGTTTCGCTCCATCACTTCCTGGGTCGGGTCGTGGCCCGATCGAGCGCCGAGCCTTCCTTGGACGCACCGGACGCAGCCGGCGCGGCCTTCTTGTCCTCGCTCGCCTTCTTGTCGTCGCCCGCCTTCTTGTCCTCGCCCTCTTCCTTCTCCTTGCTCGCAGCCGGCTTGTCAGCGGCTGTCAGCGCCTCTCGGAAGGGGGTGCCGTCGAGGTTCAGCGGCGCAGGGCGCTCGCTCATGCCGGAGTTGACCCGCGACGGCGAGCCGCGGAATTCGTCGATGAGGTGGTACTCGGCGCCGTAGTTCTTCGACAGCCACACCTCGCAGGTACGCGAGTAGTCGTCGAAGTACTGGTACTTCACGGACAGGTCGAGGCAGGTCTTGAACGCGCCCTTCGCCATCTGCTTTTGCGGCTCGCTCGCCTCGTCGAGGCGCGAGTAGTACTCGCCCCGGATCTCGTCGTACGAGACGTCGGTGCCCGGGACCATGCCGTGCCCCTTCCATTCCTTCGGGATGGGCGCGGCCCGGAACTCGGCGACGAACTTGCCCCACATCTGACCGACGCGCGCGCCGGCTGCGATGACCCACTTCGGCGGAGGCGTCGGCTCCAGCTTGAGGATCTTCTGGTACTCGGCGTCGGCCGCCTCGATCGCCGGGCGCTTCTTCTTCACCCAGTCGGCGACCTTGGTGTTGATGTGCTTGAGGACGTCCTCGCGGTTCCCGGAGCCCTTGTACTCGGGGAACTTGATCTTATCGACGTCCTTCCGCTTCTGCTCGGCGAAGTGGAAGTAGGCCTCGCCGACCGCGGTCAGCACCTTGCCGAGCCGACGCAGCTTCTCCGGCTCCTCGCCGCCGATCGCGTCGAGCTTCTTGAGCGCGGCCGCCGGGTCCTTCCAGTAGCCACGGACCTTGTTGTACTCGCCGTTCGCCGGGGTCACGCTCTTCGTCTGCAGGAGGACGCGCGCGTACATCGCGTGCGCTTGCACCTGGACGTCGAACGTCGCGTTGCGATCGATCTGCGGCATCGCCGTCGACAGCCGCCGGCGCGCCTGATCCCAGTCCTCGCGATCGATGTAGTGCGCGCCGATCGCGAACGCGATCTGCGCGGTCTGCGCCGGCTTCGCCTTGCCGTAGTTCTTGTTGAAGAGGTCGGCGTCCTTGATCGCCTGGTCCTCTTGACCGAGGCCGAGCCGCAGCACGACCGCGTCCTGGAGCGCCTCGGCGGCCTTGTCCCCCTTCGGGTTCTCGCGGGCGTAGCGCTCGTACCAGTTCGCCGCCTCGTCATAGACCGCGATCGCCTGGTAGTTGCCGCCGATCTCGTAGATCGACGTCTTCGCCAGCTCGGTGTTGTGGAGGTTGTACCGCGGATCGAGCAGGATCTTGCGGGCCGAGATGGACTTGGCGATGAGGCGGGCGGCCTGGAACGCCTTGGCCGCGTTGTAGAGGATCTCCTCGCTCTTCTCGCACGCGGGCTGCTTCGCCTCGCAGGCGGCCTCGCCGTACTTCTTCCACATGTCCATGTAGGCGACGGCGGCCTTCTCGTAGTTCTTGAGGGCCTCGACGCCGCCGGCCGCATCAGCCGCCTCGACGAGCTTCTGGGCGCGCAGGCGCTCGATGTCGCGCTGGATGCGGATCAGGATGCCGCACTGCTCGGCGTTCTCCTTCTCCTTGCCGCCCTTGCAGTAGAGGTCGACGAACTTGGGCACGTCCGCGGCCATGTCGTCGTAACAAGACGGACGCGGCGGATCCATGTTCGCGCCGAGGACGTTGAGCGACTCGAGGTAGAGCTGAGACGCGTAGATGCCGACTTCCTTGTCGGCGTGGTTCAGCGCCACGTCGCGGAACGCGAGCGCGGCCTCCTCCCAGTGCTGCGCCTCGAAGTACGTGCGGCCGCGCGCGTACTTCACCTCGACGTACTGCTCCTGCGCTTCCTTGTCGTTCGCCGCGGGCTTGATGTAGCAGACGTACCGGTTGAAGGCGGTGATCATGCCCTTCTGGCTGTCGCTGAAGTCCTTGGGCAGGAACTTCGCTTTCTCCGCCTTCTTGTCGCCCTTCTTGCCCGTCCCCCCGTCGGGGAGGTTGCCGGACCCCTTCTTGTCGGAGCCGTCCTTGTGGGTCTCGGTGTAGATGTTCTGGTAGCAGAGCACCGAGGCGTACGCGGCCTCAGCCGCCTGCGGGCCGTTCGGGTCCTCGGCCACGACCGAGTCGAACGCGGGACCGCACTTGGCCCAGTCCTTCTGGAAGTACAGAAGGTCGGCCATCGCGTACTTGATCTTGAAGATGTTCGGCCAGTCCTCCTTCAGGATGCGGGGGAACTCGAACTTGGCGAACTGCTCCTGCTTGAAGTTGTTGACGACCTTGTCGTAGAGCTGCGCGGCGAGCTGCATCGTCTTCTTGTCGCCGGTGCCGCGCACGCCGCCCGAGCCCACCGCCTCGAGGTGCCAGGCCATCGCCGTCTCGGTCAGCAGACCGGCGGTGATGTTCGAGCACTTCAGCTTGGCGTCCGCCGGGTGCCCCTCGCCCAGGAACTTGTTGTGGACGTCGAGCTGGCGCCCGAGCTCGCCCATGATCTGGTCCTTGTTGCCAGACTTCATGGCGAGCGTCGCCTCCGCGATGTGCCCTTGGTACACGCAGTACCTCGGGCCCCGATCGCGGGTCATCAGGTCGGTGTAGAGCTCGATGCCCTCCTTGTAATGACCTGTGTCGAGGTAGTTCTGCCCGAGGTCGTCCATCATCTTGAACGTCTTCTCGGAGCTGCCGCTCGTGTCGCCGCTGAGCGGCCGGAGGAAGTCGTGCGACTTGCGCGGATCGCCCGCGAGCGCGTAGACGGGGATGATGTCGCGCCGCGCCGAGACCGCGAGCTGCGCCGCGTTCGGCATCTGCTGGAACTGCTGCCCGTACTCGATCGTCTTCTTGAACTCGCTGATCGCGCGGGCGAAATCGCCCTTGTTCCAGTAGACGTACCCGAGCTTGTAGTGGGCGTAGCCCCAGACCTTGTTCTCGGGCGGCGGGTACTGGGTGACCTTGACGTACGACTGCTCAGCCAGGTCCCACTTGGACGGGTCGCCCTGCGCCTCGTTGAAGAAGAGCTCGCCGAAGGCGAGGTACGCGTTCGGGATGTACTTCGAGTTCGGCCAGTTCTTGATCAGCTCGAAGTAGACCTTGCGAGCGTCCTCGAGCTGCTGGGCCTGCTCGTACTCATAGGCGAGGTAGTAGAGGACCTCGTCCGTGCAGCCCGTGCTCTTCGCGGGGTCGGCCGCGTTGGTGCTCTGGCAGTACTTCGGATACTGCGTCTTCAGGTCCGTGTAGTACTTGATCGCCTGCTTGCGCGCGAGGCTGAGGATCTTGTCGGCCTTGCCGATCTCGGCCTTGATCCCGGCGACCGCCTTCGGGTTCTTCCGCTTGGCCTCGTCCGCCTTGATCTGCCCCTCGGTCTTGTCGCGGAACGCCGCCGACTCGAGCTCGACGTAGCCCTCGGCGAGGCGCCGCATCAGCTTCGGCCGGTCCGGCGCGTTCTTCGGCGTCGAGGAGTACAGGCCCTCGAGCCCCTGGATCTCCGTGACCAGCAGGCTCCTCACCTTCGGGGCGAGGCGATTGCGCCGCTCGTCGCGCTGCGCCGAGGCCTGTGAAGCCGTCGGATTGGTCGGCTTCGTCAGGTCCTCGCGCTTCTTCAGCTGGATCCCCTGCGGGGCAGACTTGAAGCTGACCTGCGGCTTCTTGCCCGCCGACACCTGGAGCTTGCCGCCCGGACAGGCGGCGATCGCATCCTTCGCCGGCTGCGTGATGCACGCGTCGGCCGCCGACGCGGGGCTCGTTGTGACCGCGCACGCCGCCACGGCCAACGTACCCGCCGCCGCGCGGAGCGCATGCAGTACACCGAACTTCGACTGCTTCATCTCCATCTCCGTCCCTCCGCCACGGACCCCCGTGAGGAAGCGCTGCCTGCCCCGCGACCTAGGGCCGCGGGGCCAACCATGATGAAATCGCTCACTTGCTGCACTTCGACGTCACGACCTGCCGGTAGAAGCCGAGCTCGTCGCGCCAGTACTCGCCGTCGAACGGCCAGAGCACGTGCTCGTCGTCGGGCTTGACGACGCCGTAGGTGAGCGCGTCCTCCTTCGACAGCTGACCGCTGACGACCTGCTGATCCAGCTTGTTCCTTTCGGCCGCGGTGATGTCGATGAGGATCTTCGACGAGTCGCGGAGGTGCTCGTTGAGCTCGTCGAGGTTGCGCTGGTAGCGCTCCCGGCCGAGCGTGCCGGCGTTCCGGATCGCGAGGCTCCTCGCGAACTCGAGCGCGTCGGTCACGTCGCTGCCGACCGGGGAGTTGCGGAAGTTGGCGGGCGCCTTCTTGAACCGATCCGCCTCCTCATCGAGGATGCGCACGTACTCCATGTTGCGGCGGAGCTGGCGGTCGGAGAGCGCGTTCTCGACGATCGGCCGGACCCTCGGCGGGATGTCGCCCTTGCCGGCGCCCACGTCCTTCAGGAACTGGAAGAAGCGCTCCTCGTTCCCCTCCCCCTGGTACCGGGACAGGATCGACTCGAGGTCCTTCTTGATCGGCTCGTACTTCTTCTTCATCTTCGCGACGATCGTGGTCGCGTCGCCGTACTGGCAGATCGTGAACGAGACGACGGCCTTCAGGATGTCGGCCTCGGGATAGAACGAGTTCGGGAAGTAGGGCGACTCGATCGTGTGGATGTTGCCGAGCGCCTGCGGGTACAGCCCGGCCATGAAGTACGCCCAGGACTGCTCGAAGAGGCTGTCCAGCCAGTACTCGCTCGCGACGTCGACGCGGTTCCAGTACTTGACGGCCGCCGAGAGCTTCGCGGCGTCGATCGTCGGAACGTTGTTGTCGTCGAGGCGGACGGACGCCGAGTAGTAGGTGCGCGCCATCGAGAGGAACGCGAGGTCGCGCATGCGCGCCTCGTCCTCGAGGCCCTCGACGCCCTCGTCGATCGCCTGGACGATGCGCTGGAACGACTTGACCGCCGGCACCGACTTGCGCAGCTGCACGTACGAGATGCCGCTGAAGAACTGCGCCTGGACGTAGTACTTGCTGTTCGGGTCGACCTTGGCGAAGAGGCTGATGGCCTCCTCGTAGTTCCGGTTCCGGTACTTGTAGCGGCCGAGCAGGTAGTTGAGCTGCCAGTAGAGGTCGCGCTGCTGGGGGTTGTTGAAGCGCGCGATCTGCTCGGTCTTGTACTTGCCGACGCGCTCGATGATGTCCGCCGGCTCCGGGAGCTGCGTCGCGAGCTTGGACAGCCAGAGCAGCGTCTCGTTGAACTTGAGGTGGTTCGGCTTGTCGGCGATCTGCGAGAAGAGCGCATAGCTCGCCTGGTAGAACTGCAGGCGGTAGAGCGCGATCGCGAGGTGGTACTGGGCGATCTGCTTGTTGCCCTCGTCATCGCCGGTGTCGCCGTCGACGACGCGCTTCAGCTGCCGCGCAGCGTCGCTCCACCGCTCGCTGTCGAAGAGCCGCTTGCCCTGCGCCGCCTCCTCCGTCATCTGGCCCGCGGTCACGGGGCCCGCATCCTCGTCGGCGCTGACCTCTTTGCTGGGCTTCTTGTCGCCCTTGGCGTCCGCCTTTTCAGCCGCGACGGGCTTACCTTTGCCGGGCTGCGCATGCCCCACGGCGGGGGATAGCAACAGGGCAGAAGCTACAAGGCAGATACTCGCCACCCGGTTCCGCATCGTCGTTCCTCGCTTTCGGCGACGTAAAGATCGTGGCCCCTTCGCCCCGTTCGCGGCTCCACACACGGAGAACGCGCGCCGTAGACCCCCGAGGCAGCTCGGTCAGGAACCAAAAAGTTCAATGAGAATCAACGGATACTTGCGTGTGGCGGGGGATGGTAGGATTGTGGCGCGCAGCTTGTCAAGCGATGCCGGGCGAGGGGCCCCCTCTTGCATTCCCGTCCTGAGACACCCGGCGCCGCGTCGACCTTGGGGTTGCGCACTGCGTAGGAGTCGACGGTGGAATTATCGAACGGAGGCGCGATCGCTTCCTTAAACGCGATCGTCGCGCCGCCGCCTCACCGCCGCCGCCCAGGCGGCAGCCAGGCCGTCCGCCGCCAAGGGATGCGCGCGCGCAGGGTCGAACGCCTCGCACCGGCGGCGCCCGCCACCTCGGCGACGTGGACGGGCGCGCCCCATCCGGCTGTTGACGCTCAAGGCGCGCTTCGTCTAGGGTCCAACCGCTGACGTTGTGCCTTTGAGCACCTCGACTTGAGCGTTTTCTTGCCTCCCGTCCGCGCGCCGCTGCCGAAGCGGTGGCGCGCACCGCCGCCGAAGGAGCACGTTCTGATGACCCGTTCCATTCTGTCCGGCCTGCTCGGCCTGCTCAGCGTCGTCGCTATGGCGAGCCTGCCCTCCGCGTGCGAGAGCGGCGGCGTCGGCGACCCGTGTCTGCCTGAAGACGAGTACGATTCGCAGTTTGCTGGCTTCAAGGTGACGGAAGAGAACATCGAATCGCGATCCTTCCAGTGCCAGACGCGGATCTGCCTGGTGAACCACTTCCAGGGGCGCGTGAGCTGCCCGCTCGGCCAGGAGGCGCCTGCGACGTGTGTACCCGGGCAAGGCGGGTGCACCACCTGCGAGGAGTCGGGGACGCACGCGCCCGACTGCGACCCGACGAGGCCGGACGGCGGCAAGAGCCAGTGCCTCAGCGGCAACTGCGACGCCGCCGGCGCCTTCTGTCGCTGCGGCGGCGACACCGACTGCCCCGGCGACGGCTGGAAGTGCGACGCCGATGCCGGCGTCTGCAAGCTGTACCTCTGCCGCGACGGCTTCACCGGCTGCCAGGACCCGACCAAGTCGGCGGCCGAGAACGAGGGCAAAGCCTGCTGCGTGCCGGGGACCGATGACCAGGTCGCGTCGCCCGTCTGCGGCCAGTGCGCCGCCAACTCGAACCGGAACGCGCAGCAGGCGGTGTACTGCTCGTGCCGGTGCGGCGTGGCCGATGGCGAGCCGGACGACCCGAACTTCAACTTCTGCGAGTGCCCGCAGGGCTTCACCTGCTCGGAGATCCGGCCGAACGTCGGCCTCGGGGACCCGAACATCACCGGCAAGTACTGCATCAAGCAGAACACGGGGTTCGAGAACGAGGGGGCCTGCGGCGACGTGCAGGGCCGCGCCAACTCGGACCAGTGCGAAGGCTTCTAGGCGTCGGGTGACCGGCCGTCGCGGCTCGCGCAGCCCTCCGCCGACGATGGCCGATCTGGCCGGAACCTCCCTCTCCCTCCCTCCCAGCGACGATTCGGGCTCACATGACGGCCGGCCGCCCGGGCGCGCCGCGACGCGCAGCGCACGGGCGGCTCCGGCGAAGAGCCGGCCGGCGATCGGGCCCGCTGGCGCTCCCGCGGCCGACGCGCGGCGAGCGCTCGGCGCGCGCGCGGAGGACGCGGTGGTCGCTCACCTCGCCGCGCAGGGCGTGGAGATCATCGCGCGCAACGCGCGGGTGGGGCGGCTGGAGATCGACGTGGTCGCGCGCGACGGCCCTGTCATCGTGATCATCGAGGTGCGGACACGCGGCGCCGGCTCGTACGTCCGCGCCCTCGACAGCATCGACGCGAGCAAGCGCGCCCGCGTGCGGCGAGCGGGCGAGCGGCTCTGGCGCGCCACGTTCTCGCGCGTGCGCGGCGTGGAGCGGATGCGCTTCGACGCCGCGTCGGTGACGTTCCTCCCGAGCGGAGAAGCGACCGTCGAGATCATCAAGGCCGCCTTTTAGCGCGGCCTGAACTCTTCTTATTTTTGGCTTGATCTCGGGAGGGATTCGGACAGCGCGTACGTCGATCGACCGCGCGCGGGCTCGATCACGCGTCGAGCTGCTCCTGCATCTCGCTGCGGAGGCGCTTCAGCTGGGAGAGGCCCTCGGGGTCGATCTCGAGCGTCCCCTTCTCGGCGCGCGCCCCTGCCTCGAGCTTCTCGAGGACCGCATCCATCTTGGCGATCTTGCCCTGCTGGCGCGCCCTCAGGTCCTCGACCATCTTCTCGAACGCCTCGAAGAAGTGCTGGAGCTCGTCGCCCTTCCGGAGCTTCTCGCGCACGACCAACTTGCCCTCGCCGACCTGACGGAGCAGCCGCTTCATCTTGAAGATCGGCCCGGCGATCTTGTGCGTGAAGACGATGCCCGCGATGCCGACGCCCAGGACGAGCAGCGACAGGAGCGCGACGATCAGGCGTAGCAACATCTGCTGGTTGTTCGCGACGTCGGCGGCCTGCCGCTCGAGCGCCTCCGCCCGCTGCTGCAGCGTGGCCGCGTCGCGCTCGAGCCGCGACTGCTCGTCCTTGAGCTTGTTCTCGTCGCGCTGCGCCGCCTCGCCGAACGTCTTCGTGAGCTCGGGATCGTCCTTGTACTCCTTCGCGATGTTCATCGCGACGACCTCGCTGACCCGACGGCTCTGGACGAGCACCTCCTGGCCGCGCTTGACCGTCTCCTGACCCTGACGGACGGTCTCTTGTCCCTGCTGCACGGCGCTGCGGCTCTGCTCGATGATCTTCGAGCTCGCGTTCCAGAGGAGGATCCCGAGCGCCACGGAGAGCGCAAGGCTGATCCCCACGAGGAACCCCGTGTATTTCAGCTGGAAGTTCTGGTCGATCAGGTAGTTCCGCGCGCTCCGCTGGTAGCGCGCTCTGACCTCCGGCGCGGAGGTCTGCGGGGCCGTGCTGGAAGCGTCGCTCATGGGATCCTCGGAGCTGGCTGGAGATGACAAGGGTCGTGAGGCACTGGAAAAGCCAAGTTCGAGCAGCGAAGGTGCGTCACAGCGAGGCGACGACCTTGTGGAAGGTCTCGACCGCATTCTCGACGCACATCTTCATCAGGATGTTCTCGCTCTGGACGTCTTTCTTCGGGGTGCCGCTCTGCGTGAGCTTCGGCGCGAACTCACCCTGGAGCGACTTGGACGGATAGGTCCACATGCTGACGCGGACCACCTGGGTGAGGTTGCCGCCCTGGTACACGGCGGGCTCGACCGTGGCGAGGAGATAGAAGCCCTTCAGCTTCTTGCCGTTCAGAATCTTCTTGCCTTGCGCCACCGTCTCGCCCTTGGGGGCGACCGCGTAGCCGGCCTTCGCGAGGATCTTCGACTGGATCGCGGCGCGCACGAGCGGCTCGATCTCGGACTCGGGGCGACCGCTCTTGTTCGTGATCTCGATGGCCACGTAGTACTTCGTGTCCGCGCCCGGAGGCGGCGGCGCAGCCGAGCCGCCACTGCCACCGCCGCCGGCGGACAGCGCCGCGATCGACTTCTGCATCTGCGACTTGACGGCCGGCGTCTGCTCCCGCCCCTCGGCGCGCTCCAGGCACGCGAGCCCCGCGGGCTTGCCGAGCTTGCCGAGCGCCGCGGCCGCCGCGACCTTGACGGACGCGTTGCTGTCCGTGAGGGCATCGCAGAGCGGCCTCGTGGCGGCGTCGTCTCCCGACGCGCCGAGCGCGAGCGCCGCCTGCGTGCGGACGCGATAGTCCTCGTTGGTCCTGAGCTGGTCGGCGAGGTAGCTCGTGCGCTGATCCGCGTAGAGCCTCGTGGGTATCAGCGAGAGTACAAGCGTCACAACCAGCAACACGAGCACTGAAAAGGGCCGACGCATTCCACGTCCGACGATACACGAGCGCATCGCCGCCGTGGCGATCGGATCAGCCGGTCTACACCCGAAAATTGGTGCGCACACGCTCGCACTTTTGCCTTGCATTCGCTCGCTCCTCGCTGCGACCAGACTGGACGGTTTGACGCGGCCTGCCCGCGGCGCTTCAACGCGTGAAACATGTTGGGCTCACGGCGAACACGGCTTCACCATCCGCTTATCTACCCACCCGCTGCCGCCATCAACCCGGCGCGCTGCCGCGAGCTCGCGTGCACGTCCGCTCACGTCCGCTTACGTCCGCGCTCGCCGCTTGCTCGCTCGCTCGCGCCGCAGGCGGCGGGCGAGCGCGAGCTCGGCATGGCTTCGGATCGGCTTCCCCTTGCCCATGCCGTGTCCGCGTGACGGATAATGAGCGACCATGACGAGGAGCTCGCCGGAGGCCTTCGGGAGATGCGCGGACTGAGACAATGCCTGCCGCTGGCGCTCCTCGCGGCCACGTCGCTCGCGGCGGCGCCCGCGGCGCACGCGCAGACGCAAGGTGCGCCGCTCCGCATCCATGTGAGAGGAAGCGCGCAGATCGAGGCGGTCGCATGGACCGAGCCCGACGGGTTCGTCGTGCGCGGAAGCGTCGTCGACGACGCGCGGAGCGCGATCGCAGAGGCGCCGCTCTCCATCGATGCGCTCACGAGCGCCGGCGCGCCTGCGGTCCTGCCGGCGGTCGATGGGTGCGCAGCCGACGGCGCGGCGCGCGCCCGCGAGCCCCGCCCCTCACAAGGCGGCTACGTGATCGCGACAGACGAGCGCGGCGGGTTCTGCCTCCGCGGGCGCGCGCCGCTCGCGGACGCGACGCTGCGCATCCGGTTCGCCGGGGGAAAGCTCTACGACGCGGCCGAGGCGAAGATCCCGATCGAGGCACACGCGGCCCCGCTCGCGCCGGTGATCCTCCGGTTCGATCCGCCGGTGGACGCGATCGATCTCGATCGTCCGACGGTCAACGTCGCCGTGGCGCTCCGGCTCGATCGCAGCGGCGCGCGCGGCTTCGCGAGCGGCGCGCCGTTCGAGCGCGACCGGCTCCCGGTCGTGCTCGAGGACGAGCGCGGCGCGCGGCTCGCTGAGGCGCCGACCGGCGGCGACGGCCGCGCGCGCTTCGAGCTCCCGACCGAGCGCCTCGACGGCGCCGGCCAGGGCGTGCTGCGCGCGCGCTTCGATGGAACCGCCACGCTCGCGAAGGCGAGCGTCAGCCAGGGCGTCGTCCGGTACGCGCAGGTCACGCTCGATCTGTCGCATCCCGTCGAGCCGGCGCGCGCGGAGGACGGCGTGTCGATCGACGTCGAGGTGCGCTCGTCCCGTGGCCCGGTCGAGGGCGGCGTCGTCGAGGCGCTGCGCGCGGGTGAGCCCGTCGGAGCGGCGACCGTGTCCGGCGGCAAGGCGCGGGTGATCGCCGCGTTCACCGCCGAGCGAGCGGGTACGGTCCCGATCTCGCTCCGCTACGTGCCCGCCTCTCCGTGGTGGATCCCCGGCGCGGAGCTCGCGATCGACGTGCCCGTCGCGGGCCCCGGCGCGTGGCGACAGATCGCGCTCGGCGCCGCCGTCCTCGTCATCGCGGGCTGGGTGCTCGGCGGCTGGCGGCGGGCGCCGAAGCGCGCCGCGACGGCGCGCGCGGGCGACGAGCGGCCCGTCGCGCCGCCCGGCCGCGCCGGCGTGCGTGTCATGGGACCGCTCGAGGGCGCGACCGGCTGGCGTGGCGCCGTCGCCGACGCGCACGACGGCACGCCCATCGCGCGCGCCGAGCTCGTGATCGTCGTGCCCGCCTTCGACGGCAGCGGCGTCATCGCCCGCGCGCTGACCGACGACGTCGGCGAGTTCTCGATCGAGGCGCCGTACCGGAGCGACGCGAGGCTCGTGGTCCGCGCGCCGATGCACAGCAGCCATGAGCAGGCGCTCCCGTCGCCGAGCAAGCTGGGCATCGCGCTGGTCACGCGGCGCCGCGCCGTCCTCGACCGCCTCGTCCGCTGGGCGCGGCGCCAGGGAGCTCCCTTCGAGGGGCCGCCCGAGCCGACGCCCGGGCACGTGCGCCGCGCGGCGAGCAGGGTTCAGCAGCGCGAGGTCGAGCTCTGGGCGAGCCGGATCGAGCACGCCGCCTTCGGCCCCGATCCCGTCGACGAGCGGATCGAGCAGGACCTCGGGGCGTCGGAGCCCAAGCCGGGCGCCTCGCCGCTCGCCCCGTGAGCCAGGTACACGGGGCCCGCGCAGCGCCGGCCCCGCCGCCGCGTCGATCTGCCGTTTCGCTGGCCGGATCGCGCCCCCGCGCGACCGCACGTTGACGTATGGGGTGCGTCCCATATAGTCGGCTCCCTCGCCGGAGAACGCCAACGTGGAAATCGCCCTAATTATCGTCGGCCTCGTCGTGGTGGCGGCGATCGTCTACTTCGTCACGAAGAAGGCGCCGCCACCGGAGATCGCAGCGCCCCCCGAACCGAAGAAGCTCCAGGAGAAGGCGAAGCAGCCCTCCGAGAAGCCGGCGGACAAGCCGACCGAGAAGCCGCGTGCCCCGAAGAAGCCTCCGGCGGAGGAAGCTCCTCCCGCGAAGGCGAAGGAGCCCGCGCCGCAGGAGGAGCCGCCCGCGGCGGTGCCCGCGCCCGTCGCGCCGCCGGCCGCCATCGAGCCGGCGGCGCCGGAGCCCGCGGTCGCGGAGGCGCCCGTCGCGCCCGCGATCGAGGCGCCGGCCGCCAAGCCCGCCGCCAGGCCGGCGCGGGAGACCGCGCCTCCGGCCGCGCGCAAGCGAGACATCGAGGGGCTCCGCAAAGGCCTCACGAAGGTGCGGGAGAGCGAGGGCTTCTTCGGCCGGCTCAAGGCGCTGTTCGCCGGCAAGAAGGAGATCGATCCCAACGTCGTCGAGCAGATCGAAGAGGTGCTGCTCACCTCGGACGTCGGCGTGAAGACGACAGAGCTCCTCCTCGACGAGATCCGATCGGCGCTCAGCAGGAACGAGCTCGCCGACACCGACAAGGTCTGGGACGCGCTGCGGGAGCACGCGAAGCGGATCCTGCGCGTCGGCGCCGGCGGCGGGCTGCCGCTGAAGGCGCAGCCCACCGTGGTGATGGTGGTCGGCGTGAACGGCGTGGGAAAGACGACCACGATCGGCAAGCTCGCGACGCAGCTCAAGGCCGAAGGCCGGACGGTGGTGCTCGCCGCGGGCGACACGTTCCGGGCGGCGGCGGTGCAGCAGCTCAACGTCTGGGGCAAGCGCGTCGGCTGCGAGGTCGTGCGCGGCAAGGACGGCGCGAACCCCGGCGCGGTGATCTTCGACGCGATCCAGAAGGCGAAGGACACCGGCGCCGACGTGGTGCTCGCCGACACCGCCGGCAGGCTGCACACGAAGACGAACCTCATGGAGGAGCTGTCCCGGGTCGCGCGCACCATGAACAAGGCGCTCGAGGGCGCGCCTCACGAGACGCTGCTCGTGCTCGACGCCACGAACGGCCAGAACGCCATGCAGCAGGCCGCGCTCTTCAAGGAGGCGCTGCCCATCACCGGCATCGTGCTGACGAAGCTCGACGGCACCGCCAAGGGCGGCGTCATCCTCGGCATCTGCGCCGAGCACGGGCTGCCCGTCCGGTACGTCGGCATCGGCGAGCGCGCGGAAGACCTCCGCGAGTTCGAGCCCGACGAGTTCGTCGAGGCGATGCTCGGCCGCGCCAGCGGCTCCGAAGACGCGGCCGCCTGACGCGCCCCGCGGCGTGAGCGCCGGCGGCGCTCGATCTCTCCTCACCACCCAATCGCGCGGCTCGACACCGGTCCAACCAACGGGCGATGGCTCCGATGTCTCAGCACGCCGCGCCTCTGCCGCTGAACCCGTCAGGCGTCACGATCGTCGCGCCCTCGGCGCAAGCACACCGGCGATCCGAGCCCGCGGTGATTGTGCAGCGAGTCTGCCGCTCGCCGCGAATCCACCCGGCGCGCCCCCTCTGCGACGCCGCCGGTCGTCCGTGGCAAAAGGATTTGGTTGTTGATCCTTTTATTTTCGGCGTGATATAGTCCGTCGGGCTTGGCGGTTGACCGAATTATTTAATGAATTCGAGTAGTTAGGAAGCTGTACTACCTGGGCGATCGATCGCGATCGCTCGCATCGCACGGACTTTGGAAGGGATGGCGATGAACCAGGCTCGCGTGGGGCTTCTCGTTGCGGCTGCGCTCGTCGCGGTGCCGCTTACGGCGTCGGCTCAGCCAAAAGGGCAACCCAAGGAAATCAACCTCGACGAGCCAGAGACTCCTGCCGAGGGCACGGAGCCGGTGGAGGCGCCCGCGGCCCCGACCGATGGCGGCGAGGAAACGGGGCTTGGGGACATCTGTAAGATCGACCCGACGGCGTGTCCCACGATCAATTTGGAGAAGGAGGCCGCGAAGGATCTCAAGAACGAGACCTACGCGGTGCAGCAGATCTACGCGCTGCGCTACCACCGCTTCGAGGTGAACCCGTACTTCGGGCTGACGATGAACGACCAGTTCGTCGGCCACAACGGGCCGGGGCTCGCGGTCAACTGGTACCTCACCAACGTCCTCGCGATCGGGGTCAACGGCAACTGGTACGGTGCGCTCAACACGCCGTCGGACTTCAACTTCCAGACGAGCAGGGCGGCGCGTATCGGCGAGCCGATCACCGAGTATCAGTGGAACGCGAATGCGAACTTCACGTACGTCCCCGCGTACGGCAAGTTCGCCGGGTTCAGCGACTTCATCTTCCACTACGACTTCTTCGTACTGGGCGGTGTCGGCGCGATCTCGACGAGGCCCATGGCCGTCGTCGATCCCGACAACCGCACCTTCGACTGGAAGCCGAAGCTCTCCTTCCACGTCGGCGGTGGCCTCCGCATCTTCTTCAACCGCTGGTTTGCGGCGATGTTCGAGGTCAGCGACTACATCTTCTTCGACGAGCTCGAGAACCCCAGCGTCGCGGCGAACCCTCAGGACAAGAGCACCTGGCTCGCCGAGGGGAAGAGCTTCACCAACAACGTACAGGCGCAGGTCGGGCTGTCGGTCTTCCTGCCGTTCTCCTGGGAATACCGGCTGCCGAAGTGAAGACTTTGGACGTGGGGACGCGCAGACGCCGAGCGCGAGACATAGGATGATTCAGCCAAAGACGGGGACAGGCATGATGCGTCGATTCGTCCAAAGCCTCTGCACTGTGGTGGCAGGGCTTACCGGCTGTGCACTTCTGATGACGGCTGCGCCCGCGGAGGCGCAGGAGATTCAGCTCACGGGCCCTCTAGCCGGCGCGCCGGCCGTGCGGCAGCTCCGGCTCCACCGTGCCGGGCGGTTCGAGGTGGCTCCAGGCGCATCGTTCACGCTGCTGGACGAGTACCGGCGGACGATCATGCCGGGCCTGCGGCTCACCTACCACTTCACGGACTGGCTCGGCTTCGGCGCCTGGGGCGGGTACGGGTTTCAGTACAACGCCGGGCTGACGGACGAGCTCCAGCGCGTCGCGATCGACGGGCGTAACTGCGATGCCCAGCCGTTCACGAAGGCGTGCCAGCTGACCAGGGTCAACCTGACCAAGGGCGATCTGACGAAGGATCAGCTCGGGCAGATCCAGTGGGTCGCAGCGCCCCAGGTCACGGTCGTTCCCTTCCGTGGAAAGCTGGCGCTGTTCGCCGAGCTCTTCGTTGACACCGACGTGAGCTTCTTCGCTGGAGCCGCGGCGATCGGCGTGAAGGAGCGCAAGGAGTGCGGCACGACCAACCAGAACGCCTGCGCGGAGACCTTCGGACTCGAGAGCCGCATGGCCTTCGCACCGACGTTCGGCCTCGGCTGGAACTTCTACCCGTCGGACTTCATCGGCTTCGGCGCGGAGTGGCGCGCCCTGCCGTTCGCATGGAATACTTCGGGCTTCGACAACCACGGGCTCGGAACGGACGAGGCGTTCCCCGACCGCAAGGTGGACGACAAGGACCGCGAATTCCACTTCACGAGCATGGTCACCGTGAGCCTGAGTATTCAGTTCCCCACCGGCATCAAGACGACGGAGTAGACGGCTGCGCCGGCTCGCGGTGACCGAGCCGGTTCGCCCGGGGTAGCTCAGGCGGGAAGCACCCTCTGCCGCGAGCCACTCTAGCGGGGCGCGGATTCATGTGATACGGGCTCAGCCGCTAGGCAGGCGCGTGAGGCGGGCGAGAGCACGCTGCAGCGAGCCGAACGACGCGGATGAGTCCGTAGCGCACGAAGATGCGCCCCGCTATAGATCCGGTGACGATCGCCGGGTAGCTCGGACCGGGCGGCGGGGACAGCCACCAGAGGTCAGCGTTGGGTATTTTCGATTTTCTCCGCAAAAGCAATCCCCCTGCCGGGGGCGTCCCCTCCGACAAGAAGGTGGCCGGGCCTGCGAAGGTCGTCGCGGACAAGCGCGCTCAGACGTACGACCGCCTCGACGCCATCCAGTCGCTCGCCGCGATGAAGAGCGCGGATGCGGCGGCGGCTCTCCTCAGGCGCTTCACGTTCTCGATCGACCCCTCTATCACGGATCAAGAGGAGAAGGATCTGGCTTTCCGGGGGATCGTCGATGCGGGCAAGGACGCGGTGCCGGCCGTTGTCGAGTTCTGCATCAAGGCCGAGGCGCTCACCTGGCCGCTCAAGATCCTGCGGGCGCTGCTCGACGACGCCGAGTACCGGACCGAGCTCGTCCAGCTGCTCGACCGCTTCGACACGGAGTATGCGCGCAACGTCGAGCCGAAGCAGCAGCTCATCATGGCGCTGGGCGACATCAAGGGCGACGACGTGCGGGTGGCGGTCGAGCGGTTCCTCGACGACGTCAACGAGACGGTCCGGTTTCACGCCGTGCAGACCATCTTCTCCCAGGGCGATGAGGCGAGCGTGCCAGCGCTGGTGAAGATGCTCGCGACCGAGGAGTCGGTCCGGGTGAAGAACAAGGTCGCCGAGGGGCTGATGACCCGGGGCTGGACGGTGCCGGCCGAGCTGCGGAGCAGCGCGAGCCAGGCGCTCCAGGACTCGAACGGCTTCAGCGTGGGCTCGGACGGCAAGCTCCGGAAGGGCGCTGGATACAGCTGACCCGGCGCGCATCGTGACAAGCCCGTTCGTCCTGCGATCGGGTTGACAGCATCACCGCGTGTGGACGAAACTCCACGCCATGCTTGTTCAGCCCTCGGCGGCAGCTGAGAGCGAAGCCGCGCAGACCGGCCCGCACAAGACGAAAGTGAGCGCCATCCGTGATTGAGCATCTCTCATGGATGGCGGAGCTTCCGTCGCGACGTCGTCCGCGGCACGCCAGCGACGCACGCCCTGGCACGCTCGTGGGGAGCGCCCGTCGCGTCCCCCTCTGTCGCCTCCCCCTCCGCCGCCTCCCCCTGTCACGCGCGCTGGCCGTGGCGTGCTTGCTGCCTTGCGCGCTCGTCCCGCGCAGCGCAGCCGCAGCCGACTTCGAGGTCGAGTCGACGACCGGCGTCCAGGCCTACGAGGTCGCCAGCCCTTGGGGCGACACGAACATCGAACGGCGGCGGCTCCTTCAGACGCTGGGGCTCGCCGTCTACAACCTCCAGGGCGACTCTGCCCCAGGCGAGGCCGACTACTCGGCGACCGTGCGGCTCCGGCTCGACGCGGACTTCGGGATCAATGGCCACCTCGACGGCGCGCAGCGGGGCGGCGAGACCGACTACAGCATCGATGGCGGCTCGCGCTACATCCCGGGGCTGCGCGAGGCGCCCATCGATCTGATGTACGCGTACGTCGAAGGGCGGAACGTCGCCGGCGGGTGGCTCGGCTTCCGGGTCGGCCGTCAGTATGTGAGCGACGTGCTCGGGTGGTGGTCGTTCGACGGCGCGCTCCTCCGGGTGACGACACCGTACTACGTTCAACTCGAGGCGTACGGCGGGCTCGAGCAGCGCGGCGGCCTGCCGCTCTCCACATCGCGCTTCGAGCAGCAGGGGATCTGGCGCGGCAGCCACCGGGGATTCGGCGATGACCGGACTCAGCCCGGGAGTGCAGCCGATTTCCCGTCGTACCAGGCGTCCGATCTGGCGCCAGCGTTCGGCGTCGCGCTCGAGAGCGCGGGTCCGAGCTTCGTCCACGGTCGCCTGACCTACCGCCGCGTTTACAACCTGGGGACCTCTGTCACCCAGCAGTTCCCGGATCCGGGCGGAGGCGTCCGGACGTCCGATGCGTCGCGCATCTCGCAGGATCGGCTCGGGTACGCCGCCAACATCAACAAGCCGGATCTCGGCGGCCTCAAGGGCGGAGTGACCTACGACTTCTACAACCAGCTCGTCGGCTCATTTTACGGCGGCCTGGAGGTGTACGCCGGGAGCCGCGTCACGCTGGGGGCGGACGTCGACTACTTCGTTCCGACGTTCGACGCGGACTCGATCTGGAACTGGTTCACCCACGATCCCATCACCACGATCACCGGACGGGCGGCGGTGGACGTCACCCGCGAGATCGATGTCGCGGCCTGGGGCGGCACGCGGATGTGGATCGCCGAAGGCAACCCGGAGGAGTTCGGCGCCGGCCAGTGTGAGGCCGTAAATCAACCAGGCTGCGTCGGCGCGACGTCGCTCGATCCGAATGACGGCGCGCTCCGCGACTACGCGCGCGACGAGAAGAACCGCGCCGCGACGATCTCGACCGACGTGCTCGCGAACCTCGCGGGACGCTACCGCACGCGCACGACGTCGGTCGAGCTCCGCGGGATGCTGCAGACGGGGGAGCGCGGGCGCCGGACGGGGGCCGATCTCTCGGGAGAGAAGCGGCTGAGCGGGCAGCGCTACGCGCTCGGAGCGCGGATGTCGCTGTACAACTGGGAGGATCCGCTCAGGCCGGACCGGGGCGCGACGTCGTTCGGATATGTCCTCGGGGCCGGGTATCGGCCGGGCGAGGTCGCGGATTTCAAGATCGAGTGGGAGCACGACATGAACCGGCTGGTGGGCCAGCGCTTCCGGGTCGTCGGCCTCATGAACCTGCGGGTGGCGCCGTGAGCGAGGATCGCATGGACGCAAGACAGGACGGCCGGCGCCGCGCTCGGCGAAACGAGGCGAGGGTCGTCCCTGGATGGGTCGCGATCGTCGCGTGCCTGGGCGCGCTGGCGCTCGCGATCGTGGGCCCCGAGGCGGCTGCCCAGCCGAAGCCGCCGGCGGCAGCAGGCGACGACAGCGCCGAGGCGGCCGATGGCGACGCGGACGAAGGCGACGCCGAGGGAGAAGCGCCTGCGAAGGCGCCGCACGGCGGGTACACGTCGGGCCTCCACCCGATGCCCGCCGACGCGGAGGTGCCCCTGGCGTGGATGCCTCCCGGGACGAGCGCGACCCCGGTCCCGAGCGACGAGATCTATCCCCCGCAAACGCTGACGATCCGCTTCAACCACAAGAAGCACGTCAAGGGGCTCAAGCAGACGTGCAAGTCGTGCCACGGCGCGGCCTACACGAGCGGCGCGGTGACGGACCGGCTGCTGCCGAAGCCGAGCGAGACTTGCGACAACTGTCATGATGTCGATCACTCCGACCTCACCCAGGTGAAGGCGGGGACGAACGAGAACGGACAGTGTGCGTACTGCCATATCGGGGAGAACGCTGGCAGCGACGGAAAGGTGGCGCCGCTCGTGCTGCCGCACGCGAACCTCCGCTTCCCTCACGCGAAGCACGTGAGCCGGAACATCAAGTGCAGCCAGTGCCACGGCCGCGTCGATCGGATCGAGCTCGCTACCCGGGACCAACTGCCGCGCATGGCCGGCTGCTTCACGTGCCATAACATGAGCGGCGCGGCCCAGGGTGAGGCGAAGAGCGACTGCGACGTCTGCCACGTGACGCGCCCCGACGGGCGGCTCGTGACGGCGTTCGCCACGGGCGATCTGCTGCCGCCCGCGTGGCTGCACAACGCGGGGCACACGCCCGACTGGCTCGAGCGGCACAGGCAGATCGCCGCGAACGACAGCGCCTTCTGCGGGTCATGCCACAGCGCGAACTACTGCACCGACTGCCACGACGGGAAGATCCGTCCGCGCAACGTCCACCCGAACGACTTCCTCTCGATGCACCCGCAAGCGGCCCGGCAGGACAATCCTCGCTGCGTGAGCTGCCATCAGGAGCAGACGTTCTGTGCGGACTGTCACCGGCGGACGGGCGTGGCGCGCGACGCGCCGAGCGCAGCGCGGCCCACGGGGCGCCGCTTCCATCCCCCGCCGGCGGAGTGGACCACAGCGCCACGCGGCGCGAAGCACCACGCCTGGGAAGCAGAGCGAAACCTGAATGCGTGCGTTTCCTGCCACACCGAGCGGGACTGCGCGACCTGCCACGCGACGCGCGGGGCGTCAGGCGGGCAAGGGCTGAACCCGCACCCGCTCGGGTTCGAGAGCAAGTGCAAGACGGCGTTCTCCCGGAACCCGCGTCCGTGCCTGGTGTGCCATCAGTCGAGCGACAGGTTCGTGCAGCGGTGCCAATGAAAAGTCAAAATCCGTCAGTATATTCCTTGCCCTGGCCTTCCAGCGACGGGTATAGCGAAGTGCGCGCGGCTTCCCTAACGATCGCCGCGAACGCCAAGGAGAACGGGCGTGAAGGAGCTGATCAAGTACCTGATCGACAACCTCTATCTCGATTTCCAGGGGGAAATCACGCTGGAGACAGTGCGGGGCTTCCTCCGCGAGGACGACGGACGGGAGGCACGCCAACTTTTGTCGAAGCTCATCGAGGAGAAAGGGGTAGACGACATGCTGATCACGCTGGCCGACTGTCTCAAGGAGCACATCCAGTCCGGGGTGAACGAAAAGGTCGTCCGCGAGCAGCTCTCGCTCTACTCCGAGAGCTGAGCACGCTGGCTCGCGCGACGCGCCTCGCCCCCCTCCCCCTCTGTCTGCAGGCGGCCCTCGCGATGGCCGGCTGCGACGTGGGGGAGGCCACGCTCCAGCCGATCGACGCCCCTCCTGTCCAGCTGATCGAGGCACGCGCCACGACCAGCCTCGACCAGAATTACCAGCCCGTCCGCACCGCGCTCGATCCCGCCGGCACGACCGAGGTCCTGTCGACAGCGAGCTTCGTGCTGAAGTTCGATCGCTTCCTGCTGCCGAGCTCGGTGAGCGCCACGGTCGGCGCCGAGTCCGTGTGCGTCTCGGGCGATCTGGCCACGGTCCAGACCTACGCGGACTGCGTCAATCCGATCGCCCTCGCGCCCACGTACAACCCTGTCCAGCGGGAGGTCATCTTCCGCCAGATCGAGGGCATGCCGGGCCTGGTTCCCGGGACCCGGTATGCGCTGACCGTCTTCAAGCCGGCGGACGAGGCTGCGCCGTCCGGCATCCGCGCGTTCGACGGCGCGCCCCTCGACGGCAACACGCGCATCGAGTTCTCCGTCGCGGCGACGAACCCGCCCCAGGCGATGCCGGAGCGCCCGCCGAGCGGCGACTTCTTCTGCCAGCGAGACCTCGAGTGCGTCATGCGCACGGACGCTTGCCAGGGCGACGCTCCCGCGGATCCGACGTGCATCGCCTGCGTGAGGGGCGCCGCGTACCACCTCTTCTATGGCTGCTTCGGGTGCCACAACGGCGCGAGCGCCGCCGCCGGGCTGGACCTGAACCTGGGCACGGCGTTCAACCAGCTCGATCCGCTGCTCGAGACCGCGATCGGGCGCACCGCGCACCAGACCCAGATGGGCGAGAAGGCGCACGTGGGGGAGGCATCCCCTGCGCGCTTCGGCAGGGCCATGCCGCTCATCGACCCGGGAAACCCGGGGAACAGCTACCTGCTCTACAAGATCCTCATCGGGCAGATCGCGGTCGACCCCTCCTTGCCCGCCGATGCGGCGGAGAAGCTCCGCCAGGAGAACGAGCGGCTGCAGGCGGCGTTCGTCGTGGGAATGCCGATGCCGCCCCCGCCTTCAAACCCCATATTCTGGTTCCACCCCCAGGACCCCCAGACACCGGACGATCAGTACACAACGCCCTACGTGGACGGCATGGACATCCTGTCCGCGTGGATCCTCAACGGCGCCGCGCCGCGAGACTGCTCCGCCCCGGCTGCCTCGCCCTGACGGCGCTTGCGCAGCGTCACATCACGCGGTTCCGCCCGGCCTTCTTCGCATGGTAGAGCCGCTCGTCGGCGCGGCGGTAGAGCTCCATCGGCGAGACAGGCGCGTCCGGCGTGACGGCGGCGACCCCGAAGCTCGCGGTGACGGCGACCTCGCCATCCTCGAAGCGGAACGGCGTGCGCTCCACGAGCGCGCGCAGCTTCTCGGCGACCAGGCGGGCGCCGTCGAGGGCGATCTCCGGCACGAGCAGCGCGAACTCCTCCCCGCCGACGCGCGCGAGGACGTCGTCGCGGCGGACGTTCGCGGCGGCGAGCGCGGCCATCTGGCGGAGCACGGCGTCGCCCGTGAGGTGCCCGCGGGTGTCGTTGATGTTCTTGAAGTGATCGATGTCGAACATGATGAGCGCGAGGTGGCGATGGTAGCGGCAAGCCCGCGATACCTCGCGCTCCAGCGCGACCTCGAAGGAGCGCTTGTTGTGGACCTGCGTCAGACCGTCGAAGGTCATCAGCCGGTAGATCTCCTCGTGATACGAGAGCTCGACGTTCCCACCCTGGATGAACTTGAAGATCGTCCGGCCGATCTTCACCTGGTCGCCGTCCCTGAGGGCGCGCTCATCGACGGAGACGTCGTTCACGTAGGTGCCATTGGTCGAGCCGAGATCGCGGACAACGTAGCTCATCCCCGTCCAGGAGATGCGCGCATGACGCCGGCTCACCGCGTCGTCGTCGAGCGGGATATCGGTCTGTATCGCGCGCCCACACTCGATTGCCCCGGTCCCTAGCGCGATGCGGCGCCCGAGCTCGGTGCCGTAGATCACCACCAGACACGCGGTGCCAGGCGCCACCGGCAGCACCGGCGGGGCGATCGAGGTGCAGGTGACGAGCGTCTGCCGATGATCGTTCTCTTGCTTCGCCACGCTAGGGGAGCCAAGTACACCAGAGCCGACGTGCCAGGGCAACGCGCGTCGCGCGTCGGACATGGTAGGCTTCGGCCATGAAACACTGCGGTTTCGCGCAGATGTGTGTCGCTGCCACGATGGCCGCCGGGCTCGCCGCTCCTCTCAGCGGGTGTGGCACGAGCGCGCCCCCGATCGACGAGGGCGACGCCGCGCCCGCGCCGCAACAACCCGAGACCGTCACGAGCTTTCCGGAGGCTCCGCCGCTCCCGGGCGAGACCGAGTGCAAGGTCGTCGTCAGGACGGGGATCCCCGTCACGTCGGCGCAACACGTGGCCACGTGCGCGCCTGTCCAGTACACGACCAACCCGCCGAGCGGCGGAGATCACTGGGGCATCTGGGCCGAGTACAAGCGCTTCGAGTCCGAGGTCCCGCGCGAGATGTACGTCCACAACCTCGAGCACGGCGCGATCGTCCTCGCGTACCGGTGCGCCTCGTCCGGCTGTGCGGAGGTGAAGGCGGCGCTCGACGAGGTGCGGGCCGAGGCCGCCTCCGATCCGAAGTGCCTCCTGGTGCCGGGGGGGCCGGAGGCGCGCCTCGTGATGACGCCCGACAGCGCGCTGGACACCCCCGTCGCAGCCGCGGCCTGGGGCGCCACGTACACCGCGACGTGCCTCGACAAGGCGTCGCTCGCGCGCTTCGTGGCGGACCACTACGGCAAGGGCCCGGAAGACACGTGCGGCGACGCGGGGGCCGTCGATATCGATCTGCCAGACGGCGGCGCGCCGAACTGCGGCGGCGGCGGCGGCGGCGGAGGCGCGGGAGGCATGGCGGAGGGCGCTCCACCAGAGCCGTAACCGGGTTGACAGGTGGCTCGCGGCCCGGGAGCATTCTGGGCATGAGCGAGCCGTCGACCGTGACACCTCGGTTGGCAGAGCGCTTCCGGCTGCTGGACGTCGCGGGTTCCGGCGGGTCGGCCGAGGTCTGGAAGGCCGCCGATCGGGAGCGCGGCGGCATGGTGGCGCTCAAGATCGAGCCGCGCGAGCGCGGAGCGCCCGCGGCGCAGCGCGCCTCCGCGCGGCGGGTGCTCGCCCGCGAGGCGCTGCACGCGGCGCTGGCGCTCTCGCCGCGGCTGCCGGAGCTCGTCGACGTCGGCTGGCTCGCGATGCCATCTGGCGTCGCGCGCGCCGCGCGCGTCGAGGGCGCCCCCGGCGAGGAGGGGCGCGCGTTCGTCGCGATGCGCTGGGTCGAAGGGCGAGCCGTCGCCGACGCCCTGCGCGGGCTGCCCCCCGGCGAGCGCGCGGCGCTCGCGCTCGCCGCCGCGCGCGACGCGGGCGAGGCGCTCGCCGACCTGCACGGCATCGGCCTGGCGCACGGAGATCTCAAGCCGGAGAACCTGATCCTGACGCCGGAGGGGCGGGTCGCGGTGATCGACCTGGGGCTCGCGTGCTCGATCCACGAGGCCTCCGTGGACGGGGCGACGCTGCGGTACATCGCGCGCGGGGACGCGGAGCTCGGAGACGCGCGGGCGAGGGACCTGCTCGCGCTGGGGACGCTGCTCGCCGAGATCGCCTTCCCCGGCGTGGCGGACGCGGACGATCCCATCGGAGCGGCGCGGGCCGCGGTGGCCGCGGAGAGCGCGGCCGGGCCGCCGCTCGACGCCATCTGCCGGGCGCTCCTCTCGCCCTCCCCCGCGGCGCGCCCGTCGTCCGCGTGGGTCACCGAGTCGGCTCGCGCCGCGCTCGCCGGCGCGCCGCGCGCGCGGCACCCGGTCGCCGCGTCCCCCGCGGGGCGCGCCGGCCGCGACGCGGGGGCTGCCGCCGCTGAGCGCGATCGACAGGACCGCGACGCGCGCCGCGTGCGCGCCGCCTACCTGCGCCTGCGGCGACACGAGCTCGAGGCGGCGCTCGGGGTGCGCGACGACGTCGCCCCCTGGCTCGTGGACGCGTTCGCGGTGGTCGAGCGGGTGCGCGCGCTCTCCGGCGCGCCGCTCCGCGCGGGCGACGGCGCGGCGCGCGCGGGTCCGCCGCAGGGCGACGCGGCGTGGCTGGGGCGGCTCGGGCCGGACCGCGTCGCGCGGTGGCTCACCGCGCTCGCGGGGACGAGCGCGGCGGCGTGGCCGATGGGGCCCCTCGCGTCGGCGTCGGAGAGGGCGCTCGCGGACGCGCTCGTCGCGCTCGCGCGGCAGGTCCCGCCGCGCGCCTGGACGTACGCGGACGTCGAGGCGGCCGTGCTGGGAACCCCGGGGAGCGGCGCGCGGCGGCGGACGAGCGCGGCGCCGCAGGACCGCGGAGCTGCCGAGGGCGCCGCCGAAGCACGAGCCCTCGGCGCGGCGGAGGCGGCGGCGCTGGCGCTCGCGATCGCGCGGGTGCCGCCGGATCCGCTGGCGCTCGAGGCGATCGAGCAGCGCGACGACGCGCCCGCCAGCCTGGTGGTCGCGGCGGCCAACGCGCTCCGGCTGCACGGCGACGCCGGGCGCGCGCGGAGCCTGATGCTGCGCTCGTGCGTTCGAGGCGCCACGGAGGCCGCGGCGCTCGCGGCGGAGGTGCTTAGGCGCGCCGGCGATCGCGCCCTCGCGGAGGAGCGCGCGCGCGCCGCGATCGATGCCGGCGCGGACCCGGAGGGGCGCGCGCGCGCCGTGCTCGCGCGCGCCGCGATCGACGCGGGGGCGCTGGAGGCGGCCGACGCGCTCGCCGGCGATGCGGTCACGGCGCCGCTCTGCGAGGTACGCGCGCTGCTCGCCGTGCTGCGCGGCGACACAGCGCGGGCGCTGTCGGAGGTGGCGCGCGGCGAGGCGCTCGCGAGCTCCGTCGAGGAGCTGGCGCGGATGGCCGCCGTGCGCGGCTACGCGTGGCACGCGAGCGATCCGGAGCGCGCGCACGCGTCGTTCAGCGCCGCGGTGGACTACGCCGTCCGCGCCGGCGCGGTGGTCGAGGAGGCGACCTACCGGACCGGCGAGGCGGCGGCGGCGGTGGATCTCGGCGATCTCGACGGCGCGATCGCGACCTCGACCCGCGCGGCGCTGCTCTGGGAGCACCTCGGCCGGCCGGCGCAGGGCGCACGGGCGCTGCTCGCCTGCGCCGCCGCCTACGCCACCGCGGGCCTGGTGCACGAGACCTGCCGGACCGCCGAGGACGCCATCGCGCGGGCCCGCGACGCGGGCGACGCGAAGGCGGAGGCCTACGCGCTCTGGGCCATCGCCGACGTGGTCGCCGCGCGGGGCGACGGCGTCGCCAGCGCGGACGTCGGATCGCACGTCGACCCGCGCGCGGCGGCGGCGCGCGCGGCGGCGGCGCGCGCGGCGGCGCTCCTCGCCGGCGGCTCCGCGGACGACACGCTCCGGGCGGCCGCGCGGCTCCTGCGCCACGGCGCAGACGAGCTCGATGGATCCCGCGTCGAGGAGCTCGACGAGCTCGCGAACGGCCCGGAGCCCGCGGCGGCCTCGCGGCTCGACTGGTGGGGCGCGCGCGCCGCGATCGCGATCGCCGCGGACGACGTCGGCGCCGCGATCGCCGCGGACGACGCGCCGCGCGGCCCGGCGGGCGCGTCGGGCGCGTCGGGCGCGTCGGCGTCGCGCGGCCGCAGCGACCGCGTCCTCGCCGCGATCGCCGCGCTCGCCGGCGCCCGCGCCCCGATCGCGGCGCGCGGCCCGGCGCTGGCCGCGGCACACGCGCTGGCCGTCAGGGCCGGGCAGACGGACGTCGCGCACCGGGTGCTCGCGGCGCTCGCCGACGCCGCCCGCGAGCTCTGCGGGCGCAACGCGGGCGCAGGCTCGGCCGGCGCCTCCGCTGCGTCGCCAGGGGCGTCGGCGCTCTCCGGCGCGGTCCGATCGCTCCCGTGGGTGGTCCGCGCGCGGGCGCTGCCGGAGAGCGGGCTTCGGCCCGAGCAGGCGCGCGATCTGGAGGCCCTCGTCGGCGCGCTCGGCGAGCGCGAGCGGCTCGCGCCGCTGCTCGACCGGGTCGTCGACGCGCTCGTGCTCTGGACGGGGGTCGAGCGGGGGCTCCTGCTCCTGCGCGCCCCGAACGGGCGCCTGGTCCCGCGGGCCGCGCGCAACCTGGCGCGCTCGAGCCTCGGCGCGGAGCAGCTCGCGCTGTCGGAGACGCTCGCGCGCCGCGCCCTGGAGGCGCGCGAGCCAGTGGTCGCGGTCGACGCGGCGGGGGAGCTGCCGAGCGTGCACCGCAGCGTGCACGCGCTGAAGCTGCGGAGCGTGCTGGCCGTCCCGCTCGTGGCGCGCGGCGAGGCGCTCGGCGTCGTCTACCTCGACGACCGCGTGCGCCGCGGCGCGTTCGGCGCGCAGGAGCTGCGGTGGGCGCGCGCCATCGCGTCGGTCGCGGCGCTGGCGATCTCCGACGCGCGCGCGCAGGTCGAGCTGCGCCGCGCCGCGCGCCGCGCGGAGCGCGCCTCGTCGCGCCTCGCCGAGGAGCTCGCGCGGCGCGAGGCGGAGCTCGACGCCGCGGCGCTCGAGCTCGCCAGGGCGCGCGGCGGCCGCGACACGCGCTACCGGTACGACGCCATCATCGGCGAGAGCGAGCCTCTGCGCGCGATGCTGCGCCTCGTCGATCGGGTGACCGCCTCCGAGGTGCCGGTGCTCGTCTGCGGCGAGTCCGGCAGCGGCAAGGAGCTCGTGGCGCGGGCCATCCACCACAACGGGCCGCGCGCCGCGCACGCGTTCGTGAGCGAGAACTGCGGCGCGATCCCCGAAGGGCTCCTCGAGTCGGCGCTCTTCGGGCACGTGCGCGGCGCGTTCACGGGCGCGGATCGCCCGCGCGCCGGGCTCTTCGAGGTGGCCGATCGGGGCACGCTGTTCCTCGACGAGATCGGCGAGATGAGCCTCGCGATGCAGACGAAGCTGCTCCGGGTCATCGAGGACGGCCTCGTGAGGCCGATCGGCTCGGAGCGGGCGCGCAAGGTCGACGTGCGCGTCATCGCCGCGACCCACCGGGATCTGGAGGCGCTCGTCCGCGCCCGCGCCTTCCGGGAGGATCTGCTCTACAGGCTGAACATCATCGCGATCCGGGTGCCGCCGCTGCGCGAGCGCGCGACGGACGTGCCGCTCATCGTCCAGCACTTCCTGGAGAAGCACAGCCGCGGTCCGGTCCGGGTCACGCGCGGGGCGATGGATCGGCTCTCGGCCTACGCGTGGCCGGGCAACGTGCGCCAGCTGGAGAACGAGGTCCGGCGGGCGCTCGTGCTCTGCGACGGGACCATCGATCGGGAGCACCTCTCGCCGGAGATCGCGCACGGCGGCAGCGCGACGCCGCGCGAGCTCGGCCTCAACGTCCGCGCGAGGATCGACGCGCTGGAGACGGAGCTCGTGCGCGACGCGCTCGAGCGCACGCGCGGGAACCAGACGCAGGCCGCCAAGCTGCTGGGCCTGTCCAGGTTCGGCCTTCAGAAGATGATCAAGCGGCTCGCCATCGAGGCGTGAGGCAGGCCCGAGCGGGTCACCTCGACTTCACGAGCGCGCCCGCGTCGCGCAGGATCGTGTCGAGCCCGTCGTCGTTCGCCTCGTAGTAGCCGCGGATCACGCCCTGCTGGTCGACCAGCACGAGGCGCTCGCCATGGAAGATGCTGAAGAGCCCAGGGCTCGACTCCTTCTTGCCCATGGCGATCTTGAAGCCGTCGAGGACCGTCGACTCTATCTGATCGAGGGGGCCTGTCAGGAGCGTCCAGCGCTCGAGCGGGAGCTGCTGCGACGCCGCGTAGGCCGCGAGCACCGCCGGGGTGTCGTTCTCCGGGTCGACGGTGAATGTCAGGAGGTGCAGCGCGTCACCGAGATCGCGGCCCCGGTGCTCGATCTCCTTCATGCGCTGCGTGAGCTTGGGACACACGGTCGGGCAGGTCGTGAAGATGAAGTCCGCGATCCACACGCGGCCCCGGAGCTGCTCCAGCCCGAACCGCGCGCCCCGCTGATCCGTGAGCTCGAAGGCGGGCAGAGGGATGCGTATCGCGGGCGTCTCCGCGGCCTGGCCGTGGAGCGCGCGCCCGGCGACCCCGATGGTGATGAGCGCCGCGAGCCCGACCAGCGCGAGGAGCCCGGCCCAGAACACGGGCGTGCCCACGAGCCCACGGCGCGGGGGCCTCCCCGCGTCGCCGCGGTCGGACGGAAGTGAGTGGCCGGTCGGCTCCGCAGGCGACAGAGCGCCGTTCGCGTGGCGCGTGGGCTCGCTTGAGACCATCCGGTGACGCTTAAGGGCCTGTCCCCTGTGAGTCAAGGCGACGAGGCGCCGCTCAGGCGCCGATCATCAGCGCAGCGAAGAGGAGCACCAGGTAAACCATGGAGGCGAAGAAGACCTGACGCGCCCAGCGAGCGCCGGTGCCAGCGCGGAGACCGTAGACGCCGAGCCCGAAGAACGCACCGCCGAGGAGGACCGCGGCGCCGAGGTAGACAGGGCCCGCCACGCCGAGCGGGACGAACAGGACCGAGGACACCACGAGCAGCGCGAGGTAGCCGACGATGTGGCGTCGTGTCGTGAGATCGCCCTTTTCGAGCGGCAGCACCTTGAGCCCCGCGCGCTGGTACTCGTCCTGACGGAAGAGCGATATCGCGAGGAAATGCGGGATCTGCCAGAGGAACATGACGGCGAAGAGCAGGAAGCCGGGCGCGTCGATCTGCCCTGTGACGCTCGTCCACCCGAGCAGCGGCGGGATGGCGCCGGGGATCGCGCCGATCGGCAGCGAGAGCGTCGTCCGGCGCTTGAGCGGGGTATAGACGAGGACGTAGCTGAGCAGCGCCACCGCGGCGAGCACGCCCGTGGTCGCGTTCACCCCGATGAACAGCACCGGAATCGAGGCGGCAGAGAGCGCGATCCCGAACCAGAGCGCCAGCTCCGGCGAAAGCCGCCGCGCCGGCAAGGGGCGGCTCCGCGTCCGCTCCATCAGCAGATCGGTGTCGCGCTCGATGTACATGTTGAGCGCGTTGGCGCCGGACACGACGAGCACCGTCCCCAGGAGCGCCAGCGCAAGCTGCGCCGGCGGCACCGCCGCGCGCTCGATCGCGGCCTCTCCACCCAGTCCGGCGCGGAGATAACGGCTCGCGACCCACATGCCGCCGAGCATCGTCGCGGCCACCATCCTCGTGATGCGCGGCTTGGTGAGGCTCACGAGATCGGCCGCTCCCTTGAGCAGCGGGCGCGCGCTCGAGGGGACCGCACAGCCGCCGCCCTCGGACGGCTCAGCCTGGCGGACGTAAGGGACGACCGGGGCGCGCTCGGCGGCCTGCTCGACGCTCATGGTCACGCGCGCCCCTCGCTGCTGTGCTCGGCGCCCACGCCGCGCGCTCGCGCGGCATCTCCGAAGATCCCTGGGCTCGGGACAGTTACACTGAAAAACGTCATCACCGGAGCGCGGGAGGCGGGAGAAAACAGCATCGGGGCCGGGAGACTAGCGCGCACAACACGTCTCGGGGAGTCGAGTTCGTCAGTTGTCGCCCGCCTCCCTTTAGGGCACGAGTCGCCTTGCGGCAACCGTCGTGGCGTGCTCAGCCGTTCTTTGCGCGTCGAGCGAGCCTGGAAAGGTCGCTCCCCCGCGCCGCTCGCCGCCAGCCGGGCGGCCCGGGGCGAAGCGACGCCTGCCGCAGCCGCTGCCACGGATCTCACCAAAGGCCCTTGAGCTCGTCCTTGTTTTCCGCCGGCTCAGGCTCGGTTCCGGCGTACGTGAACGTGACCTGGGCGGGCTTGTCGTCCGCGACCGCGACGTCGGCGGTCTTCAGGCCATAGCGGGGGTGCCACGCCTCGAGCTTGTACTTGCCGGCAGGGACCTTCTCGATGGTGAACGAGCCGTCATCCCCGCTCACGGCGAAGAACGGGTGATCCGTCACCACGACAAAGCCGCGCATCCACGGGTGGACGTCGCAGGTGAGCTTGATGATGCCGTCCTTCCACGCCTTCGTGAGCGGCGCGGCGCCCCCCGGCTGCGCCTGGTTGAACAGCGTCTCAGAGCCCTTGTAGGTGTGCACGTTGTGCAGCGTCCGGTCGCTGTTCTTGATGTCGACCTGCTGCTCGGAGACCACGCCCTGGATGCGCGGCACATACATGCAGTCCTGCTGGTCGACCGCCGCATGCGCGTCGGGCGCCTTCCAGCTGCCCGGCACGCCCCCGACCGCGATGCGGACGAAGGTGTCCTTGAGCTTGCCATCGTTGACGACAACAGCGTTGTAAAGGACGTCTTTGTCCTGGCAGAACGGAGCGTCCTTGCGCGCGGTGGGGACCTTCATCTCGACCGGCTTGCCGGTGAACTTGACGACCCCCTTGATGATCCCCTTGCCCTCGGGGGCCGCCGGGGCGGCCGCCTGCGCCGTGGCCTTCGGCGCTTCGGACCCCTGAGGGGCCGCGGCGGGCTTCTCGACCGAGGCCACCGGGGGTGCCGCCGTGATGGCCGTCGCGGCCGTGCCGCCGCTCGGCCTCGAGGGCTCCTCGGGGCACCCTGCGAGCGCGAGCGCGAGAGCAGAGAGCGAGGCGAGATCGCGACGATGCATGAGGACTCTCCCGCGCCCGCGGCGCGCCACGCGAGCCTGATTCGCGCCCCTCCGAGCCTGATCTGGCGTTTTCAGGGAGGGGTCGTCTGGACCGGGCGGCGACTCCCACCGCGTCTTTCTCATGGCGAGCAGCGGGTGGAATGCCGCGCGCCGTCCTTCCGCACAGCGAGGGCGTGCTTAACGAGTGTCGTCGCTCGCGTCAACCTGACGCGCCGCCGGTGATGTCCGGTTTCCCGGCGCCCGGGAGCGAGCCAGAGGTGCGCTCGCGCTCGTTCGCGAGCATGGCCGCCCAGAAGCCGCGCTCGTCGCGGGCCGCGAGCGCGACGCAGAGGGCGGCGATCACCAGCGACAGCGCGCCGAGCGGCACCTCCGGGGCGCTGCCCGCGACGAGCAGCAGCGCGAGCGCGCCGCCCAGCGCCGGCAGCCGCGGCGGGGCGACGAGCGCGAGCGCGACGATCACCACCGAGAGCGCGGCGACGAAGAGCTGTATCGAGAGCGGCACCACCGGAGCGGGGCGGGTGAGCAGCCGGTCGAGCGCGCGGCGGAAGAGCGCCTCGACCATGGATGCGTCGTCGGCGGCGCCCGCGAGCGCCGCCCGCGTGGCGAGCAGGGCCGACGCGAGCGCCACCAGCGAGAGCGGGCTCACGAGGCGCGGCCGCGGCGGCTCGGCCTCACGGGGCCGCGCCTCGCGGCCCGCGCCGAGCGCGACGGTCGCTGTGAGGACGGCCAGCGCATCGAGCGCGAACGCGGCGGTCGCGACGGAGCTCGTCGCGCCGGCGAGCGCCTTCGAGCCGCGGTCGTTCGCCCAGACGGCCAGGAGGACGCCGGCGAGCCGCACGAGCGCAGAGGCGCCGACGAGCCCGAGCGCGGCCGCGACCGGCCGCACGAACGGGACGCGGAGCGCCTCCCACGCGCTGCCGAGCGCGAGGATCGCGGCGCTCACGCCGATGAGCGCGGCGGAGAGATCGGGCACGCGCTGCACGGTCGCGTGCAGCACGACAAGGATGACGAAGCTGCCCGCGACGATCGTGCCGATCCGCAGCGCGTACGGGACGCGGCTCCGCACGACCGCGCTGATCAGCGCCATCGCGACGACGATGGCGCCGATCGCGAAGAGCTGCGAGGCGCCGGCGCCGGCGAGCTCGATCGTGTGGACAGCGCGCTCGATGCCCACCGCCAGGCCGACCATCGCGGGCGCGAGCATGCGGCCGAGGATCATCGCGAGCAGGGCGAGGACGGCGAGCGGCCGGATCAGCGCGAGCACTGGCAGGCCGGCGAGCGGAGGTCGCCCGGCGGCGGAGGACCGGCGCTCGGGAGGCGGAGGCTCGCCGCCCTCCTCGCGATGGGGCGAGGCAGCGGCGTCCGGCGCGGCGGTGAGAGGAGGGCCTTCGGGTGGGAGATCGATGTTGAGGAGCATTGAAGATGAGCGCCCGTCGCTCAGCCCTTGTCCCAGGCGCGGGGAGCGTCGAGATCCGTGAAGACCGCGGCGGTCGCCGAGGCGTCGATCAGGTCCTGCATCCGCTGGCCGCCGGCCTCCTCGACGATGCGGTCGTCGTACTCATCCGCGAGCACGGACAGATCCCGGAGCGCGACGAGGATCTCGTCGGCGTCGAGCGTCTCGCCGCCGAGAAGCGTGTGGACGATGACCACACACGAGCCCTGCGCGACGTAACCGAAGGCGCCGAAGCGGATGCGCGCGTTCAAGCGGAGCAGCTTCATCGCGAGGTCCGGCGTCATCTCGACGCCGCGGGCGAGCTGCGCGACGAGCCGCACGAGCGCGCGATCGGGCGCCCAGGGGAGGACATGAAGGTAGACGTACGCGGTCCCCTGGCGGACGACGTAGAACTGCGGCTCGACTCGGGTGAACGCCGGGGAATCCGCGAGCGCCGCCTCGATGCGCGCGTTGGTCACTCGAACGGCCTCGTCGGAATCCTTCGGCATGACGCGCAGGATACATCGCCGCGGTCCCGGTGCAGAGCCGGGACCTAACGCCCGAGCGGAAGCAGCGGACCTTGCGGCGCCGGCGCACCCTCGTCGCCCGGGACGGCCCGCGGCCCCCTGCGCACCGGCGCCGGCTCGACCGGGGCGGCGCCCGAGGGCGCCTTCAGCAGGAACGGGCGAGCGTTGCGGGTCGAGCACGCGTCGTACGGATCCCGGTGGAACTCCCAGTGCAGGTACACGTTGCCGTCCGGCGAGACGATCGCGTCCGGCGCCTTGCCGAACGGCGACGCGCGCTGCACCGAGTTCAGCGCGACGATGTCGAAGGCCGTCATCCCGCTCGGCCTCGTGACCCCGAGGCGCACGATGCTGCCGCTGTCCTTGTTCAGGACGATCTCCACGTGTGTCACCCGGTTCTGGTTGAACGCGTGCCCGGACGGCAGGCTCTCGAGCGACGCCAGGAACTCCTCCGCGAAGATCGGGTGGAGCCGGTTGTGGATCATGTTGATGTACGTCGCGAACGGCACCCGCGCGGCGTTGAGCGAGGTCTGGTTGCCGGGCTTGACCGAGGGATCGTAGTTCTCGATCGCGGCGCGCCATTTCTTCCACTTGTCCGTCGTCTCCCACGAGCCCCGGTGCGCGCTCTTGCGGGAGGCGCCGTCCGAGGCCCGCTCCGCCCTGAGCTTCTCGTTGCCGACGGCCGCCTGCACGCCGGCCATGTCCAGGTTGAGGTTGGGCCCGCCGGGGAGCCCCGGCGCGCCGAGGCCGATCGAGCCGACGCGGACCGGGCTCTGGTAGGGCAGCGGCGTCGCCTTCTTGCCGGCCACGCGGCTCTTGCCGTCGCCGCCCGGGTTCGCCGGATTGAGGGTGTAGCCGCCGTGCGCGCCGTCGATCACCTCGGGCGACGCCGGGCCGGAGCCGCCCGCGGCGCCCCTCTCCGGCGGCGGAAGCGCGGGAGATGCCTGCGCGACGCGAGCGCCGCCGCTCGCGCCCGGCACGCTCGGGGAGGACGCTGCCCGGGAGGCCTGCGCGGCCTGCGCCGGCGACGCTGGGCTGTGGTGCTCCGCGCTCTCGCTCCTGGGGTTCCCCTCGCCGGGCGCGTGCTTCTCGTTGCCGGCGCGCTCCTCGCTGTGGCCGCTGTGATCGTGGTCGCTGTCGCCGACCGTGTCCGTCGGCGCCTTCGGCCCCGACGGCGTCCCGGGCGTCGGCTCCGGATCGTCCTGATCCTTCGAGCGGATCTGCGCCATGGTCTCCTCGGCGACCTTGTTGGCGTCGTCCGCGATCCGGTTCGCCTCGGGGTTGTCCTCCTGGTCCTTCTGGACGTGCTGGCGGACGGCGATCCGTTGATCCGCCGGCGGCAGCGGCGGCGGCGGCGCCGGCTGGACCGGTACGATCTTGGCCGCCTCTTCCTTGGGCGGCTCGGCCTTTGGCGGCGCGGGTGGAGGCGCCTTCGCCTGGCGCGGCGGCTCAGCCTTCGGCGGCTTCCGCGGTGGGATCGTCGCCGCCTTGGTCGGCTCGGGCTTCGGCTGCTGCGGATCGGGCGCCGCGTCCTTGTCCGGCTCGCTGTCCGCCGGTCGCTCCGGCGGCGCGAGCGGGGCGGGAGGCGGCGTGAGCGCCGCGCCGTCGGTCAGGATCTCGAACGTCGTGTCGCCCGGCCGGAGGCCATCCCTCACCGCGTGGACCATCTGGCGGAGCTGGGCGCGATCCTCGATGACCTGCGCCACCTCGACCGCGCCGCCGCCGCCCGCCATGTGCGCCACGATCGCCGCGCAGATCCACAGGGCGAGCGGGATGTGGGCGTCACGTGACACGGCGCTCAACGCCTCCGCGCTGCAGAGGCCGCACCGCGCGACATGGCGCAGCCGTAACAGCAGCGAAAGACGGTCACCGGTGGCACCTCCAGACTCCGCGTGAACGACCTGCTCGAACAGTGCGCCGATGCGCCAATCGTACCCCGGAAGCGGTTCGAACCTAGCATCCAGGGATCAGCGCAGCAACGGTCGGCTCGCGCGAAGCCGCATCGTCCGCGCCGCGGGTGAGGCGCGATCCGCGGGAAGCAGCCCTGGGCGGGCGCGCCGGCGCTCCGGCCGCGCCCGCCGTCGGCCAGGCGCCCTGCGCCGTCGCGCCAGCGCCCGCGCCACGATCAGAGCTTGATGATCGCGTCCCAGTGATCCGCGATCTCCTGCGCCGTCCAGACGCCGCCCTCGTCCTTGAACTTCCCGGGGCTCTGGACGACTTTGTAAATGTACATCTGTGCACCCGCGACGGCGAGGACGTTGCCGGTCTTGTCGGCGCACAGGTCGGACGCGAGGAACAGCGCCGCAGGCGCCACGTGCGCCGGCGTGAGCGTGTCGCCCGCCGATTGGAACATGGGCAGATCCTCCGTCATGCGTGTCTTGGCGATGGGCGCGATCGCGTTGACGGTGATCCGTTGCTTCTGCAGCTCGATCGCGGCGGTGCGGGTGAGCCCGTAGATGCCGGCCTTGGCAGCCGCGTAGTTGGCCTGCCCGAAGTTGCCGATCATCCCCGAGACGCTCGTGGTGTTGACGATCCGCCCTCCCCCGCCCTGCGCGACCATCTGCTTCGCGGCGGCCTGCGTGCAAAGGAACGTCCCCTTCAGGTGAACGGCGATGACGGCGTCCCACATGCCCTCATCCATCTTGAGGAGCGTCTTGTCGCGGACGATTCCCGCGTTGTTCACCAGGATGTCGACCCGGCCGAACGCATCGACGGCGGTCTTCACGATCTTCGCCGCGCCCTCGGGGGTCGCCACGCTGTCGAAGCTCGGCACGGCCTGCCCGCCCGCGGCCTTGATCTCCTCCGAGACCTGCGCCGCCATCGCGTCGCTCGAGCCCGCCCCGTCGCGCGTCCCGCCGAGATCGTTGACGACGACCTTCGCGCCCTCGCGGGCGAAGAGCAGCGCTTCCTCGCGGCCGATCCCGCCGCCGGCTCCCGTGATGATCGCGACCTTTCCGTCGAGCAAGCCCATCGCAGATTCCTCCTGATCCGCGCGCCGGCGCGGTGCGCCGTGCCGTTTTCGCGCGGAGCTTCGCACGGCGGGCCTCGGCCCGGGCACACATTCGTGCGCGCAGGGGCACGCAATCGAGCAAATGCCACGCGACGGCCGAGCGAAGGCCACGCAATGGCCGAGCGATGGCCGAGCGACGGTGACGGTGCGCGCGAGCGGGCCCGTCCGGCGAGGGAGACGTCCGCGCGCCCGAGCGCCTGCGCCGCTTCTTTGGCCGATCGAGCGCGGCAGTGATAACGCCGCCTTCGATGCAACTGCCCAGCCGCCTTTCCACGTCGACCCTGGGAGACCTGCTCGGCGCGCTGCACCGCGAGAAGACCACCGGGCTCCTGGAGCTCTGCGAGCTCCGGACGCCGAGCGGCTCGACGGTGCCGGGCCGCCAGCACCGGATCCAGCTCTTCTCCGGCCTCGTGACGGCCGTCGAGACGCCGCTCCGCGTGCCCCGCCTCGGCGAGATCCTCGCGAAGGAGGGCTCCGCACCCGAGCCGTCGATCCAGCGGCTCGCCGCGCTCGTCGCCGCGCACCGGGGGCGCCGGACCGGCGAGGTGCTCGTGGCGGCGGGGCTCATCCCGGCGAGCGCGGTCGACCGCGCGCTCCGGATCCAGCTCCGAGAGCGCCTCGAGGCGCTGTTCAGCATCGAGGAGGCGACCATCTGCTTCCACACGGCGAGGCCCCTCGCCGGGTCGCTGCGGCAGACCGGCCCGCTCTCTCCGAGCGATTTCCTCCACGGCCGCCCGCGCGCGCGGGATCGGCAGCGGCGCGGCTCGTCCGCGCGCGCCGCGCACGGCGGGCCTGCGAGCGCGCCGCCGCGGAGCGCTCCGCCGCGCGCCGCTCGCGCGGACGAGCCGCGCCGCCGGGCGCTCGAGGCGCTGGGCCTGCGCGAGGGCGCGACCGAGGCCGATATCCGCCGCGCCTTCCGCCGCCTGGCCGCGTCGCTGCACCCCGACCGCGCCGCGGCGCAGGCCGGCGACGGCGCCCAGCGCACCGCGCGGTTCGCCGAGCTCTCGGCCGCCTACCACCTGCTCGTCGCCTGACCGCCTACGCCCGGCCCACGAGGCGCTCGATCAGGAACGACGCCACGGTGATCGGCTTCGTGCCCGGGCCGAACCCGGCGTCGAAGCCGAGCTCGACGGCCAGGTTGTGATCGATGCGCGGGCCGCCGAGCAGCAGGATCACCTTGTCCCGGAAGCCCTGGCGCGTCGCCAGCTCGACGAGCGCCGCCGCGTTCTCCTTGTGGCAGTTGCGCTGGGTGATCACCTGCGAGACCAGGATCGCGTCCGCGCCGAGCGCCTTGGCCTTCTCGCAGAGCTCGGCGTTCTCGACCTGGGCGCCCAGGTTGTGGGCGTCGAAGCACTTGAAGCTCTCGAGCCCCTTCTCGCCGGCGAACCCCTTGTAGTTCAGGATCGCGTCGATGCCGACCGTGTGCGCGTCGCTGCCGGTGCACGCCCCGACGACCACGATCTTGCGGCCGAGCTTCTTCGCCTGCGCCTCGATGTCGTCCCGCGTGAGCGGCTGTGCGGCGAGCTCCTCGACCTCGATGTCCGAGAGGTCGACCCCGTGCTGGGAGTGCCCGTAAACGACGAAATACGTGTGCTCCCGGCTGGCTTGCTCCATCGCCGTGACCAGCGGCTCGCGCAGGCCGTGCGACTCGGCAAAGCGCTTCGCCGCCTCGCGCGCGCGGTCGCCCGGCAGGACGCGGAGCGTGAACGACATCTGGACCATCCCGTCCCCCTCTCGGTCGCCATACGCACGCAGGATGTTTCGCAGTGTCATGCTCACCTCTGTCTACAGCGGTGGGCCAGAAGAGCCCATCCATCGTTGACAGTAGCGCCATGCGGCGTCGCGCGGCCAGCGCGATCGAGGGGGAGAGAGCGCGCTTCTTCCATGCTTCCATGCTTCATGCCATGCTTCGGCGCACGGAAGATGCCAAGTCAGGAAGAATGTCGTCCGGCGCGCTGACGCTCCGGCCCTGTCGGAGAGTTGTCCCGGGAATCCCGTCCTTCTCGGCGCGCCCCCAGCCCGAGGGCCCTCCGACCGGAACGGCGCAGCAGGACGGGCCTACGGCCGCTCCAGGACCTCGAGGATCGGGTTCAGGTACTCCGGGTGGCGCGCGACGACCCCCGAGTACCCCTTCCCCCCGGTGCGCGTGCGCTTGACGTCGCCGAACGCGCCGCGCCCGATGGCGTCCCAGACAGTCTCCTGCTCGACCTCCCGCAGCAGCTCATGCGCCTTGTCGAGGACCTCGCGGGCGCGCCGCTCGACGATGCCGCCCGGCTTCCATTGGATCTCGTCGCCGAGGTGCCGCGCCGCCGTGAAGATGTAGCGGGCGCTCTTCAGCGAGAGATACCGGTCCATGAGGAGCGGTGTGTGGACCGCCTCGCTGAACATCCCGAGCAGCTCGATCGACTGGCCGGTCGTGATCCCGACCAGGTTGAACATCGCGTCGTGGACGTGGCTGTGGAAGATGTCGCCTGTCTTGAACTTGGTGGGCGGCATCCACTTGATCGGGTGCCGGTCGAAGATCTGCCGGACGAGCTGGGCCTGGGCGAGCTCGAAGAGGAGGCTGTCCTCGAGCCAGGGGTCGATCTCGAAGGCGTGGCCGAGGCCCATCTGCTCCTCGCGGAGGCCCGCGCGCCGCGCGAACGCCTCGTTGATGAACTGCGACGCGAGCACCGTATGGGCCTTCTCGACCGCATCGGCGGTCGTGAGGTAGTTGTCCTCTCCCGTGTTGATGACGATACCGCTCCTCGCGATGATCCTCCGGGAGAAATACTGATCGATGAACGTCCGCTGCATGTTGATGTCGCGGAACAGGATCCCGTACATCGCGTCGTTGAGCAGCATGTCGAGCCGCTCCACCGCCGCCATCCAGGCGATCTCGCTCATGCAGAGGCCGGACGAGTAGTTCGTCTGCGCGAGGTAGGTGCCGGTGTCGCGGGTCGCCTCGTCGGCGGCGCGGCGGATGATCCTGAAGTTCTCCTGCGTCGCGTAGGTGCCGCCGTATCCCTCGGTGGTCGGCCCCTCCGGGACGTAGTCGAGGAGCGACTGGGCGGTCGCGCGGATCACGGCGACGATGTCGGCGCCGGCGAACCCGGCGGCCTTGGCCTGCACGGCGTCGTCGTAGATGTTGCCCGTCGCGACGATGACGTACTTGAGCGGCGCGACGCCGACCCGGTGCGCCGCCTTGTTGGCCTCGCGCTCGTCGCGGGCCCTGTCGATCCGGGCGATCGCCTCCCGCGTCGCGGCCTCGAGCGCGCCGCGCGCCTCGGCCGCGGACGGCCCCGCGCCGAGGTCGGCCGCCTCGCTGAACGCCAGCATCTCCGCGGCCTCCTGCACCGAGCCGGCGCCCTCGCAGAGCGCCCGGCCCAGGTGGTAGGCGACGCCGCGGCCGGCTTGCCCCGCCCTGTGGATGCGATCGACGAGCGCGTTCACGAGCGGCGTCCCCTCGGCGTCGGCGCCGACCACGCCGTAGGCGCGGGCGACGGTGCGCTCGACGCCGACCGTGGTGTGGCGGTCGATGAAGCGCTGCACCTCGTCGGCGATGTCGGCGGCAAACGCGCGGCACGCCTCCACCTTTTCCTGCTCCACGGGGACAGTCGTCATGGATTTCTCCGGGGCAAGCGCTCTTAGCGCACTCTCACCGCGGCCGGTACTCCGGCGCAGGATCCATGGCGGAGCATGGAACAGTGGAGCAGCCGGCCTCGTGGGACTCCTGGCGGCGGATGACGGCGCGGGGCGGTGCGCGATGGCGGCGTGCCGCGGTGCGCGATGACGGCGCTCGGCAGCGAGGCCGGCGGCGGGCGGCCCCACGCGTGCGCGGCGCGGCGGGCGGCCCCACGCGTGCGCGGCGCGGCGGGCGGCCCCACGCGTGCGCGGCGCGGCGGGCGGCCCCACGCGTGCGCGGCGCGGCGGGCGGCGCTAGACGACGGGGGTCATGGGCAAGCTCATCCTGCTCTTCACGGCGCTCCCGATCCTGGAGCTCTGGCTCCTCCTGTCGATCGGCGACGTCATCGGCTTCTGGCCCACCGTGGCGATCGCGCTCGGGACGGCGATCCTCGGCGCAGCGCTCGCGAAGCGCGAGGGGCTCAAGGTGCTCGCCTCGTGGCGCGGCGCGCTGGCGGCGGGCCGCGTCCCGGACGAGGGGCTCACGGGAGGGCTCCTCGCGCTCCTCGGGGCGGCGCTGCTCATCACGCCGGGGGTGCTGACCGACGTGGCAGGGCTCATGCTCCTGATCCCGCCGGTGCGCCGCCGGATCGCAGCGGCGGTGCGGGAGCGGTTCGAGCGGCGGGTGGCCGCGGCGAGCGCCGCCGGCATCGGCGTGGACGGCCCCGGCAACGGCGCGTTCTTCAGCATGAGGGTCATCGACCTGAGCGGCGGGCCGTTCGGCGAGCGCGCCGACGGGCGCGCTGGCGCGTCCCGCGGTCGACCGGCGTCATGGCAGGTCATCGACGTCGAGGCGGAGGTGACCGAGGGGGCCGAGGAGGATGAGGCCGGCGGGCCAGCGCGGACGACGCGACGACTGCCCGGCTGACACCTCGATGTCATCGATGCCCCGGCGAACGCATGCGCGCTCGCGCTGCCCGGATCACCAGCGACTCTCACGCACGACACCCGAACACCGGCGTCAGGAGCTCGGCGAGACAGCGAGCAACGACGCAGGACAATGATTCACGTCCGAGCTGCACGACTGAAACGACAAAGAAACAGAGCGCATTGTAGGCTCTTCAACGTCGTCGGCGCAGCCCGACATCCCAGGAGAAACGACATGAAGATCTGAACCTGCGCAACATGACGCAACAACGCACAACCACACCAACGCAGCAACCTCCTATGAAAGATCCAACTCGAACCTCGATCCCATCGCCCCGACCGCGCCGCCCCGGCGGCAGCGCGAAGAGCGACCCCGGCACGACGTCCAGCCCTGAGCAGCGCCGACGCGCTCGCCTGAACGCCCGGCGGGCGGTGCTCCAGCGGCCCAGCCGCGCGCCCTCGCGGAGGGTGCCCAGATGAGGCTCATCAAGTCGATGGCCAGCTGGCTCCTCGGGTACGTCGATCCACGGGAGCCGCTCGGCAGCTCGCTCATCAACGCTCTTTCCCGACTCCCCATCCACCTCGCCGCGGACGCCGTGTGCCTCCGGAGGAACGCGGACTCTGGCGCCCTCGAGGTGCTCCTGACACGGCGCGGAGCGTCGGCGGCAGGCCCTGGAGAGTGGTGCTGCCCCGGCAGCGTCCTCTCGCCGGGCGAGCAGCCCGAGCACGTCCTCCACCGGGTCGGGATGACGATCTCCGACTTCACGTTCGTCGGCGATTACTTCTCGGCCGCCACGCGCGGCTGGATGCTCTCCCGGGTCCATCAGGCGAAGCTCGCCGAGGTCCCGGCCACGGGCACCTGGTGGCCAGTCGAGCAGCTGCCGAACAACCTGGTACCCAAGCACCGGGAGCTGGTCATCCCGATGGCGGTCAAGGCCTTCCATGCCCAGCGCGCGAAGCGCTCGCAGGCCCAGCGCACGAAGCGCTCGCAGAAGGTCACCAGCGCGCAGCTCACGTGAGGCGCCGCGCGGGCCCCGCGCCGCTGAGACGCAGGAGGCGGGCGGCCCGCTCAAGGCCCATCTCGCACGCTCGCTCCGAGAGGCGCCCGCGGGATCACAGGAGATGTGCGATCATCCCCCCTTCAGCGTACGGCCATCTCCAGAGCCAGCAGCTCGATGAAGCCCTGCGGTCGTCCGTCTATGCTGCTCCGGGCGAGCGCGGCGCGTGGCTCAGCGCGGCGCGTGACTGGCGCGTGACTGGCCAAGGACAGAGCATGTAGCGCCCGGACACACCAGGAAAGGAAGCGTGGGGGAGCCGCGCCGTCGGTCCGCTCGCGCCGCGCACGGCCGGCCGCTATGGTTCGCGCGCCGCTTGCGTTACGCTGCGTGGTACGGCTGTGGATCCCCGCGGCGGCGCTCTCCGCGGGTGATTCCGCACGGACATGGAAGACATGACGGTCGACAAGACAGCTCTCATCGTGGGAGGAACGGGCCTCGTCGGCGGCCACTGCCTGCGCCTCCTCGTGCAACAGCCAGCGTACACGAAGGTCGTCGCCCTGCTCCGCCGCCCGGCCCCGATCGAGGACGCGCGGCTCTCCCAGCGCATCGTCGACTTCGACCGGCTCGAAGGCGCGGACTTCGCCGGCGTGAGCGACGTGTTCTGTGCGCTCGGGACGACGATCGCCAAGGCCGGCTCCGAAGAGGCCTTCTACGAGATCGATTATCGCTACCCCATCACCATCGCCAGGCTCGCCGAGAAGGCGGGGGTGAAGCAGTTCGTCCTGGTCTCCTCCGTGGGCGCCGACCCGCGCTCGACCAGCTTCTACCTGCGCGTGAAGGGCGAGCTCGAGCAGGAGCTCTCGGCGGCGAGCTTCGCGGCGGTCCACGTCCTCAGGCCGAGCCTGCTCCTCGGCGAGCGGGGCGAGGTCAGGAAGGGCGAGGCCATCGGCGTCGCGGCGGCGCAGACGCTCCGGTTCACGATGAAGGGCGGCCTGCGCAGGTACCGGCCCATCGACGCGAGGACCGTCGCCGGCGCGATGGTCGCCGCGGCGCTCGGCGGGCGCAACGGTCGCCACGTCTATCACTTCGACGACATGGAAGCGCTCGCCAAGGGCATCGGCGTCGTCCAGGCCTGATCGCCGCCATGGCGCCGCCACCCACCGGGCGACGCATGCGCGCGAAAATGCTAGGGCTCGCGGCAGGCACGGCGCTCGCTCGACGACGCCGCCATGGTCCTCGCTGAACGCCCCTCGCCGATCGTGACCGAGCGCCTCGCCCCCTCCTCGCTGCGCCCGCCGGAGAGCCCGCCCCCGTCGCTCGACGCCGTGCTCGCGGAGCGGTTCGGCATCGCCGCGTTCCGGCCGTGGCAGCGCGAGGCGATCGAGGCCCTGCTCGGGGGCGCGGGCCGCGTCCTCGTGGTCGCCCCGACCGGCGGCGGCAAATCGCTCTGCTACCAGCTCCCGGCCGTCGCCCTGCCCGGCACGACGCTCGTCCTGAGCCCGCTCATCTCCCTGATGGAAGATCAGGTCCGCGCCCTCGAGGCGCGCCGCATCCCGGCGACGTTCATCGCGTCCAGCCTCGCGCGCGACGAGAACGGCCGCCGCCTCGCCGCCCTCCGCCGCGGCGAGTACAAGCTCGTCTACGCCGCGCCCGAGCGCCTCGCCCTCGACGGGTTCCTCGAGGCGCTCGCCGCGAGCCGGCTCTCGCTCGTCGCCGTCGACGAGGCGCACTGCATCGTCCAGTGGGGGCACGACTTCCGGCCCGACTACCTGCGCATCGGCGCCGCGCTCGCGCGGCTCCGGCCGCCCCGGGTCCTCGCCTGCACCGCGACGGCGACCCCCGACGCGCGCGACGAGATCATCCGCCGGCTCGGCTGGCCGCTGCCCGCGCCCGAGGGCGCGGACGACGGCGACGCGGTGAGCGGGCGCGGGCGCGGCGCCGAAGAGCCGCCGCCCAAGGTGATCCTGCGCGGCTTCGCCCGGCCCAACCTCCACCTGCAGGTCTCGGCGGTCGACGGCCCGCGCGAGGCCGGGCGCCGCACGGCGCGCGCGCTGCTGGAGGCCCTCGGCGATCCCGGGCGGCCCCGCGGGGCCGGCATCGTCTACGCCGCCACCCGCAAGGGAGCCGAGCGCCTCGCCGAGGCGCTCCGCGATGCAGGCTGGAACGCGGAGGCGTACCACGCCGGGCTCGCCCCCGAGTCCCGCGCGCGCCTCTCGGCGGGCTTCGCCGATCGCAGCCTCTCCGTTGTCGTGGCCACGAACGCCTTCGGCATGGGGATCGATCGCCCCGACGTCCGGCTCGTGGTGCACGCCCAGCCGCCGTCGTCGATCGAGGCCTACTACCAGGAGGTCGGCCGCGCCGGGCGCGACGGCGACCCGGCCCGCGGCCTCCTCTTGTTCGCGCCCGCGGACATCGCGCTGCGCCGCCGGCTCTGCCAGCTCGGCGAGGGGGGCGTCGAGGCGAACGCCGACGACGCCGCGCGCGCCTGGGGGCTGTTCCGAGAGCTGCTCCGCTACGTCGACGCCGCGACGTGCCGGCACGACTTCATCCTCCGCTACTTCGGCGACGAGGCGGAGTCGCTCGGCGGCTGCGGCCACTGCGACGTCTGCCTGGAGGTCGACGCCCTCGAGGCGAGCGACCCGGCCGCGCTCGCCCGGGACAACGACCTCGTGCGCCGGGCGCTCGCCGGCGTCGCGCGGGTGAAGGGCGGCGCCGGGATGCAGGCGGTCGCGTCGATGCTCGTCGGCGAGTCGAACGAGCGCGTCCGCCGCATGGGGCTCGACCGGCTCTCGACGTTCGGCGTCCTCGAGCGGAAGAGCCACGACGAGGCCATGTCGATCCTCCGCGCGCTGCTCGCCAACGCCTGGATCGATCTCACGACCGGCGAGTTCCCCGTCCCCCTCATCACGCCGGCCGGCTGGCGCGTGATGCGCGGAGAGGTGCCCACGCGGGTGCGGCTCCCGGTCCCCGCCGCGCGCCGGCGGCCGCGCCGCGCGGCGCCGGGCGCGTCGCCCGCCGCGCGCCCGCCGGCGGCCGCGCCCTCCACGCGGGCGCGCGCGCAGCCGGCCCCGCAGGCGTTCGCGTCCGCAGCGACCCGCGACGACGCGGCGCGCCCCGCGCCGGGCGCCCCCCTGCCGGCCTCGCGCGCGCAGGCGGAGCCCGGCGTCGAGCTCGAGGAGCGCGACGTGCCGCTGTTCGAGGCGCTCCGCGCCCACAGGGCCGCGCTCGCCAAGGAGAAGTCGCTGCCCGCCTACGTCATCGCGCACGACCGGACGCTCCGGGAGATCGCGCGGATCCGGCCCGCGTCGCTCGACGACCTCGCGCTCGCGCGCGGCATGGGGCAGGCGAAGATCTCGAGCTACGGGGAGGGCATCCTCCGCGTCGTCCGGGAGTTCTCGGGCCCCTGATCGGCCCGGGACCTCAGGCGAGGCCCGCGACGCGGAGCTCCGCGATGAGCTGGCCATCCAGGCTGACGAAGGTCGTCAGGCGCCCCTCGACGTTGATGAACACGTCGAGCATCAGGCCCGCGCCGAGATCCAGGACATGGAGGTCCCCCTTGAGGACCACCGTCGGGGCCTCGCCTCCCCTCGGCGGCCGTCTGGATTCCCTCTCCATGGCCTTCTTCGAGTTCATGCCCGCCTCCGCCCGCCGGCCCGTCCGCGCCGCGCGCTCCCAGGACCGCCGCCGCACGCCGCGCGGATGCGAGCGCACGCGCGGCGCAGCCCGCCCGCCGGACACCACGTCAAGCGCGTTCCATGCCGCGCTCGCACGGCTGGAGTGATCCTTCCCTTCACGCAGCCCCCTTTCTCGCCCGCCCCCTCACCCGGCCCGCGATGCCTTCATTTCATGGGATCGGCTTCCCAGGAAGGCACGAAGTTCAGCGAGGATCGGACTTTTCTTCCCGGCTTCCCATGCTCCCAGTCGAGCTGGGCAGCCGCGGACCATCACCTCTCCCTCGCCCAGGACGAAAGCGACGCCGCTGCGCCCACCGAGACCCGGCCCGAGGCGAGCACCGGCCCCAGCGCTGGCTGCTCCACGAGCAGCGCCTCGACCCGCAGCAGCGCCGGCAGGTAGACGACCTCCCGCGCGAGGCCGCCGCCCCGGTGGACGCGCGCCGCGATGCGCAGGGCGTCCCCCGTGGAGCGCGCGCCGCGCGCCTCGAGCAGCCGCGCTGTCTCGACGAAGCCCGCGCCGCGCTCGACGCTCCGCGCGGCGAGGTGGCGCAGCCCGAGCTCGATCCGGCGGGCGCCGACCAGGTACCCCGCGGCGCGCTCGCGCGCGAGCGCCCAGCCCTCCTGATCGTCGCCCCCGTTCGCGGTCCCGATCGCGAAGATCCCGAGCGGGAGCGCCGCAGCGCGCACGCTCGGCGCCGCGTGCCCCTCGATCTCGTGGAGCACCGTGCGCTCGACGTCGTCGCGCGTGAGCATGCGCCCCCGCGCGACCTGGATCACCCCGTCGCCCGTCGCGGCGAGCGGCGCGATGTCGGCGATCACGACCCGGAGGGGCAAGCGCCGCGCCCCGATCTCGCGGCGCATCCGCGACAGGAGCGACCAGGGCGAGCGCGCGTCGTCGCTCCGCACCCGCTCCTCGTCGCTCGACGCGGCGCCCGCCTCCTGCTCGACCCATGTCGCGGCGAGCGCGTCCGCCTGCTCGTCGAACGCGTCGCGCGCGGCGTAGCGGCGGCGCGCGGCGGACCAGCACCCCGCCCCGCCCGCGGCCTCGCAGATCGCGGCCTCCGCGGCGAGCTCGCTCGCGCGGCCGGCGTAGACCGCGCCGAGCTCCCCTTGCCCCGCGAGCCGCTCGGCCGCCGCCTCCATCGCCTTTCGAAGCTCGCCGTGGTCCTGCGCAGGCGCGTAGGTGAACCGCGGGAGCTCCCCGCCGCTCCGATCCCAGGAGGCGGCGAGCCGCGCGAGCTCCTCGACGAGGTTCACCGGCGTGCTCGACCCGACGACGCGGATCCGCCGCGCCGCGGCGCCGAGGAGCCGATCCGCGTCCGGCACCCACGCCGGAGGCGCCGGCCGTTCGGCCGATCTAGCTCGATGACGCCGCGCCACGGCCCGCCGCTCCTTCCAAATGCGCCCCCGCCCCGCGCGCCCCCGCCCCGTGAGAGCGCCGCGCGCCCGGCGCCGCTCGCCTCAGAGCAGGTTCGCCGCGAGCTCCGCGAGCTCGCTGCGCTCGCCCTTGGCGAGCACCACGTGACCCGCGATGCGCTCGCGCCTGAACCGCTCCGCCACCACGAGCAGGCCGTTCGACGCGTGGTCCACGTACGGATTGTCGATCTGCTGAGGATCGCCGGTCAGCACGATCTTGGTCCCCTCGCCGCACCGCGTGATGATCGTCTTCACCTCGTGCGGGGTGAGGTTCTGGGCCTCGTCCACGATGAGGTACTGGTGCGGCAGGCTGCGCCCGCGGATGTAGGTGAGCGGCTCGACCTGGATCCGCCCGCTCTCCAGGAGCTCCACGAAGCCGCGCGCGTCGCGCCCCGGCTTCGTGCCGCCGTTCGAGAAGAGGAACTCGAGGTTGTCGAAGATCGGCTGCATCCACGGGTTCAGCTTCTCGTCCACGTCGCCCGGAAGGAAGCCCAGATCGCGCCCCAGCGGCATGATCGGCCGGCTCACGAGCAGCCGGCTGTAGGCGTTGTCCTCGGTCGTCCGCTTCAGCGCCGCCGCGAGCGCAAGGAGCGTCTTGCCCGTCCCGGCCTTGCCGATCAGCGTGATCAGCCGCACCGAATCGTCGAGCAGGAGGTCCAGCGCGAACGCCTGCTCCTTGTTGCGCGGCCGGACCCCCATCACCCCCTCCCGCCCGACGCGGAGGGCGACGATCTGCCCGCGCGCCGCGTCGAACCGGCCGAGCGCCGTGTGGCTCGGCGCCCCCGCGTCGCGGAGCAACACCGCCGAATTCGGCAACAAATCCGCGAGCTTGTCGCTGGAGAGAGAGCCGTTCTGGAAGAACGCGTCGACCTCGGAGCCGGGCACCTCGAGCTCCACCACCGACTGCTCGATGGCCGGGTCGTGCACCCGCTGGTTCTCGTACGTCTCCGCCGGGATCCGGAGCGCGTCGGCGCGGATCCGGAGGTTCGTGTCCATCGTCACGAAGATGGTCGGCCGATCCTTGTGCCGATCGCGGATGTCGATCGCCGTCTGCAGGATGGCGCTGTCCTGCGATCCGGACTCCAGCCCCACGAGCAGCTCCGGCCGCCGCTCCGGGATCGCGATCCGCAGCGTGCCGCCGCTCTCGAGCAGCACCCCGGTCGCGAGCGTCCCGGCGCCGCGGACCTCGTCGAGCAGCCGGGCGATCGTCCTCGCGTTGCGCCCGCGCTCGGAGCCCTCCCGCTTGAACTGATCGATCTCCTCGATCGCGTAGATCGGGATGATGACGTCGTTGTCCTCGAACCTGAAGATCGCGTGCGGATCGTGGAGGAGGACGTTCGCGTCGAGAACGTAATTCTTCTTCATGGGGGAGCGGGACGACGTAGCCGCCTGAAGCGACGGGCGCAAGAGAGCTGTTGTGCCGCCCGCGCTTGGTTGCGGTCACGCGTTGACCCATGCATCGGCGCGAGCCTCTCGCGGACATCTGGAGAAATACCGACCTTCGACTCGGCCGGATCTGGAACATCGTCCACGGTCGTCGCGCCGTCCGCGTCGTCCCCGTCGACTCCCGGTCGGCCCGCCGTCGTCAGAGATCGATCCGGTAGTCCTTGATCTTGTAGAGCAGCGCCCGGTGGCTGATCTCCAGCACCTCGGCCGCCTTGGTCCGGTTGCCCTTCGTCTTCTGGAGCGCGCGCCGGATGAGGATCTCCTCGATGACGCGGGACGTCTTCTTGATCGACAGCTCGCCGCTCGTCAGCTGCATCTGGATCGGATCGCGCGCCTCGCGGATCCGCTCGGGCAGGTCGGCCTCGCCGATGCGCTCGCCCTCGCAGAGCACCATGGCGCGCTCGACGGTGTTCTCCAGCTCCCGCACGTTGCCCGGCCACCGGTACTCCAGGAGCAGCCGCCTCGCCTCGGGCTCGAAGCCGCGGATGTTGATGCCGAACCGCGCGTTGTTCCTCGCGAGGAAGTGATCCATGAGGATCGGGATGTCCTCCCGCCGCTCGCGGAGCGGCGGGATCGCGATGGGGAGCACGTTGATCCGGTAGAAGAGGTCCTCGCGGAACCGGCCGGCCTGCGTCTCGGCCATCAGGTCGCGGTGGGTCGCGGCGAGGATGCGGACGTCGACCTTGATGTCCTTGCTGTCCCCCAGCCGGCGGAGCGTCTCCTCCTGGAGCACCCGGAGCAGCTTCACCTGAAGCGCGAGCGGCAGCTCGCCGATCTCGTCGAGCAGCAGCGTGCCGTGGTTCGCCTGCTCGAACAGCCCCGCCCTGTCGTTCACCGCGTCGGTGAACGCGCCCCGCTTGTACCCGAAGAGCTCGCTCTCCAGCAGGTTCTCCGGGATGGCGCCGCAGTTGACCGCGACGAACGGACCGCCGCGGCGGCTCGACCGCCTGTGGATCGCCCGGGCCACGAGTTCCTTGCCGACGCCGCTCTCTCCCGTGATGAGCGCCGTGGTCTTGTAGTCGGCGACCTTCGCGATCGTCTTGAAGATCACCTGCATCGGCGGGCTCTTCGCGAGGAGCTCCTCGAAGAGGTTCTCCCGCCGGATCTCCTGGCGCAGGACGCGGTTCTCGCGGCGGAGCGCCTCCCGCTCCTCGGCCTTGCGGAGCGTGAGCAGCACCTCCTCGGCCTTGAACGGCTTCTGGATGTAATCGTAGGCGCCCGCCTTCATCGCCTCGATCGCCAGGTCGACGTTGCCGTAGGCGCTCATCACGATGACCGTGGCCTCGTTGCCCTTGGCCTTCAGCGTCGCCAGCAGGTCGAGCCCGCCCATCCTGGGCATCCGGACGTCGGTCAGGATGACGTCGGGCCCGAACGTCTCGACCATCGCGAGCGCCTCCTCGCCGCTCGAGACCGCCTCGACCTCGTAGCCGTCCCGCTTGAGGAACGTGCGCACCACGAGGCGCAGGTTTTCTTCGTCGTCAACGACTAGGACACGGCGCATAGACCCTGAAAACTTTTCCTACACCGGCGCGCACCACTCCGCAACGAGTTGCGCCTTTGCCCTTGCCGCGGCCTGTCATCCGCGGTGTTTGGGAGTCAGGTGCAGCGCGCGCAGGCCCCCCGGCGGGCGAGCTCTGCGAACGTCGCCGCGCACCACGCGAACGCCCCTGCGCGACGCGGAATGCGCGTGCGCGGCGACGGCGCTCCGCGGCGCTCGTGGCACGCCAGGACGACGCGGCGGTGGCAGTTGACGCGGCCCGCGCAGGCTGCTTTAGCGGCGACACGCGCAGGGAACGAGCAGGGGCCCGAGAGGCCTCGATCCTGCACGCCGGAGCGGCTTTCGCGGACAGGACCGCGCCCCTTAATTCGATCGCGTGAGGAGCCAGGGCATGAGGATGAAGGATCGTCTGGTCGACCAAGCAAAGAAGCTCACCTCGTCGGGCGTGGTCGTCCGTGTCGTCAGCAACGATCGCGTGATGCGGCTCGCCACGGGGGTCATGGACGCGAAGAACCGCCTGCGCGCCGCCAGGGAGCGGGCCGCGGAGGCCTGGGACATCCTGCTCAACGGGCACGCGCTCCCGAACATCGATCCCTCGCTCGACGACGAGGCCGGCGTCCACGGGGCGACGCCGTCGCGCGCGGCGGCTCGTCGGCCCGCCGCGCCCGCCGCGCCCGCCGCGAGCGGCGCGGGGCTGTCGGTCGTGGAGGAGACGGCGAGCAGCGAGGCGCCGCGCGAGCGCGGGGTGGCGAGCCGCCCGCACGTGAACGGCGTGGGCTCGAACGGCGCGGGCTCGAACGGCGCCGGCACCTACGTGGCCGCGGCGGCCGAGCAGCAGCTCGCGACCCAGATGGCGGCGCGGACGTCGCTGGCGCGGATCGGCGGGCGCGACGTGTTCGAGAAGGCCTACAAGTTCATGACCGCGGACAACGCCCGCGCCATGGGCGTCTACCCCTTCTTCCGCCCGCTCGACTTCAACAACGGCCCCGAGGCGCAGCTCGAGGGCCGGAGCGTGATCATGCTCGGCTCGAACAACTACCTCGGGCTGACGACCCACCCGAAGGTGCGGGAAGCCGCGCGGAACGCCATCGACAAATACGGCACCAGCATGACCGGCTCGCGGCTCGTGAACGGGTCGATGCGCCTCCACAACGAGCTCGAGCAGAAGCTCGCCGCCTACCACGGCAAGGAGGCGGGGCTCGTGTTCACGACGGGCTATCAGGTGAACATCGCGACCATCTCGGCGCTCCTCAGCAACAAGCGGAGCGTCGCGATGATCGACAAGGACGATCACGCCTCCATCTACGACGGCGTGCGGCTCGCGCAGGCGGCCGGCGCCCGGATGGTGCGCTACAAGCACAGCGATCCCGCCGCGCTCGACAGCGCGCTCTCCGAGATCGCCGACACCGAGGGCGCCCTCGTGATCACCGACGGCGTGTTCAGCGCCCAGGGCGAGATCGCGAGTCTGCCCGGCATCGTCGAGGTGGTGAAGAAGCACAAGGCGCGGCTCCTCGTCGACGACGCCCACGCGCTCGGCGTCATCGGCCCGGGGGGCCGCGGCACCGCCGCGCACTTCGGCCTCGGGAAGGAGGTCGACCTCATCGGCGGCACCTTCTCGAAGTCGCTCGCCTCGATCGGCGGCTGGCTCGTCGGCGAGCGAAAGGTGCTCGATTACATTCAGCATTTCGCCTATAGCTTCCTCTTCGCGGCGAGCGCCGCGCCGCCCTGCGTTGCCGCCGCCATGGCCTCGCTCGAGGTCATGCAGGAGGAGCCCTGGCGCCAGGAGAAGCTCCGCGAGAACTTCACGTACATGCGCACGGAGCTGCAGCGGCTCGGCTTCGAGCTCGGCAAGACGGAGACGGCCGTGATCCCCATCTACATCCGCGACGATCTCAAGACCGTGATGATGTGGAAGTCGCTCCTCGACGACTACTCGCTCTACGTGAATCCGTTCATCACCCCGGGCGTCCCGCCCAAGCAGCAGGTGCTCCGGACGAGCTACATGGCGACCCACGAGCGCAAGCACCTCGATCACGCGCTCGAGGCGTTCGAGAAGGTCGGCAAGAAGTTCGGCGTCATCTGAGGCGGGCGGGCGGGAGCGGCGCCCTCCGGGCATGCTCGACGTGATCGAGGCGCGCCCGCCACGTTCGGCATTTTCGCCGCGCGGCGGGCGTGGTCAGCTGAGCGGTCATGGATCTTCGACCGTTCGCGCAAGGTGTCGCCGGGGCGCTGGGCCCTGCGCTCCGCTCTTTCTTCCTGACGGCCGCGGCCATGTCGTTCCTGGCCCTCGTCCTCGCCGCGGCCTCGTACGCCATCGCGGCCGACGGCTCGGCGCTGCGCGGGGCGCTGGCGGCCGTCGCGGCGCTCGCGCTCTCCGCCGTGATCGGCTTCACGCTGTCGTGGAAGCGGGCGCTCGGCACCGGCATCCTGCAGATCGTGCGGGCGAAGCGCCTCGGCGGGATGCTCGTGACCTCCGTGTTCGAGCGGCTGCTCGGCGTCTCCGAGCAGGCCGAGGCGGGCGCCCGCGGCGGGCGGGTGGCGCAGGCGGTGGAGCGCGTCCCGCTCAACGAGGCGGTGAAGCGCCTTCGCCTCGCCGTGATCCACAGGGTGCAGGCGGCGCCGACAGGGGGCGGCGTGCGGGGGTTCCTGCGGCGCAAGATCGAGGCGCAGCTGCTCGGGACCATCGAGACGCTGACGCTGGCGCGCTTCCGCAACGAGGCCAACCAGGCAGGCGGCATCGACCTGCTGAAGGTGCGGGACGAGCTCTCCCAGGGCGTCGACGGCCTCGTCGCCGACCAGATCGAGGGGACGCTGCTGAAGATGACGCTGCTCCTCGTCGGGGTCGCCGCGCTGGCGTCGCTCGGGGCGGCCGCGGGCATCCAGTACATCCCTCTGTGATCCTCCTCTCAAGAAGGGCGCAGGCCCCTCTCCCCCTGCGCGCCCGCGGCCCTCGGCGAACGACACCTCGCCCGGTCCAGCGCCGCCGACGGCTCGAGCCGCTCCCCTGCCCGATCGACGCCTGTGGCCAGCGAGGCAGCGAGGTGCGCCCGCGCGGGCAGGCCACGCGGCCGCGCGCCGCTCGGGGGCTCTCCATGCACATCGGCTTTGCCTAACTGCTCTGCACTACGTTAGTGTCGACCGACTGCAGTTACGTTTCATGTTGCTCTCATGTTTCATGTTGCTTTCACCTCGTGCTGCGCAGAGGAGGCAATTCGATGATGGAGAACGATATGCGGAGAAGTTGCTCGGCGCTCGCTTGCGTCGTGGGGTTGCTCGCGTCGCCCGCCGCCTGGGCTCAGGATCCCGCTGCGCCCCCGGCTGATCCGGGCGCAGCGGCCGCGGCCGCGCCGACGCCCGCGGCGGAGCCCGCCGCGCCGGAGCCGCAGGCGAGCCAGATCCCGAGCTGGTTCCGCTTCGACGCAGACAGCCTCGGTCTCCAGCTCTGGGCCGGCGCCACGCACCAGGTCGGCCCCATCAGCCTCTCGAGCGACATCTACCTCACCACGCTGGGAACCGCTGAGTTCGACATCGGCCCCGCCTTCACGATGGGCCCTGTCATCCTCAACCCGATGGTGGGCTTCTCGTTCAACTTCACGACGATGCAGCCGGCGGCGCTGGTCGCCCCGCAGCTGTTCACCTTCGTCGACTCGAAGCCCGTTTACTTCGAGTCGTGGATCCTGGGGTCGTTCTCCAGCATGTTCGACGAGAGCGTCCAGAACTACGTCTACACACGGGACTTCCTGCTCTACTACCCCATCGACGACTTCGGCATCGGCCCGCACCTCGAGGCCACGCTCGACCTCAACGAGGTCACGCTCGAGGACGATCCATCGACCGCCGGTGTGGACGTCGACGAGAGCGGCCTCGCCAGCCTGCAGGTCGGCGGCGTGCTCGGGCTGAACTACGGCACGGGAAACAAGCTGCTCCTTTACCTCGGCTACGAGACGCAGGAGAAGAGCCAGATCGGCGGGAAGAAGCTCGCCGGCCGGTTCACGTTCGTCCACAATTTCTGACGGCGCGACGGGAGCACACGCTCGCTCCGCCTTCCGGTCGAGCTTCCCGCCGGCCTGGCGCGCTGGTACCTCAGCGCCATGGCCAGACCGATCTCGTTCTTCACGACCGCGTTATGCACGCTGCTGGGGCTCGGGTGTCAGGCCCGGGACGGCGCCCCGCCGGCCGCGCCGGCCCCGAGCGCGTCCGCTTGCCAGCCCGCCGACTGCGGCCCCCTCGCGATGATCGCCCGCGTCTGCGACGATGGCTCCACCGGCACCCCGCAGTGCGCGCGCGCCGAGGGCGGGGCGTGCCGGTGGGAGCACGTCTGTCCCGGCACGAAGCCGGCCTCCGGGGCGGCGGCCCCTGGGCCGAGCGAGCCCGCCCCGCCGGACGCTCAGCAGCCGGATCCTGCGGCGCCGGCTACGGCGCTCGCCGACACGAACGCCGCGTTCGCGCAGCGCCTCTACGGCAAGCTCGCCGCGACCAAAGACAAGCTCTTCTTCTCGCCGGCGAGCATCTCGACGGCGCTGGCCATGACCTACGCCGGCGCCCGCGGCGAGACAGCGGCTCAGATGGCGAAGACGCTCGAGTTCACCCTCCCGCCCGAGGCGCTCCATCCCGCCTTCGGCGGGCTCATCAAGGAGCTGGCGCTGGCGACCGGGCCCAAGGGGCCCGAGCTCCGGATCGCCAACCGGCTGTGGGGCCAGGCCGGGCTGCCGATCGAGCCCGCGTTCCAGAGCACCACCGAGCAGCACTACGGGGCAGGGATCGAGCTCGTCGACTTCAAGGGCGGGAGCGAGCCGGCGCGGGGGCGCATCAATCAATGGGTCGAACAGCAGACGAACGGGAAGATCAAGGACCTGATGCCCGCCGGGAGCATCACCGGCCTCACGCGGCTCGTCCTGACGAACGCGGTCTACTTCAAGGGGAAGTGGGTGACGCCCTTCGACAAGAAGGCCACCAAGAACGAGCCGTTCACGGTCAAGCCCCGGACGGCGCCGGCCGTGCCGATGATGCGCAAGACGCTCCTGGCGGGCTTTGGAAAGACCGCTGACGCCTCGGTGCTGGAGCTCGCGTACGAGGCGCAGAGCCCCGAGCGCCGGCTGGCCATGGTCGTCGTCCTGCCCGCGCAGGTGGACGGGCTGGCGCAGGTGGAGCAGCGCCTGGCAGCGGGGCAGCTCAAGGCGTACGTGGAGGCGCTCGAGCCGACGCGGGTCGACGTGGCGCTCCCGCGCTTCAAGATGACCGCCGAGCTCGAGCTGTCGGCGACCCTGAGCGCGCTGGGGATGCCGCTCGCGTTCGACGAGAAGAAGGCCGACTTCTCCGGGATCACGAGGGCAGAGCCGCTCTACATCTCCCAGGTGCGCCACAAGGCGTTCGTGGAGGTCAACGAGGAAGGGACCGAAGCCGCCGCGGCCACGGGGGTCGTCATGACGACACGCTCAGCCCCGGCGCCGCCCCAGGTGTTCCGCGCGGATCACCCGTTCGTGTTCCTGATCCGCGACGTGGCGACTGGCACCGTGCTGTTCATGGGCCGCGTGACCGACCCGCGATGACGTCGCTCCCGGCGGAGGGGGGCCGAAAGTCCGCGCGGAGCTCCTGAACCGCCGTACGATGAGGCGTTTTGACGGGCCTTCACAGGGTCCGCCAACCCCCGATGTCAAGGAGCGAGCGATGAAGAACGAAGACGCCGCGAAGGTGCTGCATGCCGTCCGTGACCTGGCCCCCGCGATCGCCTCACGGAGCGCGGAGATCGAGGAGGCGCGGCGCCTCCCGGCGGATCTCCTCGGCCAGCTCAAGGCGGCGGGTTGCTTCCGGATGTTCCTGCCGAGGAGCCACGGCGGCCACGAGGTCGACCTGCGCACGGGGATGGACGTCCTCGAGGCGCTCGCCCGGGCGGACGGGGCCACCGGCTGGACCGTGATGATCGGCTCGGAGAGCCCGCACCTCTTCGCGCTCCTGCCGCGCGAGCGCTTCGACGCCATCTACGCCGGCGGGCCGGACGTGATCATCGGCGGCGGCTTCAACGCGCAGGGCGAAGCCCACGCGACGGACGGCGGCTACCGGGTCACCGGGCGCTGGAGCTTCGCGAGCGGCTGCGAGCACGCCAGCTGGCTGTTCGGAAACTGCGTGATCATGGACGGCGGCCGCCCGCGGATGGGCCCGGCCGGCGAGGCGCCCCAGATGCGGGGCATGCTGTTCCCGGCGAGCGAGGCGCGCATCATCGACACCTGGTCCGTGCTCGGCCTGCGCGGCACGGGCAGCCACGATATCGCGCTGGAAGGGGCCTTCTGCCCCGAGGCGAACACCCTCGATATCTTCCGGGGCCAGCCGTCGGTGGCCGGGCCGGGCTTCGTCGCGCCCGTCCTGCACTTCGCGCTCCACATGGGAGCGGTGGCGGTGGGGATCGCCCAGGGGGCGCTCGACGACATCGTGACGCTCGCGAGCTCGGGCAAGAAGCGGCTGTATGCGCGCGCCCAGCTGGCAGACTCTCCGCTGTTCCAGGTGAACCTCGGCCGCGCCGAGACGAGCGTCCGCGCCGCCCGCGCCCTGCTGCGCGACATAGGGGACGAGCTCTGGGCCGCGTGCGTGAACAACCCTGGCGCCGCCCTCGCGGTGGCGCCGCGGATCTCGGGCGCCCTGGCGTGGGTGACGGAGGTGACGGCCCGTGCCGTGGACACCTGCTATCAGGCGGGCGGAGGCGGAGTCGCCCGGAACGCGTCGCCCCTGCAACGGCGGTTCCGGGACATTCACACCTTCTCCCAGCACGCCGCCGCCGCAGAGGGCTGGTTCGGCCAGGTCGGCGCCGCGCTCCTTGGGCAGCCGACGGGCCTCTGGACCTGAACCTTAGCGATCACCGTCGTGGTCGTGGTCGTGGTCGTCAACGTGGTCGTGAACGCGGTCGTGGTCGTGGTCGTGGTCGTCGACGGCTAGATCGTGAACGTGAACGTCCCCCGGAGATCGCCGCTCTCAACTCCCACGATTCACGTCGGCCGGCGGACGACCACGACCACGACCACGACCACGACCACGACCACGACCACGACCACGTTCACGACCACGACCGCGTTCACGACCACGTTCACGACCACGACCACGACCGCGTTCACGACCACGACCGCGTTCACGACCACGACCGCGTTCACGACCAACGCGGTATACGTGGACATGTTGCGCCCCTCCCCGCTCGCTACGCTGGTCCTCGCCGCCGTCTCGTTCGTCGCCTGCGCCGGTGCCCCGCGGCAGCCCGATGCGCCCGCGCCGCCGCGGCCCCGGGCGGGCGCCTGCCCGGCCCGTCCGGCCTGCGACGCGCCGCCGCCGGAGGCCTTGCCGCGCGGGTTCAGGCACACGCGCTCGCGCCTCGTCGCGGCCGGGTGGCCGCGCCACCGCGGGCGCGACCTCTTCGCGCGCGCCGACGGGCCGCAGTGGGCCATCGCGAAGTTCGCTTACGGGCCGCAGGACGACGATCTCGAGGATGAGGACGTCGAGGCCTATCTGCTCCGCGGCTGCAGCGGCGCCTGGGAGCGGCTCGGCACCTTCCGGACGAGCGACGATGACCACCCGCACGCGACGACGGAGGGGATCCCGGACACCGGCGGGCGCATCTACATCGACCTCGCCGCGGGCCGGCGCCTCGAGATCGGCCGGCACCGCGTCCACCTCGCCGTGGCCGGCGACGCCACGAGCGCGGACCTGTTCATCGAGGTCCTCCCGCCAGGCGCGCAGGTAGCCGTGACCGACGTCGACGGGACGCTCACGTCGAGCGAGGCGGCGGTCGTCAGCGAGCTGGTCGGCGGCGCCCCGCCGGCCGCCCACCCCGGCGCGGCGGACGCGATGCGCGCCCTCGCCGAGAGCGGGATCTACCTTTTCTACGTGACCGCGCGCCCCGAGTGGCTCGTGGGAAGCACGAGGGTCTGGCTGCGAGAGCAGGGCTTCCCGCCGGGCATCCTCCACACCACCATCGGAGTCACCGGCGCGTTCGGCGGCGCGGCGGCGAAGTACAAGACGATCGAGCTCGGATGGCTCAAGGCGCGCACGGGCATCGTGCCCTCCTTCGGCTTCGGCAACATGCCGAGCGACGTGGCGACGTACACGGCCGCCGGGATCGCCCCCTCGCGGTGCTACTATTACAAGCTCGGCGGCGATCTCCGCGGCGGCGTGCCCCACGACGACTACCGGGGCCTCGTCCGGGCGCTCTTCAGCCCACAGGCCGCCTGCGCGCCCTGAAGGACGCGCTCGCGACGCGAGCCTGCGCGCCCCGCGCCACGCCAGCGGCGGGCGCGCCCGCATCAGGGAGCGCCCCCGCCGCCGATCACTGGATCACTGCGGGATGTCGATCACGTCCTCGCAGGTGAAGTCGACGCCAAGGGACGCCTCTGGATCGGACTGTATAGCGTTACACACGCTCTCGCAGAGCTCGATCTGCGACGGGTTCGATGGATTGTCGTAGCGCCAGGCGTCGTCGCTCGCGCACTCCTGATCGTACGCGACGGCCTTCGGTTGGCCCCCTCCGCTCGTGTACGTCACGCGCACCCGCTGCTTGTCGAACGTCCTCCCGTCGGGCGCCGCCGGGATCGCGACGTTGCACGTCACCGCAGCGCCGCGGATCTGGTCGATGGCCGCCCTGAACGCGGTCGCGGTCGCGTCGGGGTTGCCGGTCTCGATGATGAAGGCCTGCCCCGTGCCGCCCGCCGCGGCGATGTCGCGCAGGTTGTCGACGTTCCCCGGCTCGTCCTCCGGCGGGTTCGCCACCCCGATCACGTAGGTCGGGATGTTGTCCTGGCGCGCCCCCTCGACGCGCTCGACGACGGCCTCGATGGAGTCCGCCTGCCCGCCGCAGCGCTGCGGGTAGCCGTCGGTCACGAGCACGAGCGCGTACTTCCCGGGGCTCTCCTGGCGCTGCCGCTCGATGAAGGTCACCGTCCCATCGACAACGAACGCCGTCGGCGTGCTCGTGCGCCAGTCGTCGTCGGTCGCGGGCGTGACGTCGTCGATCGCCTTACCGAACGCCTCGGAGGGCAGCGGCGTCATCTCGACGTCCGGCGCGCCGTAGGTTCTGGCGTCGCACATCCGCCGCTCGCCGGGGAAGAACGTGAGCGAGGCGGTGAGCCCCGCGGACGCCGGATCCGTGAAGAACTGCTTGGTCGCGGCGACGACGGGATCCCACTTGAGCTCCTTGCTGTGCGAGGGCCTATCGTTCATCCCCATGCTGCCCGACACGTCGAACGCGACTGCCAGGTACACGGGCTGGAGCCCGGCCTGGGCCGTTTGCGTGGCGCACGCCTCGCCGGCGCCGGTCGAAGGGCCAGCGCCACTGCTGGGGTTGCCTGAGCCCGAGCCGCTGCCCGAGGTCACACCTCCTGAACCGAAGCCGCTGTCGTCGCCTCCGCTCCCGCTACCCGAGCTGTTCGCGGCGCCCGAGCCACTCTGATTCTCGTCGCCATCGCCGCCGCCGCACGCCGCGCTGGCCACGGCGACCGTGAACAAGGCAATGCCCATAGCAGGCAATCTCATGGCCTGACTCCTTTTTAAGTAAGTGCCGGCGCTGCGCGCCGGTAGAAAAGCAGACCAACCACACGTGTCCTCAGGAGCCGGCGCATCGCCGGACCACGCTCCTGAGGACTCGCCACCCATACCCAGTATAAGCCATCGCGCAGCGCATTGCGAGATGCGCCTTCTCAAAGTTCGTATCAATTTTGTGTCTTTGTTACAGGCCGCTTCCACGCCGCTCTCACGTCGCGGCGCCCTCAGCGCAACTCACCGGTGTGGCCGCACGCCTGTGCGCTCGTGTGACCTGTGTGCGCACACGCGCGCGTGCCGGTGCTACGGTTCGCGCCTGATGGTCCGCGCAGTGTGTTTCGATCTGATGGATACCGTCCTTTACGACCCGTACCGGGAGGCGCTCGCCGCGGCGATCCGGTCCGCCGCGCCCGCCGCGCGCGGCGCGCCCCCCGAGATTGCGAGGCATCGCGACCCCACGTGCTGGCCCGCGTTCGAGATCGGCGAGATCGATGAGGCCGAGTTCGCTCGCCGGTTCTTTCGTGAAGGCGCGGAGGGGTTCTCGTTCGACCTCGACGCGTTCAACCGGGTGCGCCGCGCGGGATATCGCTTCTTGCCCGGCGTGCGGGAGATCGTCGCGTCGCTCGAGGGCCGCGCGCTCCGGTTCGTGGCGAGCAATTACCCCGTGTGGGTCGAGGAGGTGCGCGAGGCGTTCGCGCTCGACGTCCTGTTCGAGGGCGTCTATTCGAGCCATCACCTGGGCGTGCGCAAGCCGGCGCGCGAGTTCTTCGATCGGCTCATGGCGCGCATCGGGGTCGACGCGGGCGAGTGCCTCTTCGTCGACGATCGCGCGGAGAACTGCGAGGCGGCGGCCGCCGTCGGGATGCGCGCCCACGTGTTCGACGGGGCCGCGGGGCTGCGCGCGCGGCTGGTCGGCGAGGGGCTGCTCGGCGGGTAACGCGCTCGCTCTGCTCCGCCCCGCGCGTCAGAGCGCCGCGCAGAGCGGGCACGACGCGGCCGCGTGCGGCGCGTCGCCGCGATGGAGATCGAGGATGGCGCGGGAGATCTGCGCGAGCTCGCGCCGCACCTCGCGGCGCATCCCCTTCACGCGCGGGATGGCCATCGAGTCGTAGGCCGTGGTCTGGTGCCGCATCCAGGCGATCACGGCCGACTCGGCGCGCTGGGCGACCGGGATCCGCTCGGTGCGGGCGACGGTGCCGCTGCCGACCGGCGTGGCGTGCAGCGTCACCTTGGTCGCGACCGCCCGCGCGAGCGCCGCGTAGCGCGGCGAGAACCGGAGGAACGCGGCCACCGCGGCCTCGAACTCGCGCACGTACTCCTCCTGGTCGCGCTCCCTCCGCCGGGCGTCCGCCTCCCGCTTCTTCGCGTACGAAGGCGTGCTGCGCTCGGCCTCGAGCGCGGCGCGGGCGGCCTCGATGGTGGCGGCGGGCGCCCAGAGGCCCCGGGAGAACGTCTTCCTCCCGCGCTTCTCGACCACCATCCAGGATGGGCCCGCGAGCTTCACCCGGCGGGTGAGTCCCGCGTCGCCCGGGGGCAGGCACGCCCAGCCTTCGGGCGGCGAGAGCAGCGCGCCGTCGGGCGCGCGGAAGCGGCGGGGATCCGGGGTCGGGGCCAGGGTCAGGCACTCGGGCATGGCGAACCGGCGGCGTGCTAGGCCAGGTCATGCCGCGCGTCCAGCGGCGGCCGGCCGCCTCCGTCGCCCGGCGCCGAAGCGGCCCCGCCGGGTGATGGTACGCTCCGCGCCAGCGAGGGGCGCTCGCCGGTGTCCGCCCCGGCCCGGCCAACAGGACAGGAGGACAGCGTGTCGGACGACGATCGCACGAGGTGGGACGCCCGCTACCGCGAGGGCGGCGGCGATCCGGGGGAGCCCTCCGCCGTGCTCACGGCGCTCGATCCGCTCCTGCCCCGGCGCGGGCGCGCGCTCGACCTGGCGGGCGGCGCGGGCCGTCACGCCCTCTGGCTCGCGCGGCGCGGGCTCGACGTGACGCTGGCCGACATCTCCGAGGTCGGGCTCGGCATCGCTCGGAGCGCCGCGGCGAAGGAAGGGCTCGCGCTGCACACGGCGGCGCTCGACGTCGAGCGCGACCCGCTCCCTGCCGGGCCGTGGGACCTCCTCCTGATCTTCTATTTCCTCGAGCGCCGGCTCGCGGCCTGCGCGGCGGAGCTCGCCCCGGGCGGCCTCCTCGTCGTCGTGCACCCGACGCGGTCGAACCTGCTGAGACACGCGCACCCGAGCGCGCGCTGGCTGCTCGACGACGGCGAGCTCCCGGGGCTCCTCGGCGAGGCGCTCGAGGTGGTCCGCTACGAGGAAGGGTGGCTCGAGGAGGGGAATCACGAGGCCCGCCTCGTCGCGCGACGTCGGGGCGCCGCGGCGCCTCCTCCGTGACGGCGGCCCACCGCCGACGCCGCGCGACGACCACGACGCACGAGCTCCGCGCGGACGGCTGCCAGGCGCTCGGCGTCGTGTTGCGTGGGTCCCACAGGCTTGCCGCGACGCGAAGATCGCGCTTTGCTCGCGCCATGCGCTTCGCTCGCCTCGCGCCTCCGGATCAGGATCGCCCAGCCTTCTTCGCCCGCCTCGACGGCGCAGCCGCGCTCGTCCTGGACGCGCCGCCCTGGCTCGGCGGCAAGACCACGGGGGAGGCCGTGGCGTGGACCGACGTCGATCTCGCCTGCCCCGTGGTCCCCACGAAGATCGTGTGTGTGGGGCGCAATTACGCGGCGCACGCCCAGGAGCTGGGCAACGACGTCCCGGTCGAGCCGCTCCTCTTCCTCAAACCGCCCTCGGCGCTCATCGGTCCTGGCCAGTCCATCGTGCTCCCTCCGGAGAGCCAGCGGGTCGAGCACGAGGCGGAGCTCGGCGTGGTCATCGGCCGCCGCGCCCGGGACGTGCGACCGGAGCACGCGCTGGATCACGTGCTCGGGTACGCCTGCCTTGGCGACATCACCGCGCGGGATCTGCAACGGAAGGACGTGCAGTTCACGCGGGGCAAGGGGTTCGACACGTTCTGCCCTGTGGGCCCGTGGATCGAGACGGAGCTCGATCCCGGGGCGCTCCGCGTGCGGGCTGTCGTGAACTCGCAGGTGCGGCAGGACGGGCTGACGGCGCAGATGATCTGGGGAGTGCCCGAGCTGGTCGCGTACATCAGCCGGGTGATGACCCTGGAGCCCGGCGACGTCATCGCGACGGGGACGCCCCAGGGCGTGGGGCCGATCGTGTCCGGCGACGAGCTCGTCATCGATATCGCCGGCGCCACGGCCGAGACGCGCGGGATCGGCGCGCTGCGGATATCCGTGACGGCGCGGGGCGACGGCGCGAGCGGGCGCTAGGTCCACGTCGCCGAGGTTCCTCCCCGGGGAAACGTCGTGCCGAGCTGCCCGGACACGCTGCCCGGACACGGAGGAGCACCGCCGCCTGGCGGAAGCTGCAAGCCGCGGGCGAGCGAAGTACCCTCTGGCAGCTTCTTCGATTTTTTTGGAAGCACGGCCTTGCGCCTGTCCTACGAGATCCGTAGAACTAGCGCGTGCCGTCGACCCTGGAGCGTCACGCTGAACAGCTGGCCGCGCTGGGCCACCCGGTGCGCCTCGCAGTTTTGCGTTTCGTGGTGCAGGCCGGCGCCGAGGGAGCGTCCGCGGGCGACATCCAGGCGCACATGCACATGCCTGCGTCCACGCTGAGCCATCACCTGAAGCGCCTTGTCGACGCCGGCGTCCTGCAGACGCGCGGTGAAGGAACGTTCCACTTCTACAGCGCCGATTACGCGGCGCTTCGCGGGCTCACCGACTACCTCTGGGAGGACTGCTGCAAGCGCGGCAAGGGCTGCTGCTAATTTTTTCTCGCCTATTTCGAAAAATTTGGAAGGAGCGATCATCATGAATGTCCTCAAGCCGCACGTCTCGCTCAACGTATCCAACGTCGATGCCTCGGTCGCGTTCTACGAGAAGGCATTCGGTGTGCGCGCCACGAAGCGTCGCCCTGGCTACGCCAAGTTCGACCTTGCGTCGCCTGCCCTGAACCTCACGATGCAAGAGGCGCCGCGCACGGGCATCAACGCAAGCCATTTCGGAATCCAGGTCGCGGGCCCCGACGACGTGTTCGAAGCCAAGCGCGCCTTCGAGGCGGCTGAGCTCAAGACCTTCACGGAGGAGAACACCGCGTGTTGCTACGCGGTGCAGGACAAGGTCTGGATCGAGGATCCCGACGGCAACTCGTGGGAGGTGTTCGTGGTGAAGGGTGACGCGGACGTGATGGGAAGCCAGCCCGCGAAGAGCGAGCCCGCGACGAGCGAGGCGACGTGCTGCGCACCTGCCTGCTGCGCGCCCTCGAAGCTCGGCAATGCAGCGCCCTGATCTCACCCGAAGGGCCGTCGCCGAAGCGCTCGGGACGGCCCTCCTCCTCGCGACGGTGGTCGGGTCGGGGATCATGGCCGAGGGCCTGGCCGGTGGGAACGTCGCCGTGGCGCTGCTCGCGAACGCGATCGCCACGGGCGCTGCGCTGGTCGCCCTCATCCTGACCCTGGGGCCCATCTCCGGCGCTCACTTCAACCCGGTGGTGACCGTGGCTGACGCTTCGCAGGGCGGCCTGCCTTGGCGCGACGTGCCGCCGTACGTGCTCGCCCAGGTCGCCGGCGCGTTCGCCGGGGTCGCCGCAGCGCATGCGATGTTCAACTTGCCGGTCTTCTTCGTGTCGGCGCACGTCCGTACGGGGCTCTCGCAGTGGTTCAGCGAGTTTGTCGCGACCTTCGGTCTGCTTGCGGTGATCTGGGGATGCTCCCGTCAGCGCTCCGAGGCCGCGCCGTTCGCCGTGGGCGCGTATATCACCGCCGCGTACTGGTTCACCGCGTCAACTTCATTCGCTAACCCTGCAGTGACCGTCGCACGCGCCGCGACCGATACGTTCGCCGGCATCCGTCCCATCGACACCCTGGGCTTCGTCGTCGCCCAGATCGCCGGCGCTGCTGCCGCGACAGGGTTCTTCCGTTGGCTGGTGCCAAGCCTGCCCCAGCGCGCATCCGATGTCGTCGTTCCGCGGGAGGAGGCCCGCACGGCATGACAAGCACACCGAAGCTGATCCTCTTTGCCTGCATCCACAATGCGGGCCGATCGCAGATGGCCGCGGCATGGTTCAACGCCCTGGTCGACCCCTCGAAGGCGCGCGCCATCTCCGCCGGCACCGAGCCTGGCTCGCGCGTTCACCCCGAGGTGCGCGAGGTGATGCAGCAGGTCGGGATCGACCTGTCCGGGTCGACGCCGCAGAAGCTCACGGACACGCTCGCAGCGGACGCACATCTGCTGATCACGATGGGCTGCGGCGAAGCTTGTCCGGCGGTCCCAGGCCTGCGCCGCGACGACTGGCCGCTGGAGGATCCGAAGGGAAAGCCGCTGGAGCGCGTCCGTGCCATCCGCGACGAGGTGAAGGCACGCGTCGAGACGCTCATCGCAGCCGAGGGGTGGGGAGGATGAGCCACGCGCAGATCGCCCCTGCTGCGGCAGGCGATCTCGACGTCGTTCGGGAGCTCCTTGCCCAATCGGAGCTCCCGACCACCGGCCTCCTCGACCAGTTCCCCGCCGCATACGTCGTCATGCGGCGCGGCCTCGAGCTCGTCGGCGTCGCCGGGCTCGAGATGTACGGACGAGCCGGCCTTCTGCGCTCCGTGGCCGTGGTGCGGACGCTTCACGGCAGACGACGCTCGAACCCCGGCGCTCATCTCATGGTCACGCGCACGTCGGCCCTTCCGCTGCTCTGATATCCTTCCACGAGCATCGAGACCTCGCTCAAGCTCCCCATGTTCATCCCCAGCTTCTGCCATGCGTCAAAGTGGTTGGCGACGGTGATGGTTCCGCTCGTGCGCTTCTGCTTACGAACGCTCCAGAACTGATAAGGTGCATTGATGCCATCGATCGCAAGCACCTCGGATCGCTGGGTCTTGTAGATGTCATAGACGCCTCCGTCGCTCGTGACGGTGCCCATGGCTCCCGATCCGCCAGGGGGACGCCAGGTGCCCCAGCCATCAATGATATAGTATTCCACGGCCGGGCTCTTCGTCCACCCATAGACACCCAGGTAGGCATTGCCGTTCGGCTGAAAGTCAGCCTCGTAGGTCACGATCTGATTCCCCGACCCGGGCCTCAGACCTTTACGGCCCAGCAAGTTGTTGATATCGCTCCATTCCACGCTGAAGCCATCCGCGGTGTTGGTCAGGCATCCGGTCCCCTGGTCCTTCCAGAGTTGATAGTAGAAGCCGCAGTGGTCGCCACTTTGATTGCTGCAGACCGGCTGTTCGGATGTCGTGCACGTGTCGGGTGCGCCGCCGGCCCCACCCTCCCCGCCGGCGCCGCCGGCTCCGCCGCCCGTCACCGAGCTGCTGCTCGACGACGAGGCCCCGCCGGCGCCGCCGGCCCCGCCGCCCGTTCCCGAGCTGCTGCTCGACGACGCGCTCGAGCTGCTGCTCGACGACGCGCTCGAGCTGCTGCTCGACGACGCGCTGCTCGACGAGGAGTCCAGGACTTCGACGTCCTCGCCCACAGTGCGCTCGACGTTGCACGACAGCAGGCCGCATGCGACCGAAGCGGATAAGTAGACAAGCAAGGGAGCGATGCGCATTGAAGGGTTCTCCATGATGGACCGGCTGAGCCTCAAACTTCTGCTCTAGATGGATTCATGAACCCATCGAGCCGTCTGCGGCCCCCTCGATCCAGCGGTCAAAACTCGAATGTTCCGGCGAGCGTGCCCATGTTCCCGGTGATCATGGTTGCACCCGCAGTGCCTGCGCCGACCACAGGCCTGGCGATCACGACGTTGGTCGAAGAGACACTCGCATGCGAATACCCCGTGATGGGGTTCGGCATCACTTCAGAGAAAGCAAGAGCACCTCGGCCGCGCAGCCGCAAGAGGCAAGTAATCCCCACAGTAGCCTCACTCGGAGTCGGCCCTTGCGCGATCCAGCGACCGACTGCGGCGCCCGGCGGAGAGGGGTCCGGACCGCCAAGGGAGGTTTGGAATATTCTTATGGCCATGAGGCGAAAGTCAAGGGTCTTTACTGCTTCATCGCGACAGTTTCGCAGTGGCGTGCCTTGCAAGATACAGTCACGCTGCGCGCACGGGTTCAATCATGGACCTCTGTCGACCCTCACTTCGTTCACTCTCCTGGAAAAGCGACGACAGCTCGATCCGGGCGGTCACGACGGCGGAGGCGAAGGTACCCAGGGCGGAACGGCCGCATCTGCGCTGTCCTGCACTGGTGCGTTGTCAACCAGAAAGCGCGCCATGCGAGGCACCTCGACTCGCTGGTAAGGCCCGCTGGCCCTTGAGACCAACGGCAGCATTGCGGCATCGGGTGACATTTTCTCGCAAAATGGGCCAAAGCTTGCAGATCCCTCCCGGTTGACGCCGAACGGACGGCGTCAGTACCGTGACGGCATGCGTTGTATCGCGCATTCCCTCTCGATTTTTCTCGCGCTCGGGGCCGCGACAGGCGTCACGAGCTCGGCCCGCGCGAACGGCATCCAACCGGAGACGAAGCCGAGCGGCAGTGCCGCGGTGAAGGACCATGTCCGCCGTGGCCGGAGAGCGCGCGATGCCGGGCGCTGGACCGAGGCACACGCTGCCTACAGCGCGGCCTTCGACGCCGCAGACCCGGCGACCAGCACCGAGCGAGAGCGCGCCGAGCTCGCCGGCGAGCTCGGCCTTTGCGAGGTCGCGCTTCACGAGTATCGCGACGCGGCCGAGCACCTTGCCAAGAGCCTGGAACAGCGCGAGGCGCTGCCGGAAGCGCTCCGGCGGCGATTCGAGGCAGGACTGCGCGAGGCAGCGAAGCACGTCGCGACGCTCATCCTCGCGGTCGACCCTCCCGACGCCGAGGTGCTCATCGACGGCAAGAGCATCGGCCGGACCGCGCGGACTTACACGCTGTTCTTGGAGCCGGGCCAACACATGGTGCGGGCCCGTGCACCCGGCTGTCAGGACGCGCTGCATACGTTGCGCGCCGTGGAGGGCGCCGAGCACGAGTTCACGATGCCGTTGCCGTGTGCGGCGGCGAGCAGCGCCAAGGCGGCGAGCAGCGCCAAGGAGGCCGCGCCGACGACGCCGACCCCCGTGCGCGCTTCGTCCGCTCCGCGCGCGCAGGCCCCCAGCCCGTGGGCTTCCTGGCCAGGGACGCTGCGTATCACGGGCATCGCCGTCACGACGGGCGCCGTGCTCGGGGGCGGCATCTTCATGATCAGGGCCAGCAAGCTGGACGGCGACCTGAGCGAGCGGCGCGACGGGCTGACGCGTGGTTCGACGCCGAGCTCGTCCATGTGCTGGCAAGCGCCGCAGAACTCCCCTTGCGCTGACCTTGTCCGGCTGCGAGACGCGCGCAACCTGTCGGCCGGCGTGGGGACTGGCCTGGTCATCGCGGGTGGTGTGATCGGGGCGCTGACCGCTGCGTCGTTCTTCACCGACTTGTCCTTCCTGGGACCCACGCGGGCGCAGGGTCGGCTTCACGTCGCGCCCGTGGCGACCGGGCGAGAGGCCGGCGTGAGCATCGAGGGGCTGTGGTGAGGACATCGGGGATAGAGGACATGCGCTCGAAGAAGGGCCGGCGCGAGGCGGCATCCGCCGTCGCCGTCGCGCTCTTCGCGTGCGGCGCGGGCACGCTGACGGGGTGCGCTTACACCGATCTTTGCAGCGAGGTAGCGGCGTGTACCCCCGATCCGGAGCCGCCGCCCGGTCTTTGCGACGGAGAGCCGGGCACGGCGCCAGCGCTCGACGAGTGCGGCGTGTTCGTCAGCGAGCGGGGTGACGACACGAGCCCCGGCACGAAGGGCGCGCCGGTGAGGACGTTGCAACACGCGATCGGGCTCGCCGCTCACGGGAGAGGCCACGGCGAGGCAGCGACACGGCGCGTGTACGCGTGCGGCGGGTCGTTCGAGGAGGCCATCTCGCTCCCCCAGGGTGTCGACCTCTGGGGCGGCCGTCTGTGTGCCGGCGGTGACTGGTCCTACGGAGGGCCGCTCGACGAGCAGAGCGCGTTGACCGTCATCGCTCCGCCGGTGGGGATCCCGGTGCGGGTCATCACGGGGGACGACGCGACGTCGGTGATCTTCGGCGTGCGCGTCGAGGCGGCCGACGCCTCCGCAAGCGACCACAAGTCGTCGATCGCGATGATCCTGGAGCAGGGGGCCAGGGCGATCGTGCGGTCGAGCGTGATCCTCGCGGGCGATGGCAAGGATGGAGACCCCGGCGAGGACGCGCCGAGCGTCCGCGCGAAGGCCGGCGTGGTCGGGAACAACGGCGCGGACGCCTGCACCGCGGACGCCGCGCTGGGCGCCCTTCCGGTCGTGACCGTGTGCGACGACGGGATCGAGTCGACGGGTGGCGAGGGGGCTCGTGGAAGCCTCGAGACAGGTAGCGACGGGACGCCAGGACTGCCGGAGGCGGTCGGGACTCCGGAGGAGCGCGGCCTGGCTGGCAGCGGCGCGTCCGGCATGGCGTGCACCGATGGGCAGAAGGGAGCCAATGGCGCCGATGCGGAGCGCGGCGCCGGAGCGGCGGGTGCTGGCCTCCTGGACATCTACGGATGGGTCGGCGTCCGCGGTAAAGACGGGGAGAAGGGCGGCGTCGGCCAGGGCGGCGGCGGAGGTGGCGGTGGAAAAGGGCGCGACCCCATGAACGTCCCCACGAACGCGTGTCCGGCGGATCGGCCCCAGGGCGGGGCGGCCGGCGGATCGGGCGGCAGCGGCGGGTGCGGGGGCAAGGGGGGCAAGGGAGGCGACTACGGCGGCGCGAGCATCGCCATCGTGGCCTTGCAGGGGAGCGACCTCACGGTCGATGCCAGCACGGTCCTCGGCGCCAAGGGCGGCAACGGCGGGGTCGGCGGAACGGGCCAGTGGGGAGGCTTTGGCGTCAACGGCGGCCAAGGTGGACGCGGTTTTTTGACCGACACGTCGCCAGGGTGCGACGGCGGCCTTGGCGGCGACGGCGGCCGCGGGGGCGACGCCGGCGGCGGTCACGGTGGCCACTCGTTCGGCATCGGCTCCGTGGGCGCCTCCGTGGCCATCTTGGAGACGGCGAAGGTCTCGCCCGGACAAGCCGGCAAGGGGGGGTCCGGCGGCAATGCATCCGCGGCAAACACGTACGGCACGGGGAACGATGGGACTGCGTGGTTCTGGTACAGGTTCGATGAGCAAGATCCGGAACCGCCTCAATGAACCGCACTGTGCTGGCAGCGCACGTCAGGAGACGTTCATGAGAAAGAGCACCGCTGCTACCTTTATCCTTCTGCTGTCGCCGTGGGCGACCGGCTGCGGAACCGCTTCCGGCGTGAACGACCCTGGCGTGACGCCTTGTGAAGGCACCTCGTGCGAGGACGATCCGCCCCCGGAGTCGGTGTGCATCGAGCATGTCGCAGCGGATATCCTCGACGACGGATGCGGCGTGTTCCTCGCCGGAAACGTCGGTGGCGGCGACGACAGGAATCCCGGCACGAAGGCGAAGCCGGTGTACACCGTCGAGCGCGCCATCGAGCTCGCGCGCACCGGACGAGGGCGCGTGTTCCTCTGCAACGAGGGATTCATCCCGAGTCAGTTCAGGGTGCCCTCCGGCGTGGATCTTCTCGGGGGCTTCCACTGCCTCAAATGGGTGCGCGATTCCCTGCGCCCGTGGACCCTGTTCAATCGCGTGACGGTCGACGGCCCCCTGGTGATCGTCGAGCCAGCGGGGCCCGAGGACAGCGGCGCCGCGGACGGGGTGTCGACGCTCGCCGACCTCCACTTCATCGCGAGGGGTCCGATCGGCGTGCTCGCTCAGTCCAACACGGCAGTGGAGATCCTGCGGAGCGAGATCGGCGCCGACGGCGGAGTGGCAGGCATCGACGGCGAGATGTGGCCTCATTACAGCCCACCGACCGGACCAGATGGCATGTTCGCGGCGGAGGCGTGCTCGGCGGCCGTCGTCGCCGGCGGGCCTGCGAACGTGAACCGGTGCGAGAGCGGGCTCACGAGCATCGGCGGCAAGGGAGGGGATGGGCTGCCCGACAGCGCCGGCGATGGAGGCGACGGGGAGCCCGCTTCAGGGCTGGACCCTTCGCCCTCCGGGATCGGTGGCACCGGGGAGCAGGGCAGCGTCTGGTGCCATACCGGATCCGACGGGACCTTCGGGGTTCCGGGGACGCGGGGGGCGCCCGGCACGGGCATCGGGCGCCTCACCGAGACAGGATGGGAGGGCGACACGGGCGGCGAGGGCACCTGGGGCACGCCGGGCCAGGGTGGCGGCGGCGGCGGCGGTCGCCGGGGCGGGCTCGCCGCGTGCGGCGCGGCTTCCAAGGGAGGCGCAGGAGGAGGCTCGGGCGGGGCCGGCGGTTGCGGAGGCCGGGGGGGTCGCGGGGGAGCGAACGGACATCCGGCCATCGGCGTCCTCGCGCTTCACGCACGGGTGACCGTGCGCGACAGCGTGATCACGACCGTCTCCGGCGGCAAGGGCGGCGACGGCGGGCCACCCCAGGAAGGCGCCAGAGGCGGTCGAGGCGCACCGGGCGCCGCCGATGTGGACGTCTTTCAGGGCTGCAGGGGCGGCAGCGGCGGCCAAGGAGGGCCCGGCGGCTACGGCGGCCCGGGGCGCGGTGGCGACTCGATCGGCGTCGCCTACCTCGACGAGGACCAGCTCACGCTCGAGGGCGTCACCTTCGACATCGGACCGCCGGGCCCTGGCGGCATCAGCCGGAACTACGATGGCAGCACGACGGTGGCGGAGGACGGCAACTCCGTCAAGACGCTGCGGTTTCCTGAATAGCTGGATTGACGCTCCCTGGTCCGAGCCGGCGAGCTCGCCGGCTCGGACCAGGGAGCGTCACCGCGGACCAGGACAGCCGGACGCCCGCAGGAACGTCCGAGTCACACCGCCGCGACGCTGAGGCCCTCGATCCTCTACCCCTACCCCGCGCCGCGCGGTCTGCTCCGCGGCCATGTAGCGCGACGTCCTGGGCGACGTTCCCGAGCTCGGTCGGGTGGGCAAGAGCGGCGCCGAGTTCGCCGACATGCGCTCGCCAGCTGCGCTATCCTTGCAGCACCATGGAACGCTCGCCCGACTGGCTCTCCCTATGCACCGACGGCACCGACCTGGCAGCGGAAGATGCTGCAGCCCTCGAGACTCACCTGCTGAAGAGCTCGAACGACATCGAAGCGCGCGCTAAATTGCTCGGGTTCTATTTCACGAGCCCGGACGATGACTCTCAGCAGCGACGAGCAGACCACATTCACTGGCTGATCGCACATCGCCCAGAAATCCACCTTGGTGCCTTCGCGCGCATTCATCCGGAATATTACCCGGATGCATACAACGAGGCGAAACGCCTCTGGCTGAGCACGGTATCCAACAGCCCTGACGACCTCGCTGTCCTCAGGAACGCCGGCAGCTTTCTTGCGTCCGAAGATCCAGACATAGCTGAAGAGCTGTACAAGCGAGGAGCCGCGATCGACCCGGGCACGTCGGACTGGCGACAGCTCCTAGGAGGGCTGCACTTCACGTCCAGCAGTCGATCCACATCGAGCGAAGAACGCACACGATTTGCGCGGGAGGCGCTCGCGGAATACGAAGCGGCGCTCACACTTGAGCGCTGCTCGCTAGAAGCACTCGGAATCCTCATGGACATCGCAGATGCGGCAGTCATGTCCGAGAACTACGAGCGAGCGACCGAAGCCGCGGAGCGACTGCTTGCCGATGCCGCGGATCACGCCGACACATTTCAGTATGGGAATGCCGTACATTACGCGCACATCACCCTGGGAAAGATCGCGTTGGCACGCAACGATCCGGCCAGCGCAGCAGAACACCTGCGGGCCGCAGGCGAGGTCCGCGGCTCGCCACAACTCAACACATTTGGGCCCGATTTCGAGCTCGCATCCCGATTGCTCTCCATGGGGCAGAGAGACGCCGTTGTCGACTACATCGACGGTTGCAAGAAGTTCTGGGAGAGCGGCGCATCACGGCTCGCCAAATGGACGCTCGCCATCGAACGCGGCGAAACACCAGACTTCTCAAAGCGCTGAACGACTTAACCCATGTCGCCATCGCGAGGGAGCCAGACGCCGGCAACCGTGGAACCCCATGCATCGACGCCACCGCGGCCTGGAGCGCCTCGACACCAGGGCTGCGCGTACAGACCTGTATACGTACATCTGGACACGTAGCAGCAGGTGAACTCGCCAAGTCCACGCTGGCCACCGCCTGGAGCTCGGCCGCACCGAGCAGCACGAGTTCAGCCAGGCGGATGCCGCCGCGGCCGCCGTGCTACTGGGGCACCTCGACCCGAGACAGCGCGGCGCGAGCTCGGACTCTCACGGCCCAGACGTCAAGGCGGAAGGAGGAGCGGGGTAATGGTACCGCCGTAATCCCTGACCTTGCCTCCCGCCAGCCTCCGGATGAAGCCAGCCGCGCTCTCGATGGTGTTCAGCCAGTCAGCACCCTTGAGGCGCACGTGGTCATCGGTCTTGAACCCTAGCACGTCCACGGCCACAGACCACAACCCGTCAGGTTCTTCGCGAAGGTCGCCAATACGGATCGTTATGGTCCGCGGTGCGCTTCCGTCCGATGGCGTGAAGGTGGAGACGATCTCTAAGATGTTCATCGTTCACAATCCATGAGGCAGTCACGAAGCTCCAAATTGCACTCGTACATGCAATTCTTGTCCCCTTTCGGACAGTTGTCTATGCATTTCTTGTTAATCCGCTCGCACTTCTGTTTGCACTTTTCAACAGGATCGCCATTCGCGCCGTTCACCCACCGGCACGGGCCGCACGACTGCGCCCCCGAGCCGAGGTGCACCCCGTTGGCATACTCACATCGCTCCTTGGCCTCGTCCAGGCTCGCATGATCGCCCTGGTAGAGCGAGGTGCAGGCGCCTGTCTCTCCCCAGTTCTTGCACTGAATCGAGCCAGCCTTCCACGTGACCGTGCACTCGGCGAGCTGTGAGCCGCCGCTGCACGGGTCCTCGTCGTAGCCGGTGTGGTTCTGCGGCTCCAGCGGGACATACCCGAAGCCGCCGACCCCGCCGGTAGGGGTGATGATGCCCCCGCCGGCCCCCTCCGTTCCATGACCCCGGACGTAGCACTCTCCCATGTCGAAGTTGCATCCGTGAGACCGAGCACCAGAAGAACGATCCGCCTCTTCATTTCGACTCTCCCCCGAACCTCCAGATAGGCCCAGCCGTGACCATCAGGACCATGCTGCCGGGCAGGACACGGCTGCTCCCGCCGGCCCAGTCCACGTTGACGCTCGTGGACGCCCCGAGGCGCCCGGCGAAGTACCAGTCGGACTGGGCGCGGCCGCCCGGAGCGACCCCCATCACGCGGTCGCAGATCACGGCGCCGCACACCTGCATCATGTAGATCGACAGCGACGGCCCGAGGCTGACGTTGCCGGTCTTCGTGGTGTACCCGAGCGTCACCGCCGTCCGATCGTAGACCCCGACGCCTGCCCCTGGGACGACGCTGAGCACGTTGTGGACTTCGATCCGGAAGTCGCCCGTCCTGCGCCACAGCCACCCGATGAAGGGGCTCACGGCGAGCCTGGGCTCGGTCCCGACCTGGATCCCACCGACGCTGACACCGCCGCTGAACTCGAGCGCCAGCGCCGGGGCGGGGGCCGCGACGAGGCTACAAGCGCAGAGCAGGCCGACCTTGCCGTGGAAGCGCATCGACATGGTGAAGGATCCTCGCCGAGCTGCGACACGCGGAATGGGGACACGCGCCATTGTTCTTGGTGGGATCTGGGCGTCAAATAGAAACTCGGCGAGTGATCCGAAGAGACAGGAGTGGACCCGTCCTGGGCGTACACTGATGTGCTGGCAGTGATGTGACTGGGAGTCTTCTTCAGCCGAGTGGTCGGCGAACAGCACGCGTCCGGAAATCCGCGGCGCCGCGGCGATCTCGTTGGACGCACCAGAAGAGACTGCGCAGGAGAGAGCCAGAGTCGCGCAGGAGATCTAGCGGCGCTGCGCAGGACGAGGCCAAGGCCGCGCAGGAGAGCCAGCGGCGCTGCCCAGGAGGCGGCCGTGGCTGCGCAGGTGTACGAGCGGAGCCCTGGTAACACTTCTGACCGGGAGCTGCGGTGACACTTCCTTGAGCTACAGGCCCATGCTCCGGGAGGACTGGAAACAGGGACCGGATCCTCGTCGGCGCGACACGCTCGCCGCGCTTTCTCGGACCGCCTGGATCTATACACGAACCGCTCCCCGTGGTCGCGGTACACACGAGCCTCTTCTCACGATCCGGCGTGAGTTCGCGCAGGTCACCGCGCCCTGGCCAGCTTCAGCTCCTTGTTCTTCAGGGTGACCTGCGCGAGCAGAACCGGGCCGTAGTACAGCTCCCAGACGTCATCGGCGCTCGGAATCAGCCCCACGGGCTCGCCGGCGAGCAGTGAGGAGACGGTGGTCTGCGCGCCCCCGAACAGCATCCGTCCTTGGTCGTCAAGGCGTCGAATGGCCATCGTGTCCGGGTACTCCGGCGACGAGGGCTTGCTCGGCATCGAGCGGCGCGAGGGCGTGTAGCGCGAAGCCGGCGTCCTCTGGCCGAGCGCCTCGTGCGGACGCTGATCATTGTACTCGTGCCGAAACCGATCGAAGACGCGCTGCTGCGCTGCCAAGTTGGCTTCTGGCGGCGATGTCGCCTCCGCCTTCAACGTCTTGTGCATTCGCTCGTGGCGGCCGTTCTGCTGCGGCTTACCGGGCTCGATCCGCTCGGGATGAATGCCGAGCTTGATCCAGCTGACCGAGAGCGCCGAGAGCCCACCGATGCCAATCGTGGCGAACGGCGGCCCGTTATCGGAGCGGATGCGGTGCGGCAGCCCGAACTCGCGGAACGCGCGCTCGAAGTGCGGCCGCACCGAGGCCTCGTCCGGCTTCGCCACGCCCTCGCACTTGAGCAGGTACCGCGACGCCTGGTCCGTCAACGTCAGCGGGTGGCAGCGCGTCCTGTCGCCGAGCGCGAAGTGCCCTTTGAAATCGGCGCACCACGTGTCATTCGGCTGCTCGGCTGGAGCCAGCGGCGACGGCATCGCGGTCGTCGGCGTCACTACGCGGCGCCGACGGGGCCGGATCAGCCCGTGCTTCTTGAGCAACTCGCCGATGGTGCTCGTTGCTGGCAGCCCCTCGACGCCCAGGCTCTCCAGCCGCGCACGCAGCTTCTTCGGCCCCCACGTGGGGCGCTCCTTCCGCAGCGCGATCAGCGCGTCGATGAGCGCCGCTGGCGTCGCATGCGGGAACGAGCGCGCCACGGGCCGCCGCTCCTCCAGCCCGCTCGGTCCGGCCTGCTCGTAGCGCTCCACCCACTTGTACCCCGTCTTCCGGCTGATGCCGAACCGCCGGCACAGCTCCGCGAACGTCTCGTCCGACTCGTTGACCTGCGCGATGAATCGAAGCCTCTCGTCCACTGAACATGTCTCTTTCCAGGGCACCGGCGCTCCTCCGTCGCCGGTCCTCTACGACATGTGTCACCTAAGCTCCCGGTCCGTCCGGGTGCTACCCAGGCTCCCGGTCTGAACCGTTACCCAGGCCACCGGTCCGTACCAAGAACACACAACGATGGCGCAGGCGGGCGGCCGCGCGGTTATGGAGCGTCATCCCCCGCCTCGGCCTGGGCGGGCGCGGGCCGACGACAGGCCCGCGAGAGCGCCCCCCTCTCCCTCATCGGGGTTCACCAAGCGCGTTCAGGGCACCAAGCCCGCCCCCCCCGGCAAGTCACCAACGTGGTCGTGGTCGTGAACGTGGTCGTGGTCGTGAACGTGGTCGTGGTCGTGGTCGTGAACGTGGTCGTGGTCGTCAACGGCTCGGTCGTGAACGTAGACGTCCCCAATCGTCGCCTAAGGCTTTCGCGGAACGTTCACGTCCACGATCGTGTCGTCGACGACCACGACCACGACCACGACCACGTTCACGTTCACGTTCACGTTGGTAACCGCCGGGGGCGCTGACGCGGCGCTACCTATCGACAGGACGATCGCTCAGACCCCAGCGCCCTCCCGCAGAACGATCGTCACATGGGATAGCCCGGTCCCGCCGAGGAGCATCGCCTTCACGAGGAACTCCACCATCGTGTCGAGGCACTCGGCAGGGGCGAATCCCGCCCTCCCCGCCCCGAGCAGCGGCAGCGCCATGCTCCGGAGCTTCATCGTGTCCGCGTGATAAAAGCACCCTTCCAGGAGCCGCAGGATGAGGTCGCGCGTCGGCCTGTAGGTCGCCACGTGATCCCAGTCGAGCGTGATCGCGTGAAACACGAACCGCGCGTTCAACCTGCCAGCGGAGCTGACCACCACCCCGCCGTGACGCACGGGAACGTACTTGCGCGTCTCCATGTGGCACACGCCGCCGCTCGCGTGGTTCAGGGCGAGCGCCACGCCGCCCGACATCGTGAGCTGCCCGTCGTCCGCGCTCACGAGCGCGTCGGCCGACACGCCTGCGATGTTCGCGCGCACGATCGAGAGCGTCCTGTCGCCGTGGAACTGGAAGGCCGTGACCGGCCCCGCAGGGCCGCCCGACAGGAGGGCGGGCCGGAAGCGCTTGTACTGCTCCATGTACACGCGGAGCGTCAGGTCGTGCGGGTCCCCCCAGCGGGTGCTCTGGGCGCCCACGAGAGCCGTGTCGATCTCCTCGAAGGACTGGAAGCGGTCCTTCGGGTCCTTGGCCAGGCAGCGCTCCAGGACGGCCTGCACGTCCTCGTCGAGCTCGGGACGGAGCGCCCGCGGCCGGGCCGGGATGTCCTGCCGGTGCGCGAGCAGGAGCGGCAGGAGCTCCTGCTCCTCGAACGGCCGCTGCCCCGTGGCCGCGTGGTAGAACGACGCGCCATAGCTGTAGATGTCCGCGCGCGTGTCGCTCTCCTGCGGGCTCCACGCCTGCTCGGGCGCCATGTAGAACGGCGTCCCCAGCACCGTCCCCATCGCGGTGAGGGGCTGCTCCCGGAGCGCGGACGGCCCCGTCGTGGCGGTCAGGCGCGCGAGGCCGAAGTCGGCGACCTTCAGCTCCCCTGACGGCGCGATCAGCATGTTCGACGGCTTCAGGTCGCGGTGCATCACGCCGAGCTCCGTCGCAGCGGCCATCCCCCGCGCCGCGTGGAGCATGTAACGCCGCAGATCGTCGAGCGGCAGCGGGCCGCCCTGGAGCCGCGCGGCCAGCGACGGGCCGCCCACGTATTCCATCACCATGAACGGCGATCGGCTCGACAGGAAGCCGAAGTCGTAGCAGCTCACCACGTGCGGCGACTTGATGAGCGCCGAGATGCGCGCCTCGCGCAGCATCCGCTCCCCGGCGTTCGGCTCCGTGTGCCCGGTGAGCACCTTGATCGCCACGACCCGAGCGAGCGCGAGGTGGCGCGCGCGGAAGACGGCGCCCATCGAGCCCACGCCGAGCAACCCCTCCACGCTGTACCGGCCCGCGAGCTCCTTGCCCAGCGTTGACGCGTCGATCATGAGCGGACGATGACTCCCACTGCCTTCGATGTTCGGAACCCCGCGCGCCGCGGTCAAGGGGCACGGCGCGCCGCGCCCTTCCCCGGCGGGGCGCGGCCGTCGATCCGCCGCCCCCCGGCCTGGGCTCGCCCCGACGCGCGAGGCGGCGTGGCCACGGCCGCGCGCGGCAACCGGGCAGCGGTCGAGCTCAGGCCTTCATGAGGAGCCGGGGGAGGAAGAACCATGGATAGACGAGAAGGAACAGGTTGGGCGCCCACCAGGAGAGATTGTAGTCGCCCACGATGGCCCAGAACGAGATCGCCATCAGGCCGGACGAGGTCGTGAAGACGAGCGACACGGTCGCGAGCCGCTCCCAGGCCGCGATCCCCTTGCGTCGCAGCGAGAGCGCGCCGACCCCCGTCACCGACACGGCGAGATCGATCGGCAGGAACGACCAGTTCCAGGCGACCATCAGCGGGTTGTCGTAGTCGTTGAACAGGTGCTCGGCCGGGATGACGTGCAGCACCGTGATCAACCAGTACAGGATGAATCCACCATCGACGGCGATAAACAGGTACGGGAGCGCGCGCATTCTCGCGGTGGGAGTACCAGGCTTGCTGGAGCGCGTCGCGCGCCGCGCACCGGGCCGACCGGGAGCAATGTCCTGACGCGGAGTTCCTCGTGGACGCGGCGCGCCAGCGCGCGGCGCCTCGCGCTTGCGCTCAGACGGCGTGCGCCGTGAGAGCGCCGCCCTGCGCGCGCTGGCGCGGCGCCTCGCGCAGCCTCGCGATCTCGGCCTCGACGCGGGCTCTGAGCCGCGGATCTTCGGCGAGGCGCCTGGCCCAGAGCCGCTTGATGCGCACCCACACGGTGCGTCGGATCGCGCGCTCGCCGAGCGCCGCCGCGCCGCCGCTGCGCTCGGTCGCGACGATCAGCCGGGCATAATCGGCCGCATGCAGCGGGCCACAGACGGCTTCCCACGCGCCGACATAGGCCGCGTCGAACCTGTCGCGGAGCGCCCGCTCACGGCTCCTGGCCTCTTCCGTCATCGAGTCCCGCCACCGCCGCTCGGCCTCCGCCCAGCGCGCCTCCGAGAGGCCGTGCGCCTTGAGCACGTCGGCGCGGGGGACCGGCTTCTCGGCGAGCTCCGCCGTGATGATCGCGCACCGCTCGAGGCTCACCTCTTCGCCGTCTCCGAGCGGCGGGAGCGGCCCGGAGGGCGATTCGTCCTCGCGCCGGAGGACGTGAAAGAAGCGGGACGCGGCGGGTCGCTCGGGCTCGCGCACGAGGACGCCCGAAGCGGGGGCGGCGTAGGACGAAGACGCGACGGGCGGCGGCAACACCTCGACGGGCGGCGGCAACACCTCGACGGGCGGCGGCAACACCTCGGCGGACGGCGGCGGAGCATCCTCCAGCGCGAGGGTCGCGAGCCCCATGGACGGGCCGGGCGCGGGTGAAGCGAGCGCGCCAGACCATGGCGCGCCGACGATCGGCGCCCTGAGCCTGAGATCGAGGCGCGGCGCCGACCTCGGGTCGAAGAAGAACGGGATCGCGGGCCGCTCGCCAACGCGCACCTCCTCCTCGCTCGACAGGGCGAGCGTCGCGCTCGCGACGGCATCGATCAGCGGTCGCGCCGGCTCGGGCCGGCTCTGCCTCGCCAATCCCGGCGCGGCCGTAAACGGCAGCGCCGGCGCGCGCATCACCGTTTCGCCGTGCTCGTCGGTGAGCGTCGCGCTCGCGACGGCATCGATCAGCGGTCGCGCCGGCTCGGGCCGGCTCTGCCTCGCCGATCCCGGCGCGGCCGCGAACGGAAGCGCCGCCGCGCGCACCGCCGCCTCGCCCTGTTCGTCGGTGAGCGCGACCGTCTGCAGCGGCGACGGGCGCTGGATCAGGTCGATGATCTCGACCTCGTCGTCCGAGAGGTGGATGGTGCGCCCCGGATCCCCGTCCCGAAGGCGCGCCGGGCCAGGCGCGCCGGGCGTGTCCTCGATGTGCACGGTCCCTTGCGGGCCGATCGGGAGCGCCCCCGGAGCCGCGCTCGCGGCGCCCGAGGCCCGCCCGGGGCGCAGGTCGGGCCACGCGAGCTCCTCGCCGTCGACCGCGACGCCGGCGGCGATCCGCACGGCCGCGAGGGCGTCGTCGTGGACAGGGACGATCTGACGCCACACGACCGTGCAGCGCTGCTCGGCGCCGTCGATCCGGAGCGTGTCCGCGTTGAGCTCGATGACGTCGCCCCCTGCCGCAGGAGGCGCGCCGAGCCCGTGGATCCGCGCCATGCCGCGCGCCCGGGGCAGGCGCATCTCCAGCCGGCGAGCGGCCGGGTGCAAATTCTCGAGCACGATCCACTCGTCGCCGCGCAGATAGTCGATCCGCTGGTCCGGGGGCGCCGCCTGGAAGTACGACCAGTCGAAGCCAGCGGGGATCTCCGCGTTCGGACCCTCGAGCGTCTCGCGCCGGGTCTTGCCGAGCAGCCGCTTTCGCACGGGCCAGGCGCGCGCGATCGGGCCGAGCCCCGCGGGCCGCGCGGGGTCCTGCGGGTCGAGGACGCGGGCCTCGCCGTCGCTCGCGTCGATGCCGAAGGGGTTCTCCAACCCGTTCGCGCCGCGCGCTGCCTTCTCGTACACGAGGGGCATCCGCTGGAACGGCTTCTTGTCGCGGACGAGGAGGCGTTTGTCGAGCGCGCAGCCGCTCGCGCCGAAGACCGCGAGCCGCACCGGCAAGGACTCGACATGCGCCCCGTCAGGGGCGTGCGCGTCGCCCGTGAAGAGCACGTCCGCGCGGCCGAGGTAGGGCGCGAGATCGCCGGTGAACCGCACGCTCCGCGCGGGGTTCTTGCCGTGATGCACCTCGGCGCGGAGGATCTCCTGCGGCTCCGTCCGCCACATGGCCGCGCCGGGCGTGAACGCGAAGCTCGCCTTGACGATGATCGTGATGTAGCGCTGGCCCTGCGTGCGCCACGAGACGGCGGCGGCCTCCGCGCCCGGGAGCGACGCCACGGCGTCGGGGGGCAGCGCGCTCACGACCGCGTCCTTTTGTAGAAACACCTCGCCATCGCTCGCATCGCGTCACGCATCGCTCTGCGACAAGTGAACCCGCTCAAGGTGACCATCGCGTTGCAATCGCGTGATCCGCGTGTGGAGCCGGCGCGGCGGCGAGGGCGTGGGCGGGCGTTGGCAGACGTGGACCGGCGCCGCCGCTCACCCGCCGCACGGGTTCGCCCGGCACGCCCGGACGAAGCCGATCTCGCTCTGCCCCGCCGCGATCTGTTCGATCCACCAGCCGAGCCCCGGGTGAGCGGCCCGGATGAGCGCCGCCGTCTCCGCGAAGCGCGCCGTGTCCCCCCGCGCGGCGTAGATCTCGGCGCGGAGCGCCTGGGCCTCCGGCTCGTAGACGCCGCGGAGCACGTCGAGGATGGCCGGGTCCACGTCGCCGAGCGGCTGCGGCCCGTACAACAGATAACGCAAGATGCTGTCGAAGCGGAGCGGATCGCCCGGCTCCACGCGGCCCGTGACCGCCGCGCCGCTGTCCGGCGGGAGGCTCGTCCAGCGGCCCCAGGAGCCCGCGCGGGCGGCCTCGGGCGCGAGGCGCCCGAGCTCGCGCTGCTCCTCGGGGCTCGGCGCCGCGAGCTCGACCGGCACCGGCGCGCTCTCCGCCCGGTTCGGCGGCCCGACGTAGACGATCGCCAGCGTGTACTGCCCGGGATCGAGCCCCGCCGGGAGGTACGACGAGACGTCGATGAGCATGCGCCTGCACTCGCCCGGGCACAGGCGGAACACCGGCGTGCCGTGCTCAGGGAGCACGACCGGCGAGGGCTCGGTCCTCACGACCTCCTCGCCGGTGCCCGCCCGCGCGAGGCGGACGCCGATGGCGCCGGCGTTGCCCGCCCAGCTCGGGCGCGGTAGCCGCAGGATGCAGGCGCCAGGGCGGTCGGCGCACAGCGTGATGGCCACGTGCAGGGGGAAGCCGAGCACATAGCGGCGATCGTGATCGAGCGAGCGGAGCACCAGCCCAGGCGGGCCGGCCGGGTCCCCGGCGCTCCGCGCGTGTTCATCGGACATGACAGCCCCTCATCTCCATCGAAGCCCCCTGTTGTTCTCGAGGCGCACGCGCCGGGTCTCCTTCACGTGGCGCCCGCACAGGTCGTTGCCGACCCGCCCGTCGGTCCCAGGGATGAGCTGCTGGTCGGCGTCCACCATCCAGTGGGACCGATAGTTCATGCAGCACGTCGTCCGGCGCGGCTGCCGGTAATCGAAGTAGCCGCACTTGTGCGGCATCCCGAAGGCGTGCGTGAGCTCGTGGACGATGGTGTGGAGCGTGCCTTGCTCGTAGCCGCGCCGGGGCTGCGCCGCCTCGGGGTCCCACCACGCCCTGTGGTGGGTGAAGAGGATGGTCCTGCCGGCGAAGTACCTCGCCGGCCCGACGTCGATCGTGGGGCTCATGCCGGCGACGTAGGGGGCCCCTGAGCCCCGCACGTCGGCCTCGGCGCTCGCGGGGATGCCGTAGCCCGGGGGCTCCCACGCCCCGTCCCTGCGGCGGGCCCGCGGGAAGAAGAAGAGGCGCCTCTCGTACGCGTGCGCCAGGGACCCGTCGCCCGCCGTGAACTGGCTCTGGATGTCGTGCGGCGCGAGCCAGAGGCGGGTCCGCGGCGGGTCGTCGAGGACGGCCGCGCTCGCGACCGAGAAGCTGATCTGCCAGCTTTCCCAGCGAAACGTGATGTAGCTCGCGTCCGGGTGGGTGCCAGGGATCTCCACGTACTCGCTGCGCCGCTCGCCCTCGCCGCCGTCGAGGATCGCGACGCTCCCGGAGAACAGCACCTCGCCCCGGACCTCGGGCACCGGGTGCGGCTCGAGCGCGGCGATCAGGCAGAACCAGCCAGGCTCCCCGGCGTGCTCGAAGTGCTCGCTCACGAAGCGCGCGGCCATGTCGCCGAGCGTCTCCGCGTCGGGCGCCAGGCGCTGCAGGTCCTGGATGACGCGCGCCTCGGCGAAATCGAGCTGGGTGAAGACCGGCTCGAAGTGCTCCGGCGCCAGCTCCACGGGCAGCGGGGGCGCGCTCTCCATCCGGATGTACTCGACGTCGATCCGGCGCCAGAGCGTCATGATCCCGGTCTCGTCGCCGGCCGCCTCGGCGACGCCAGCGGCGTCGAGCGCGGCGCTCACGATCAGGTTGTCTCCTGCGACATCGGTCATGTGGCGCCGGACCTTGCTCCTCCTCCCGACGATCGCCGTGCTCGCGCTGGTCTCCGTCACGTCGGACAGCGCGTAGCCCTCCACCTCTTCCCAGCCAGGCGCCCTGTCCTGCGTTCCCTCGTTGTCGTCCTCGACCGGCCCCACATAGCCCCCCGCGGCGTCGTAATCGTTCTCGTCGAGGGTGGGACCCCAGTCCGGGTGCACCTCCGACCGCTCATTCGAGGGATCGTCGGGATCGCGCGCGCTCCAGCGAATCCGGGCTCCTTCTGGCAGCTCGCCCTCGGAGCTCGTCACCTCGACGGTGATCTCGACGAGCTGCGTATTCTTTGCCCACTGCCCATCGAGATCTCGATTGATGTAGACGCGTCCCCGGTTATCGACGCTCTTGTAACCGGGCTTGTATCCAGCCGCCCGCGTCGTCCCCGGCGGCGCCGTGCTGTCGGGAAAGCCCGGCAGATACAGGCCCTTGATGTCGACAATACGGACCGCGATCATCGAGGCGAAGCATTGCAAATGCCGCGCTCAGCTCGGCCGCCTCCGGGCCTCTCATCCCCCGCGGCGCCTGCCCTCCGCTTGTCGCTTTCTCCCGGCGCGCGTTCGTGCGTAGACTCCGCGCCCTCATGAGCTTCGAGCCAGTTGCAGGTTTTCGCTTCGGCGCCGTCAGCGCCGGGATCCGGAAAGACGGGCGCATCGATGTCGCGCTCGCGGTGGCCGATCAGCCGGCGGTCGTGGCCGGCATGTTCACGCGGAATCTGGTGCGCGCGGCGCCCGTGGACATCGCCATGCAGCGCGTCCGGTCGGGGCGCGCTCGCGCCGTCGTCGCCAACAGCGGGTGTGCGAACGCCTGCACGGGCGAGGCAGGGTGGAAGGCGACGCTCGATACGACGCGCGCCGTCGCGGAGTCCATCGGCGCCTCGGAGGACGAGGTGCTCCCCGCCTCGACCGGCGTGATCGGCGCCGTCCTGCCCGCGCACCGGATCATCGAGCGTGTCCCCGAGCTGTCGGCGCGCCTGTCGCCGAAGGGCTACCTCGACTTCGCCCAGGCGATCTGCACGACGGACCGCTGGCCGAAGCTCGCGCAGCGCAAGCTCGGCGCCGGCGCGACGCTGCTCGGCATCGGCAAGGGCGCCGGGATGATCCACCCCGACGTGGGCCCGCCCCACGCGACGATGCTCGTCTTCCTGTTCACCGACGCCGTGCTCGACGCCGGCGAGGCGAGCGAGGCCCTGGCGGCCTCGTGCGACGTGACGTTCAACGCGTGCAGCGTCGACGGGGACACCAGCACCAACGACACGGTGCTCCTCTTGTCCTCCGGCGCGTCCCAGCGCCGCGCCTCGCGCGACGAGCTCTCGGCGGGCCTCACCGAGGTCTGCGGCGAGCTCGCGCGCTCGATGGTGGCCGACGGCGAGGGCAGCACGCACGTCGCCGAGATCCGCGTCCGCGGGCTCGCGACGCGCGACGGCGCGCGCGCCGTCGCGCGCACGGTGGCCACGTCGATGCTCGTGAAGACAGCGCTGTTCGGCAAGGACGCGAACTGGGGGCGGCTGCTCGCCGCCGCGGGCCGCGCCGGCGTCCCGTTCGACCCGCGCGAGACCCAGATCCTCGTCGGCGGGATCCCGATCGTGCGGAACGGCGCGCCGGTCGGGGCGGAAGCCGAGCTCAAGGCCAACGAGGTGCTCGCGCGCGACACCTACGTCATCGAGCTCGTGCTCGGCAGCGGCCCCGGCGACTTCGCGTACCTCACGAGCGATCTCGGACACGGCTACGTCGACGTGAACGCGGGGTACCGCTCCTGATCCTCGCGGGGTGACCGGCCGGGTCGCTCGCAGGAGCGCCCCCGCGCCTTCGCCCTGACCGGAAGCGCCTGCTGCGGCATTCCACATCACTCCCGGGCCTCGATCGCCGGCCGTCCCCCGCCTCGCCGCCGCGTGACCCCGCGGATCAGTGAACCTCGCGCGACGAGCGCAGGTGAACGCAGGTTCACAAGCGGGTTCACAAAACGAGCGCCTCGTCGGGCTTCCCGGCGCTCCTCTCCTGCCGCCCCGTGGCACGCTGCGTGTTAGCGCGCGTCATGGTAGTCGTGCGGGAAGGCCGCGCCGGTGCCGGCCGCCGCTGGAGGACTTCGATGCTTCTTCATTCCCCCCTTGCGAAGATCCTGGGTCGAGGCGCGCTGTTCCTGATGATCGCCGCGACCGCGACGGGCTGCGGCGGCTGTGGCGACGCGTCGCTCCAGTGCGACCCCGATGGCGACAACTGTTTCCTCTGCGACGGCTACGGGTGTCGCCCCGTGGAGCCGGACATCGACACCAGCAGCGGCGGTCGGGGCGGCGCGGGTCCTGCAGACCCGGGTCAGGGCGGCGCGGGCCAGGGGGGCGCGGGCGGCGCGGGCGGCGCGGAGACCGACTGCGACGCGGAGCTCACGACGTGTCCCTGCGAGGGCGACGGCGCGTGCGAGGACGGCACGCGGTGCGTCGACGGGCTCTGCATCGCGGCGTGCGAGTTCAGCTACGAGTGCGGCGACGGCAGGGTGTGCGTGAACGGCGAGTGCGCCGATGGCTGCTCCAACGCCGCGCCCTGCGCGGAGCCCGGCACGCGCTGCGACCGCGGGGTCTGCGTCCCCGACCCCGCGAACCCCGCGTGCAGCGACGCGGCCCCGTGCGAGGGCGGCGCGGTCTGCGTCGACGGCGCCTGCACCACCGGCTGCGCGACGCACGCGGACTGCGCGCCCGGCGAGGTGTGCAACGCGGCCACCGGCGCGTGCATGGATGACCCCTCTCCTCAGCCCGGCTGCGCCGCCAAGGCCTGCGCGGCGCAGGGCCAGGAGTGCATGGATGACGGCTACTGCCACTACCCGTGCGAGAACACGCGGGCCTGCCAGCTCATCGACAGCCGCTTCGTCGGCTGCGACGACGGGTTCTGCAAGACGCGGGAGGAGGTCGCGCCGGAGTGCTCGCTCGACGAGCCTTGCCCCGACGGCGAGAGCTGCATCTCGGGCAAGTGCCTCTGATCCGCCGCACACCTTGACCGTCCGTCACGCGGCAGGTAATCGGCTCCAATGGTCGCCCGCTCTCCTGTTCATTGGTCCGCGCATCGGTCCGCGCCGCTCCTCGCCCGGATCGCCCGCGCCGCCGCCGTGTCGCTCGCCCTCGCCGCGCCGAGCGTCGCCGCCGCCGAGACCCGGATCGCCGTCGTCGACGTGCAGCACGCCGTCATGCAGACGGAGGACGGCATCCGGGCGCAGGCCACGCTGAAGAAGCTCTTCGACCGGCGGCAGCAGGAGCTCGACGCGAAGCAGACCGAGCTCCAGCGGGCGCGCGAGGACATCGAGAAGCAGTCGCGCGTGCTCTCGCGCGAGTCGCTCCAGAAGCGGATGGAGGACTGGCAGCGCCAGATGGTCGAGCTCCAGACCGTGTTCGTCGACTACAACAAGGAGCTCCAGAAGAAGCAGGGCGAGCTCACCGGGCCCATCCTCAAGAAGATGATGCTCATCGTCGGCAGGATCGCGAAGAAGTCGAGCTACGAGATCATCTTCGACAAGCAAGCGGCCCCGTACGTCCGCGCCGATCTCGACCTGACGGAGCAGGTCATCCAGCTCTACAACACCGGCGGCGGCGAGGACGACGCCGGCGGCGACAAGGCAGAGAAGAAGGACGACGCGAAGTAGCGCGCCGCCCGCGCGCTCCACACCGCGGAAAGGAGCCGGCCTTGCCTGACCGAACCCAAGCGCCCGTCACGCTCGACATCCATCAGATCCTGTCGATCCTGCCGCACCGTTACCCCCTCGTGATGGTCGACCGGGTGACGGAGATCACCGCCAACAAGTGCATCCGCGGCTACAAGTGCGTCGCTTACAACGAGCCCTGGTTCCAGGGGCACTTCCCCCAGCGGCCGATCATGCCCGGGGTGCTGATCCTCGAGTCGCTCACGCAGCTCGGCGGCATCCTCGCCTACGCGTCGGATCCGTTCGACGCGACGTCGAACCTCATGTTCTTCCTTGGCATCGACAAGGCGAAGTTCCGCCACACCGTGACGCCCGGCGACCGGCTCGATCTCTACGCCGAGGTGCTGCACCACCGCTCGAACGTCTGGAAGCTGCGCGGCGAGGCGAGCGTCGACGGGACGCTCTGCGCCGAGGGAGAGATGCTCGCTTCCATCGTCGATCGCGAGCCCTGACCGAAGAGGGAGATCTCGTCATGAGGCCCAGTCCATCGCCGTCGTTCGCCCGTGTCCTCGCGGCCCTCTGCGCCTCGCTCGCCCTCTCGCTCGCGGGCGGCTGCGGCGGCGCCGCGCCCCTCGCGCCCCCGGCGCCCGAGACGGGCGGCGGCCTGATCGGCTCGGCGGCGCCCGAGCTCGCTGCCGAGGTCGTGAGCGGCGAGGGGCCCTCCACGCTCAAGGACGCGCGCGGCAAGGTGGTGATCGTCGATTTCTGGGCGACCTACTGCCGCCCCTGCAGGAAGTCGTTCCCCAAGTACCAGGCGCTCCTCGACCGCTTCGGCGGCAATCTCGCCGTGCTCGCCGTGTCCCTCGATGCGCCCGAGGACGTCTCGACGGAGCAGCTCACGGCGTTCGCGGACGAGGCGGGGGTGAGGTTCAAGATCCTCTGGGACAAGGACCAGAGCGCGGAGAAGGCGTACAAGCCGCGGAGGATGCCGACCGCGTTCGTCGTCGATCGGGGCGGCGTCGTGCGCCATATCCACGCGGGCTACGAGGACGGCGAGGAGGACAAGATCTCCCGGGAGATCGAGGCGCTCCTCGGCCCGGCGGCCGCTCCGCCGCCCGCCGACGGCGGCCGCCAATCCCCTTGAGGCTCCCGAGGAGGCGACGCCCGTCTTGACGACCCCCACCCTGATCCGGCGCGTCTCGGTCGAGGCGCTCGACATCCCGCTGCACGAGCCGTTCGGCATCGCGGGCGGCGCGCAGGAGCGCGCGGCGAACCTCCTCGTCACCGTGGAGCTCGCCGACGGGACGCTCGGCTTCGGCGAGGCGGCGCCGCTGCCCGCCTTCAACGGCGAGACGCAGGACGGGTCGCGCGCCGCCGCCCTCTCCCTGCGCGAGGCCGTGGTGGGCTCGGACGCGCGCGCGTGGCGCGCCGTCGCGCGCGCGCTCCACACGGCGGCCGGGGGCGGCGCGGGCGCGGCGCGCTGCGCGATCGAGACCGCGATCCTCGACGCGCTGACGAAGCGCGCCGGCATGCCGCTCTGGGCCTTCTTCGGCGGCTCCGGGACGGCGCTCACGACCGACATCACCATCACCACCGGCTCGCCGGAGCGCGCGGAGGAGGCCGCGCGGCGCGCCTCGGGCATGGGCTTCCGCACGCTCAAGGTGAAGGTCGGCGGCCGCCTCGCCGCGTCGGACCCGGCGCGCATCGAGGCGATCCGCGCGGCCGCGCCCGGGGCGTCGCTGATCCTCGACGGCAACGGCGGGCTCACGGCGGGCGAGGCGCTCGCGCTCGTCGCGCACGCGCGCCGGCTCGGCGCGGACGTCGCGTTGCTGGAGCAGCCGGTGCCTCGGGACGACTGGGACGGCATGAAGGAGGTCACGCGGCGCGCCGGCGTCGACGTGGCCGCCGACGAGAGCGCCGCCTCCGCGGAGGACGTCCTCCGCGTCGCGGCCGAGCGCGCGGCGACCGTGGTCAACATCAAGCTGATGAAGGGCGGCATCGCCGAGGCGCTCGACATCGCGGCGGTCGCCCGCGCCGCGGGGCTCGGGCTCATGATCGGCGGGATGGTCGAGTCGGTGCTCGCGATGACGGCGTCGGCGTGCCTCGCCGCCGGCCTCGGCGGGTTCTCGTTCGTCGATCTCGACACGCCCATGTTCCTCGCCGAGAACCCGTTCGACGGCGGCTTCGTCCAGCGAGGCCCGGCGCTCTCCCTCGAGGGGATCCGCGCCGGCCACGGCGTCACCCCGGAGCGCCGCGATCCAGGGGCGGGCTAGCGATCGCGTCGCCGACGGCGCCGATCCATGCCGGCACGCCCAGCTGATCGAACGGGCCTCGCAGGTCGTCGGGCAGCGGCGCGGCGACGCGCAGCGGCGCGCCCGTCTCGGGGTGGGCGACGGCGAGCTCGGCCGCGTGGAGCGCGAGGCGGTGCAGCGCATAGCGCTCGCGGAACAGGCGGTTGTGCTCGCCCTTGCCGTAGTTCACGTCGCCGATGATCGGGTGGCTGATGTGCTTGAGGTGCCTCCGCACCTGGTGCAGCCGGCCCGTGCGCGGGCGCGCCTCGACGACGGCGTAGCGCTCGAGCGCGTGGAGGCGCTCGAAGTCGGTGACGGCCGGGACGCGCGGGCCCCCCTCGCGCCGCGGGATCGGGTGATCGATGCACCCGCGCTCGGGGGGAACGCCGCGGACGAGCGCCAGGTAGCGCTTCCGCGCGAGGCCCTGCTCGAACTGCGCGCCGAGCAGCGCCGCGGCGGCGGGGTCGAGCGCGACCAGCAGCACGCCGCTCGTGGCCCGGTCGAGGCGGTGGACCGGGTAGACCTTCCGGCCCAGCGCGCGCTCGGCGAGGTCGACGAACACGACCGGCGCGCTGCCCCAGCCGCGGTGCACGAGCAGCCCGGACGGCTTCGCGAAGGCCGCGACGCGATCGTCCAGGTGGAGCAGGGAGAGCTGCATCGCGGCCCCGCTCATCCGGTCCCGAGCGCGAGGTACCGCGCGAGCCGCTGGTAGAGGGCGGCCGCGAGATCCGCGTCGTGCTCGCAGACCTCGGCGAAATCGTCCTTGCGGATCCGGATGAGCCGCGTGCGCGCCGCGGCCACGGGCAGATCGCCCTTGCGCCGCGCGCCCACGAGCGACTCGGGGAAGAGCAGCCCGGAAGACCCGACGCGCCGCCCGTCCGGCAGGTTCACGGCGCCGTCGAGCACCAGGTAAGCGACCAGATCGCTGGCGACGTCGCGCGGGATCCGATCCCCCGCGCAGAGCTCCACCTCGACGCCGGCCGCGAGCGCCCCGAGCACCGCCGCGGGGCTCATGCCGGCGAGGAGCGGGCACGCGGAGAGCACCGACAGATCACGCGAGGACGGGCCGGCGTCGTCCGCGCGCTTCACGAAGCGCTCCTTGATGTCGATGACGATCACGCTCGCGTTGTCGTGGCCCCCCCGCTCGCGCGCGTGGCCGAGGAGTCCGGCGGCGACCTCCTCGGGTCCGCCCTTCGAGCAGAAGCGGGAGAGCGCCGCCTCGCTGTCGACCGCGTTGTGCACCCCGTCGGTGCAGAGGACGATGCGGTCGCCGCGCGAGAGATCGACGAACACGGTGTCGACGGCGACGGTGCCCGCGAGCCCGATCGCGTTCACGAGCGGGTTCCGTTGCGGCTTCCTGGCCGGGGTCGGGTTGCCGGCCGCGCGGAGCGTATCGTAGAGGGCGTGGTCCTGGGTGAGCTGGACGGTGGTCGTCGGGCGAACCAGGTACGCGCGGCTGTCGCCCGCGTGGGCGAAGAACGCCCGGCTGTGCGCGAGCACGACGAAATCGAGCGTCGTGCCCATCCCCTGGTAGCTCGGCTCCGTGCGGCGCGCCTCCAGGATGGCCGCGTGCGCGGCCTCGCCCACGCGCCGGAGCAGCGCGAACACCTCGCGCCGCGCCTCGATGTTCGGGTCGGCCACGTACGCGTCGAGGATGTCGGCGGCGGGCGGACGGAGCACCTCGGCGCGCACCGTGTCGACGGCGATCTGAGCGGCGACCTCGCCCGCGGCGTGGCCGCCCATCCCGTCGGCGATGCCGAAGAGGGCGAGCTCGGGGCAACAGAGGATCCGGTCCTCATTGCTCGGGCGGACGAGGCCGACATCGGTCGATGCGGCGAACTCGATGCGATAGTCGAAGCGTGGGAGGATCCGGGACACCGCGACCAGGATAGACACCGTGCGGGCGGCGTCAAAATGGCGCGGCTGTCGACGACCGCGCGACGGCCCCGCGCCCGCTCGCCTGCGTCCGCCGGCGCTCGCCCCTGCCCCCCGCCGCGGGCGCGCCACGTCGCCGCCCCGCTGCCCCCCTCGCGCGGCGGCGCGCAGCGCGTCCGCGCCCTGGCCCGCCGACGCGGGCCGGCGCGCCCTGCGGGCCGCGGCGAGGCCGTGCCTCCGGCGGACACACCAGCGTGCAACGCGCACGGATCCACGGTTGGCCCGACTCTCGCGTCTTCGGGGAGCATGCAACTCATCGAGGTGGACGTCGGGCGCTTTCGGCTCGAATTGGGCGGAGGGCTCGGGCTGGAGGTCATCGTCCTGTTCAGCCGCTCGGTGGCCTTCTGGCGCTGGGGTGGCGAGCTCGTTGCGGAGGTCAGCGTCGGCGTGAGCTGAGCCGGACAGCCGTCGTCTCGACCTGAGCCCCGCCGGCCACAGCAGATTCGGGGCGCGCAGCGAAAGAGCCCCAGACGAAAAATTCCGGTAGGATTCGGCTCGACCGCATGAGGCCTCGCCGCTGTCTGACATCCACCACGCTCGCTCCTGCCGCGGCTCTGCCGGAGGCCTGCGCAGCGACTCCGCCGTTCACGCTCGAGCTCGGCGGTCCGACGCGGACTGCGGGGCGCGCGACCTCGCGCCGCTCGTGGAGCGCGCGATGACGGTAGAACCGCGGATCGACGTCGCCACGATGCGGCGCGCCCTGTCCACCGCCGAGGCGGTGATGGCGCTGAACCCTCCCGAGTCGCCGATGAGCGAGGGGTACCGGCTGTTCCGGGTGTCAGGCGGTGACGTCGCGTGGCTGGACCTGCCCGCGAACAGCGGCGCGTATGCCGTCTTCGGCTCGCACCCGCGCTGCGACATGAAGTTCGCGTCGGGCGACGACGTCTGCGTGCGCCACCTGGTCGCCACCTGCTGCAACCTCCCCGACGGCGCCTTCGGCCTGCGGCTCATGGATCTGCAGACCTCGATCCCCTTCTTCGTGGACGACGACGTGCCGCGGCGGTCGATCGTCGTCAGCGGCCCGCTGCTCGTGCGCATCGGCAAGCACGTGGTCGGCGGGCTCCCGGTCGGGCCGCGCGCCTCGTCGAGGGCGCTGGAGGTGAGCTCGTGCGGGATGAGCGAGCCGCCGCGCGGGATCGAGAGCATCGCGGGCAAGGCCGTCAGCGAGGGCGCCGCGCCGCCGGCGGCGACCGAGGGCATCACGACCAGCCACCGCTTCGCCCGCGGAGAGATCTCCCACATCACGTCGGTGCGCCCCGTCTCGCACATCGAGGAGATGGTGGCCCCGCGCGCGAAGAGCGGGTACGTGCGGCTCACGCTGCAATCGAGCGAGCGCAGCGCCGCGGTCGAGCTGCCCCAGCAAGCGCTCGACGACGGCGTGCTCCTCGGGCGCGCCGACAACTGCCTGGACCGCGGCCTGCGCGCCGTCCTGAGCACGCACATCTCGCGGACCCACCTGCTGCTCCTGCGGGACGGCACGGAGATCATGGCCCTCGATCTCTGCTCGACGAACGGGACGAGGTTCGCGGGCCAGAAGGTCCGCCGCGTGATGGTGCCCGCCGAGGGCCTCGCGCTCACGCTCGGCCCCGAGCTCACCCTGATCTGGCACCCGCAGATCTGACGCGCTGGCCGCGCCTCGCGTCCGCTGGCGCGCCCTCGCGGCGCGCTATGCGCTACGCCAGCAGCTGGCGCGCGATGACGAGGCGCTGGATCTGGCTCGTGCCCTCGTAGATCTGGAGGACCTTCGCGTCGCGCATCATCTTCTCGACGGGGTACTCCTTCACGTAGCCGTTGCCGCCGAACACCTGCACGGCGTCCACGGCCGTCTGCATGGCGCTGTCGGCGCCGTAGGCCTTCGCGAAGCTCGACACGATCGGGTCGCGCACCCCGTGATCGAGGTTCCACGCGGCCTTCTGGTAGAGCAGGCGCGTCCCCTCGACGCGGATCGCCATCTCCGCGAGCATCCACTGGATGAGCTGGTGGTTGCCGATCGGCTGGCCGAAGGTCTTGCGCTCCTTGGCGTAGGCCACGCACTCGTCGACGCAGCGCCGCATCAGGCCGGTCGCGGCCGCGCCGATGTCCGGGCGGGTCTGGTTGAAGGTCTCCATGGCGAGCTTGAAGCCCTGCCCCTCGGGCGCGAGCAGGTTCGCCTTCGGCACCTTCACATCGTCGAGGAACACCTGGGCGGTGTCGCTCGCGCGCTGGCCGAGCTTGTCCTCCTTCTTGCCGACGCGCACGCCGGGCGTGTCGCGGTCGACGATGAACGCCGCGATCCCCTTGTGCCGCAGCTCCGGGTTCGACGTCGCGAAGATCACGTAGTAGCGCGCGTAGCTCGCGTTCGTGATCCAGCACTTCTGCCCGTTCAGCACGTAGTCGTCCCCGTGCTTCGTGAAGCGGGTCTTGAGGCCCGCGACGTCGCTGCCCGCGTCCGGCTCGCTCGTGCAGTAGCTCGCCATGATCGGCTCGGCGGTGAGCATGCCGAGGTACTTCTTCTTCTGCTCCTCGCTGCCGGCGAGCTTGATGGGGGTGAGCGCGAGGCCGTTCGCGAGGAAGCTCGTCTGGATCCCGGTACAACCCGTACGAGAGCTCCTCGGCGAGGAGGGCGTTCTCGAGCTCGCCCATCCCCGGGCCGCCGTACTCGGCCGGGCAGGTCGGGTTGACGAGCCCGATGTTCCAGCCCTCCACGAAGACATCCATCGGGAAGTACGATTTCTGATCGCACTCGGCCGCGATCGGGAGGATGCGCTCCTTCGTGAAGCGACGCGCCGTATCGATGAGAGCCTTGTGCTCTTCGCTCACAGAGAAATCGACCACCTTGTGACCTCCGGCTCGTGGGGCGGGGACGGCGCTCACCGAGCCCGCCAGCTACGCGGGACGAGGGGCCTGCGCCCCCGTCACTGCTTCATTCTGCGCTTACGTCGCTCTAGCTCGGCCCGCACGGCGCGGCTGCCCAGGATGTAGCCGACGATCAGCCCGAGCATCAGCACCACGGGGATGTAGAGCGCGTGCTGCGGGGTCATCTCCCCCAGGTTCGGCATCAGCTCGCCCCCTGGCCTGCTCCAGACCGCGCCTTCTGCACGGCGGCCTCCAGCGCGTCGATGCGCCGGTCGATCTGCTTCTGCCGGCGCCAGGAGAGGAAGACCAGCGCGAAGAGGATGAGCCAGATCGCGGCGTACGCCTCGACCAGCAGCTTCTCTCCGCTCTGCATGTCGTTCCCCCCCTGGACGGGGCGGAACGCCTGCGACCGGTCGTCCGACGTGGTGCCCGTCGGCTGCTGCAACGCCGCATGGGAGAACAAGGAATGATGGGAATTCACGTTGTCAGTCCTCTCCGATGCCGGCTTCGAGGGCCTCTTGCTCGATCTCCGCGAGCCGCGCGGACGCGAGATCGACGCGGTAGCGCGCCCACACGAGCGCGAGGGTGAGCAGGGTGAACGAGAGGAAGCCGAAGCCGAGCGCCATCTTCATGTCGGGGTGCCCGAGGCCGCCGCCTTTGCCCGTGATGACCGTGGGGTGGTTACCGCCCCACATCTTCACCGAATAATGGATGATCGGCAGGTTGGCCGCGCCGAGGACGCCCAGGGCCGCCGCGAACTTGCGCTCGGCGTCGCTGTCGCCGGTGAAGGCGCGGAGCACGACGTAAGCGATGTAGATAAGCACGCTGAGCAGCGACGTCGTGAGGCGCGGATCCCACGTCCAGTACACGCCCCACGCCTTGGCGGCCCACAGCGGACCGGTGACGAGGACGATCAGCCCCATCGCCACGGCGACCTCGGCGCCGGCCTTCGCCAGCGAATCCCAGCGCTGGGTGCCGCGCGCGAGGTAGCCGGCGGAGCCGATGAAGCAGACGGTCGCGCCGATGTACATCGCGTACCCGGCGGGGGCGTGGAAGTAGAAGATCTTCTGCACGATCCCCATCGTGGCCTCGGTCGGCACGACGTACGCCACGAAGTGGAGAGTGCCGATGATGGCGAGGGCCGACGCCGCGAGCAGGACGTAAAACGCGATGCTGGCGCCCGCGGAGGCCCCGCTCGCCGCGCGCCGCGCCGCATCACCGCTCGCTGCCAAAGCCACCTTGTGCGGCGCCCGCTCGACGTTGACGTTGGCTCCCATGCTGTCCGCGCACCGTACTGCCAAGGACGGTCGCGTTCAAGCCGGGGTGACGCGGAGCCGAGCGACGCAGCGCGTGCCTCAGCGCGGCCGCCCCCCTCGCTCAGGTGCCGTCCGGCGCGATGGCGTCCCAGCCGGTCGCCTTCGCGAGCCGCGACATCGCCATGTCGAGATCCATCGTCGCGTTCAGCTGGTTAAATCGGTTCGTGGCATATGCCTTGGCTGGATCGATGAGATCCTTGTCCGTCATGGTCCCGACGTCGATTCCTTGCTGCACCATCACGAGCCAGCGCTTCCCGTACTTGGTCGCCTTGCTGTAGGCGTCGAGCCGCTTCTGGGCCTCCACGACCTCGGCATAGGCGGTCTCGACCTCGGTCGCGACCCCGCCCATGGCGAAGCGCTGCGTCGCCGCCATCTCCTCGAGCTGCGCCTCGGCGGCGCGGATGCGCGCCGCTTGCGGCAAGAGGTCGAGCTTCCACTGCAGCGCGAGCGCCGCGCTGTAGTGGAAGAAGTTGCCGGGGTCGTTGGTGAACGGGTTCAGCTGATCCGCGACCTCCGGGGCGGCGCTCACCCCGACCTGCACGGCGATGCCGATGTCGGGGAACAGCTGCGCGCGCGCGAGCCGCACCTGCGCGGACCTCGCGTCGAAGCCCGCGCGCGCCTGCGCGAGCTCCGGTCGGTACAGGCGCGCCGCGGTCAGGTAACGGGTGACGTGGCCGAGCCGGTGCTTCGGCGGGCGGATCGGGAGGTCGGGGATGTCGAGATCCGCGACGCCCGTGTAGAAGCGCAGCCCCGCCAGCGCGACCGAGATGTATTTGTCGGCCTCGGCCCCGCGCGCCTCGAGCTCGGCCCCGAAGGTCTGCAGCTTGAGCAGCTCGATGGGATCGCCCTCCTCGCGCTCGACCTGCTCCTCCAAGCGCCGGAGCGCCTTGTCCATCTCGGCCCTCACGTCCACGAGCAGGCTGCGCGAGTCGCGCGCCAGCTGGAGGCCGAAGTAGGCCTTGCGGACGTCGAGCCGCACCGCGTCCCGCTCCTTCTCGACGCTCGCCTGGTTCACCCGGACGTTCGCCTCGGCGGCGTCCCAGAGGTTCGTGATCTTCCCGAACGTCCAGAGCGGGATGACGCCGTCGATGTTCACGCGCCAGCCGACCCCGAGGCTCGAGGTGAGCGAGACGTCGGTGTTCGGGCTGAAGACGTTGTTCCCGCGGACGGTCGGCGCGAGCGCGACGCCGCCTGTCAGCTTGAACTGCGAGAACGGGGCGAACCGGGCCTCGTCGAGCTGCGCGCGGACCTGGTCGAGCTTCGCGCGGGCGACGGCGACGTTCGGGTGATTGCGGTCGGCGAGCGCGAGGACGCCCGGGAGATCGTGGACCACCGCCGCCCGCCGCCCGGGAGCCCCGCCGGCGTCGGCGGCGGCAGCAGAAAGCGGCGCCAGCCGGACCGCGAGGGAAACGGCGGCGGCAGCAACGGCAGCTCGTGCAGCGCGTCGGGCCATTTTCGGCGCAACGTAGCACGAGCCGGCCGCGCGCTTCTGCGACGTGCGCGCCCGACGTGCGCCGACGTGTCCGCGCGTCAGCCCGCGCCGCCCTTGCCCGGCGCCGCCCCGTCGGTCTCCCCCTGCGCGGCCTCGTCTCCGCGCGAGGCGACCTTTTTCTTCAGCCTCCGGAAGTTCGAGCGATCCATCCCCGCCTGCCGCGCCGCCTCGCTGAGGTTGTTGCCCGTGCGCTCCAGCAGGCGCCCGACGTAGATCTGATCGAACGCATCGACGGCGCGCTCCTTGGCCTCCGCGTAGGGGAGATCGCAGAGCTCGGCCGGCAGGACGAGCGCGTCCCTCGGAGGGCGAAGCGACGGCCCGGAGCGCCCCGACACCGAGGGCGGCAGATCCGCGGGCAGGATCGCCTCGCCGCGCGCGGAGATCACGGCGTGCTCGATGGCGCTCTCGAGCTCGCGCGCGTTGCCCGGCCACGCGTGCTCGCGGAGCAGGCGCGCCGCCTCGGGGCCGATCCGCTTGACGTCGCGCCCGTGCCTGCGCGCGCACCGGTTCAGGAAGTGGCTCGCGAGCAGCGCGACGTCCTCCCTGCGCCGCCGGAGCGGCGGCAGCTCGACGACGATGACGCCGAGGCGGTACGCGAGATCCTCCCGGAGCTGGCCGGAAGAGGCGAGCTCGCGGAGGCCTTCGCACGTCGACGCGATCACGCGCACGTCCACGCGGCGCGGCTCGCCCCCCGCCCTCGCGATCTCGCCGTGCGTGAGGACCCGGAGCAGCCTGGCCTGGGCCGCGAGCGGCAGCGCCGAGACCTCGTCGAGGAAGAGCGTGCCCTTGTCCGCCGCCTCGATCAGGCCCCCGCGGGCGCGGCCGTCCAGCGAGGCGTCGCCGCCTTCGCCGAAGAGCTCGTCCTCGGCCCGCGACGGCGGCAGCGCGCTGCAGTCGACGGCGACGAACGGCCGCGCGGCGCGCGGGCCGCGCCGGTGGACGGCGCGCGCGACGAGCTCCTTGCCCGTCCCGCGCTCGCCCACCAGCAGGAGGGGCGCGGCGACGGCCGCCACGCCGAGCGCCTTCCTGTAGGCGTCCTGCATCGCGGCGGAGCTCGTGATCACCTCGCCGAGCTGCTCGTGCTCGTCGACCCGCTCCTCGAGGGCCCGCGCGCGGCGCTCGAGCCGACGGCGCTCGATCGCGCGCTCGATCGTGATCGCGACCGCGGCCTCCGCGTCGACGGGCTTCGTCACGAACCCGTACGCGCCGGCGCGAACGGCCGCGATCGCGGCGTCGAGGTCGGCGTGGCCGGCCATCACCACGACCTCGACGTCGGGGTACGCGGCCCTGATCCGATCGAGCACCTCGGCGCCGCTCATGCGCGGCATGGCGAGGTCGAGCAGCACCGCCTCGACGCGGGTCGTCGCGAGCAGCCCGAGCGCCGCGGGGCCGTCCTCGGCGGTGAGGACGTCGAAATCGCGCACGAGCGCGCGCGCCAGGCCGCGGCGCAGGGCGGGCTCGTCGTCGACGAGGAGGATACGGGCGCGATCTGCGGCGTTCACGAGGCGGAGCGGCGAGCGGGGCTAGAGCGGCTTGCGTGACGGGAAGGGCGGGAGGTCGGTGCCCCGGCGCGTCTGCGGCTCCCTCGGCTCCTCCGTGGCCACGTGCGTCGCGGCGAAGGCCGGATCGCTCGAGCGCCGGAGCTTCCCCGGCGGGGGTGAGGACTGCGGCTCGCCGCTCGCCGTCGGCGTGTAGATGTGGCCGTGCTGCTGGAAGACGCAGATCCGGTTGCCGCCCTCGCGCTTCGCCTGGTTGAGCGCGCTCTCCGCGGCGCGGATCAGCGCGTCCTTGGAGCGGACGTCGCGCGAGGGGTAGAGCGAGACGCCGATCGAGACGCTGCACGGCCTCGCCTCTCCGCCGAACTCGACCGGGTTGCCGGAGGCCTCGCGCCAGATCCGCTCGGCCACCGTCAGCGACCCGGCGAAGTGGGTGCTCGGCAGGACGATGAGGAACTCCTCGCCGCCGTAGCGCGCGACCACGTCCACCTCCCGGACGGAGCGGCGGATCCCGTCGGCCACGCGCCGGATCACGGCGTCGCCGAGCGTGCGCCCCCCGGTCTCGTTCATCGCCTTCAGCCGATCGATGTCGACGAGCACGCAGGCGAACGGCTCGTGGTAGCGCTCCGCGCGCTTGAACTCCTCGTTGAGGCGCGTGAAGAGGTAACGGTAGTTGTAGAGCCCCGTCATCTCGTCGTGGATGGAGAGCTGCTCCAGGTAGGCGCGCTGCGCCGCGACCTGGTCGTGCAGCCGCTTGATCCGGAGCATCGCCCCGACCCGCGCGAGGAGCTCCTCCTCCTCGAACGGCTTGCAGACGTAGTCGTCGGCGCCGATCTTGAGCCCCTCGACCCGGTTCGCCGTGTCGCTCTTCACGGTGACCAGCACGACGGGGAGGAACGACTCCGAGGTCATGCTCTTGAGCAGCCTGCACGCCTCGAGGCCGGTGAGCCGAGGCATCACGATGTCGAGGAGCACGAGATCGACCCCTCCCCGCCCGATCAGCTCGATCGCCTCCTGACCGTCGTCGACCGCCTCGACCTGGAAGCCCGCCTTCTGAAGGATGCTCGCCAGCATCTGGCGCGCGAGGCGGTCGTCGTCCGCGACGACGATCCTGGCCGGTCGACCGCTCGGGAGCTCGATCGGCGCGGAGAGCGGAGCGCTTCGGAGTTCGTCGCTGTTCGGCACCGGCACATCCTCCCTTCAGCCGGGGCCGGGCGCAACGAGATCGCGCTGCGGTGGACGCCGCCTCGCCGTCGGTCGCGCGCGATCGCGCGCGATCGCGCGCGGTGGGGCCGCCGATCGCAGGAGTTGCTCGGGCAGGTTCCCCGTGCATCGCCGATCTCGCGCGGGCTGCCGTCGCGCTGGTTTCGCGGTAAGGACCCGGCATGACTCAGGCGCGGTTCTGGAAGCTCGCGGCGCTCGCGCTGGCCTTCACGCTCGGCGTGATCCTGTGGGGCGCGTTCGTGCGCGCGACCGGCTCGGGGGCCGGCTGCGGCAGCCACTGGCCGACGTGCAACGGCGACGTCATCCCGCGCTCTCCGAGCGCGGCGACCTTCATCGAGTTCACGCACCGCGCCACCTCGGGCATCGCGTTCCTGCTCGTCGCGCAGCAGCTCGTCTGGGCCTTCGTCGCTTATCCGTCGGGCCACCCGGTGCGCGGCGGCGCGGCCGCGTCGATGCTGTTCATGATCACCGAGGCGGCGGTCGGCGCCGGGATCGTCCTGCTCGAGTACGTCGCGCACGACGCGTCCGCGGCGCGCGCGCTCTGGATGGCCGTGCACCTCATCAACACGTTCCTGCTGGTGGCCGCCATGACCTGCACCCTCTACTGGGCGCGCGGGGGCCGGCGCGTGCGCTTGCGCGGCCAGGGGGTGACGGGCGCGCTGCTCGGCGCCGGGCTCGCAGGCGTCCTCGCCGTGGGTGTGACCGGGGCCATCGCCGCGCTCGGGGACACGCTCTTCGCCGCGGGCTCGCTCCGCGAGGGGCTGGCGCAGGATTTCTCGCCCGCGGCGCATTTCCTGCTGCAGCTGCGCGTGCTGCACCCGACCGTGGCGGCGGCCGTGGGCGTCTACCTCCTCTTCGCCCGCGGCGCCGTCGCTGCCCGGCGCCCCTCGCCCGAGGTCGCGCGGCTCTCGGCGGCGACCGGAGCGCTCGTGCTGCTGCAGATCGGCGCGGGGCTCCTCAACCTCTTGTTGCTCGCGCCGGTGTGGATGCAGCTCGTCCACCTGCTGCTCGCCGATCTCCTGTGGATGGTCCTCGTCACGTTCGCCGCGGCGGCGATGGGCGAGCCGGCCTCGGCGGCGGACGCAGGCCCGCCCGGGGAGAAGGCCCGGCGGGAGGCCGTCGCCATCTAGTCCCCCTCTGGCGGTGAGCTCGGCCTCGGCCCGGACCCCGGCCGCGGCCAGCCGGAACGCTAGAGATCCGAGCTCTCGTCGCTCCCGGGCTCCTGCGAGATCGTGCGGCGCTCCGAGCGCTTGCGCGCTCCCTCGGCCGGCGCCGCGGCGCGCTGCTCGGGGACGGACGGGGGGAAGTCGACCTGGAGCACCATCCCTTGATCGGTCTCGAGCACGCGGTAGGCCGCGTCGGTCTGGGTGCGCAGGTCGATCACCATGTCGAGATCGTTGCCCTGGCCGACGAGCTGCACCTGGGTCACCGGGGTCGCGAAGAACGACGTCACGAGCGGGAAGCGGTTCGTCTGGATCGCCCCTGCGCCCTTCAGCCGGTAGACGAGGCGCCCGGCGGCCTTCGACTCGGCGACGTCGACCTTGCCGCCGTGGATCTGCACGAACACGCGCGAGCCGCCGGCCGGGAGCATGCGGAAGCCGGGGAAGGTGGCGACCGGCCGCCCGGCGAGGCTCGCCTGCGCGTCTTTCTTGGGCTTGCGCGCGCGCCCGGGGCGCTTCGGCGCGCCGGCGCTGCCGCCGCGCGGCTTGTTGACCGCCGGCTTCTGCGGGGCGGCGGCCTTCTCCGGCGCCGCGGCGGCCTTCGGGGCCGGCTGCGCGGTGGCGCCCTGCCCGAGGGCGAGCGACGAGGCGAGGCCGAGGGCGAGCAGAAGGCTCAGCGAGAGGTGCCTGGAAGGTCGCATCCTAGCAGTACAGCACGACCGCCTGGCCCGGCAAAGGCGGCAGCACGTTAAGCTCCGCGTGTGCCGGCCCGCGCTCCACGCTTCTCGCACGTCATCGGGGTCGACGACGCGCCGTTCGCCCGCGACCACCGCGGCGACGTGCAGGTCGTCGGGACCGTCTTTTCGGGGCTGCGCCTCGAGGGCGTCCTCTCCACCCGCGTGAGGCGCGACGGGCGGAACGCCACGCCCGCGATCGCCGCGATGATCCGCGGCTCCCGCTTCTACGCCCAGGCGCAGGTGGTCATGCTCCAGGGCATCGCGGTGGCGGGCTTCAACGTCGTCGATCTCGCGGCGCTGCACGAAGCCCTCGCCCTGCCGGTCGTGGTGGTGGCGCGGCGCCTCCCGGACCTCGACGCGATCCGCGACGCGTTGCTCTCGCGCGTCCGGGGAGGGCGCCGCAAGTGGGCGCTCATCGAGCGCGCCGGCCCGATGGAGCCCGTCGCGAGCGTGTACGTGCAGCGCGCCGGGATCTCGCTGGACGACGCGAGCGCGCTGATCGCGCGGCTCTCGGTGAACGGCCACCTCCCCGAGCCCCTGCGCGCCGCGCACCTCATCGCCGGCGGCCTGACCACCGGCGAGAGCCGCGGGCGCGCGTAACGGTACGGCGACGAGCCGCTGTCACGCGCGAGCCGCGACGGATCGCGCGCGTCAGAGCGCCTGCCGGCGCGAAGCGCTGGCGGCGCCCGCCTTCTCGGCCTTCTTCCCGCGGCCTGTCACCTTCGAGTAGATGACGTCGAGGTTGGCGTTGATGTCGAGATAGAACTGGGCGTCAGGGCTATAGAAGAAGCTCCTGCGCTGGCCGTCCTCCCCGAGCTGCGCCGTTGTGTTGTTGTAGCCGAGCGTGAGGTCGACGACCTCGTAGACCGGGTAGCTCACGTTGATGTCGAACGCCGTGTTCGGGAGGTAGGTGGCCCCGTCGAAGGTATACGGGGCGCAGCCGGTGCTGATCTTGAGGCATCCCTCTCCGAGCTCGGGCTTGAACCGGCTGAGCAGCCCGAAGCTCGTCCCCAGCGAGAGGTCCTTGTAGAGCGGCACGTCGAGATCGAGGCTCGTGGTCAGGCGATTGAGGACCTGGGCATACCCGCTCAGCTGTTCGTCGAGCTCGCTCTCACCGCTCGGGTTCTGCCGGAGTCGTCGGAGATCCGGGTTCACCCGCATGATCGATCTGGAGAACAGGTGGGCATACGTCACGCCGAGCGTCGCCGTCACATGGTTGAGCCCGTCGGCCTTCGAACCGAGCAGCTTGATCTTCTGGCTCACCTGCGGACCGACCGACACGGTGAAGTAGTCGCCCGAGTTCCAGCTCTGCGGCGAGGTCGGCAGGGTCACGCGCAGCCGCATGGCGGCGTCCGTCTTGTACTCGCCTTTGTTCGCGCCGCCGCTCTCCCAGAGCGCGCGGCTGTACCGGGCGCCGAGCGTCGTGTCCTTGAGCTGCGGCTCCCGGTACGTGGCGGTGGTGTCGCTGTTCGTGAGCTCGACGAGCCAGCCGATCTCGGCCGACAGCGACACCTTGTCCTTGGGGCGGTCGAGCAGGTAGTAGCTCGGCCGCAGCGTGAAATCCCAGCCGTAGACCTGGATGTCGGGCGTGTACTCGCCGCCGACGCCGAAGAGGGTCGTGCTGCCGGCCTGGTTCCAGGTGAAGCTCGTCCCGCGCCAGCGCAGGTTCGTCTCTTCGTCCTCCTCCTGCACGGTATCGGCCGCGGTGGCCAGATCCATCCGCACCACCGGGGAGACCACGGCGTCGGACCGCGGTGTCACCGGGGCCGACGGCGGCTCTGCCGGAGGCTCCGGCTGCGCCGGGGGCGCTGGCTCCGCCGGCGGAGCGGCGGCGGGCGCAGCAGCCACCCCCGGCGCAGCCGCAGGGGCACCGGGAGCCGCGGCAGGAGCGCCGGGCGCGGCAGCGGGAGCGCCGGGCGCGGCCGGCGCCGGGGCGGCCGGTTGCTGCGGCGGCTGGGGCGGCGTGAGATCGGCCGGTGGAGCTGTCGGCTGCGCGGGCGGCGTCTGCGCGGACGCCACCGAGATGCTGCCCAGGACACCGGCAGCCACAAGCAACGATCGGAACGTCATCTCCACTCCCTCTCCTGGTCGCCTCGGACCCTCACGCTCCACCGCGCGCTCTGCCAGACGTCGGCCCACCCTCCGCGCGCGCCGTCCACCGGCGCGGTCAGCGCGCCGGGACACCTGCTCGGTCCGCCCCCTTTGCAGAAAACGTACCCTGCCGCAAATCATCTCCAAGCATAGGAAATCACTCAACATACACGGCCACCTCGGCGCGCCCGTTACGCGACTGACGCGCACCCCCGTTGCGAATGTGACGATGCCTGAAGTAAGCCAGCAGGCGATGGAGCCGATGTCCTTCCCGGGCGACAGGGATTCGCCCCTCTCGCCGCGATCCCCAGGAAGCCCGCGCGGCGACGACGGCGGGGGCCACCGGCCCACCGAGATCAACGCCCTCCTGGGCCGCGGTACGCACTTCGAAGGCAAGCTCTTCTTCGAGGGCCGCGTGCGCATCGACGGCAGCTTCCGCGGCGAGATCCGCGGCGAGGACGTGCTCGTGATCGGCGAAGGGGCGCTCGTGATCGGGGAGATCCACGTGGTCACGTGCATCGTCACGGGCGGCGAGGTCCAGGCGAGCATCCGCGCCCGCGACGCCATCGAGCTCTACGCTCCATCCAAGGTGACCGGCGCCCTGCACGCGCCCGCCATCTTCATCGATCGCGGCGTGCAGTTCGACGGCTCCTGCAAGATGGCCCCGCTCGACGAGGAGCCAGGCGAGCGGCCCCTGCGGCCGCCCGCGGCCTCGTCCGAGCCCGATGCCGACGCTGCCGGACAGGCCGCGAGCGCCGCGCCCACGACGCCCACGATCGACGACAGCGCGCAGCGCGGCGCCAGCGGCGTGAACGTGAAGCGCGCCGACGCCGATCGCTGAATTCCGACCTCGTCCGAAGAAAGCATGTTTTCTGTAGTGCGCAGGCGTGCGGCTGCCTGCTCACGGAGTTACATGTAGCGAGGGGCTGCGGTCTCGCCGCCCGAGGCGCATGTCCGCTACGTGGGGGGGAGCCCGCGCTGACGGACGTCGCTCGAACAGGAGAGTCCATGAAGAAACTGTGGTCCCTGTCCTTGATCGCCTTCTCGCTCGCCGTCCTCGCCCTCTCCCTCTCGCCGCGCGCGGCACGCGCCGCCGACGCCGAGTCGGAGAAGCTCGCGTCGCTCGGGAAGGCGCTCCGGTACACGCTGAAGACCACCGGGCCCGTCGCCGCGATCGACACCGGGGGCGCAGCGATCCTCGTGAAAGCGCCCCTGTCGGCGGTCCGGAAGATCGTCACCTCCTACGGCAGCTACAAGACGTTCATCGGCCCCTTCGACCAGAGCCGCGTGCTCGCGAAGCGCAAGGGCACGAGCGAGGTCTATCTCCAGGTGCCGATCCTGAACGGCGCCGCGCACATCTGGACGGTCGCCGACATGTCGCCGCCCACCAAGGACGGCGCCGACGAGGTGATCTCCGGCCGCCACAAGCGCGGCAACGTCGCCGACTTCCGCGCCCGCTGGCGGCTCCGCGCCGTCGACGAGCACCACACGATCCTGAAGCTCGAGCTCTTCGTCGCCCCGAAGCTCCCCTTCCCGCCCTCGGTCGTGACGACACAGCTCGTCAAGGCGGCCGACAAGGCGGTGACCGCCGTGCGGAATCGCGCACAGTCCGAGGCGCCCCCCGGCACGCAAGCGACCACCGCCGCCTCCGGTGCTTCACCCGCCGCCTCCGATGCTTCGCCGGGCGCCGTGACGAGCGCGTCCGCCGCCGCGCCGGCCGGCGCCGGTCCCGCCGCGCGAGGCGGCGACCAGGGCAGCGCGACGGCGGCTCCCACGCTGCTGCCGCCAGCGATGCCGCCGGCCAGCGTGTCCGATCTGCCGCCGGCCGACGACACCAGCGTCCGCCGCGACAAGGACGTGGCGCGCCGCTAGTCCCCTCGCAACCGACGCAAACCGACGCAACCGAGAGGGCGCCTCGCGACGGAGCGCCCAGCCCCCCTCCCCCTTTCCTCCTTCCGTCCGCCCTGCCCCGCTCGGCCTACCGAGGCGGCTCACGCCCCGTCGTGACGCCCGGTCGCCTCCGATCGCCGCCGACCACCGCTGAGCCTGTTGAAAACTGCAGAGCGCCCCGGGCGTGCTCTGGCCCGCCCTCGCTGCGTGCAATTCCGCAGGTCTACGGCGCGCTGCGACCCGGACCGTCCGGGGTTCTCAACAGGTTTTTCAACACGCATTCCCTTTTCCCCACAAGAATTCCCACATTCCGCGGGACTTTTTCAACAAGGCGCGCCCCCGGCAGAGGTTGCGAGGGGACGGATGCATGAAGTAAAGCGTCTGCCGTGAGGTCCCCCATGCTGGACGTGCATTCAGACGCGCCGGCGCCCTCTCAGCCGCCTGCCCTGGCGGGCGCCTGCGCTTCCCGGGAGCGGCACTCGGCCGTTTCGCGGTGGTGAGCAGAACATCGCTCCTCATCGTCCCGACCGAGCGGCACGTTGAACGCGAGCTCGCCTCGCTCGATCTGCGCGACCCGCGTACCGCAGGCCAGGAAATCCGCTCACGGTGGAGCTTCGTCTCCGAGGCGCTCGCCCTGCTGGCGCCGGACGCCGCCATAGCGAGCCTTCACACGAGCCGCCTCGCCACCCGGCTCGCCCTCGACGCCCTGCCGCCGGATCGGCTGCGTCAGCCGGCCGAGCCCGCCGCGCGCGTCGCGCTCGCGCACGCCATCGACCGCGCCCTCGGGAGCTTCCGGCGCGCCGGGACCTCCCCGGCGGACCTGCGGGCGCTGGGGACCCCGTACGCGATCGCCATCGCCGAGGTCCTCGATCGGGCGGACGCCGCCCTGCGGGCAGCGCGCCTCGTCGACCCGCGCTGCGCGGGGTCCGTGCTCGCACGGGCGCTCCGCTCGGCCGGCGCGTCCGCCGCGCTCCCGCTCCCGCGCAAGGTCACGATCCGCGGCGCCGTGGCCTGGGAGCCCGACGATCTCGCCTGGGTCGAGGCGCTGCACGCCGCGGTCCGCGCCCGCGGCGGCGCGGGCGTCACCGTCGAGCTGCCCGCGCTCCCGGACGACGGCGCGGCGCCGGTCGCCGACGCCCTGGAGCGGCGCTGGGCCTCGCTCGAGGACGCGCCGGAGATCGCGTGGGTGCCCGACGGCGGAGCGGAGCCGCTCGCCGCCATCACGGCGAGGACCCCGGAGGGCGAGGCGCGCGCCGCCGCCGCCGAGGTGGCCGCCGCGCTCGGCCGCGGGATCCCGCCCGAGCGGATCGCCCTCGTCGTGCCGGCGCTCGACGACGCCGCGCTCGAGCCCCTCCGCGCCGCGCTGGCCGACGCGGGCGTCCGCGCCTCGGAGCCGCGCGGCCGCGCCGCCGCGAGCTGCCCCGATGGGCGCGTCGCGCTCGCCATCCTGCGCCTCGCCGTCGGGCCGGTGCGCCGCGAGCAGGCGATCGAGATCCTCCGCGCCCCGGGGGTCCACGCCGGCGCCTGGATGGACCGCACGTCCGCCACGGAGGCGGAGCGGCGCTCGACCGACCTGGCCCACCGGCTGCGCGACGTGCCCGTCGAGGTGGATCGCACGGGCCGGCTGCTCATCGACGGCCTCATCTCGGTCGTGGCAGCCCGCCGCGCGGACCGCCGCGCAGGGACGGCGCGGACGCCGCCGGCGACCGCGCAGGAGGCGCTGAGCGACGCGGAGCTCGCCCTGGGCCTCGAGGTGCTGCGCGGCGCGCACGGCGACGAGGACGGCGACGACGAGGCGTGGATGCCGCACGCGCTGGAGCGGCTGCTGGCCAGCGCCCGCTGGATCGGCGAGGCGGCGACGCGGCCCGAGATCGTGCGGCGCTTCCTGTCGCTCCTCGACAAGCTGGGCTTCGGCGAGCCCGGGATCGAGGAGCTCCGCGCCGCGCTGCGCGGCGAGCGGCGGAGCGGCGGCGCGCTCGCGCTCGAGGCGATGGGCGCGATGGGACAAGGCGCGCGGGCCGCGCGCGCGATCCGCGAGCAGGCCGAGGCGCTCGCGCGGGCCGCGTACGACCTCGGCTGCGAGGAGCGCCCCGCCACCGCGGCCGAGATCTACGCGGAGCTCGAGCGGGCCGCGGCCGAGCAGGGCGCCGGGCCGCGCGGCGACGCGGGGCGCGCCGGCGCCGTGCGCATCGACGTCGCCGCCGGCTTCACGGCGCTCGAGCACGACGTGGTGGTGGTGACCGGGCTCGACGCGCGCGCCTACGGCGGCAGCCCGGGCGCGGACGAGACGCTGCTCGGCGAGGCGCTCCGCGGGAGGCTGGCGGCGCCGAGCCGCCCCGCGTCGGGGCGCGAGCGCCAGGCGGCCCAGCGCGCGGAGCTCGGCTGGGCGCTCGCCGGCGCCCGGCGCGTCGCCCTCTGCTTCACGCGCGGGGACGACAGCGAGCCGAACGAGCCGCACCCGCTCTTCGTCGCGGCCGCGGCGGCCGGCGCGCCCCAGCGCACGGAGCCCGCCTCGCGCGTCGCCCCGGACGCGGCGCCCCTCGGCCCGCGCGACGCGGAGCTCATCGCCCTCGCGGGCGGCGGGCGGCCGCCGGCGGACCTCGCGGAGCGGATCCGGATCGAGCGCGCCCGCGCGGACTTCTTCCTCGATCCGCGCGCGCCGATCGACCTCCACACGGGCCGCGTCCTCGTCGACGGCGATCCCGCGCTCGCCGCGCAGCTCAGGGCCGCGATCGGCGGGGCGCACCCCGGCAGGCCGATCGCGGTCACCCACATCGAGCGCGCCGTGGGCTGCGCCTTCGCGGCGTTCGCCCGCCGCGTCCTGCACGTGCGCCGCGCCGACGACCTCGCCGAGTCGGCCGACGCGCGCGAGCGCGGCACGCTGATCCACCGCGCCCTGCAGGCCTCGTTCGAGGCCCTGCGCGAGCTCGGCCCGGAGCGCGATCCGGCCGAGCAGCTCGCGGCGGCGCGCGCCGCGGCCGAGGCGGCGCTCGGCGTCTCGGCGCCCATGGCCCCGCTCCGCCGCGAGGCGGTCGAGAAGGCGATCGCGGACGTGATGGAGGTCGTGGCCCGCACGCTCGACGGGGAGGACGCGTCGCCCGAGCTCCGCTTCTTCCTGGCCGAGCGGCGCTTCGGGGCCGGAGAGCCGCCGCCCTGGCAGCCGCTGGAGCTCCCCCCGTTCGACGAGGAGGGCGGCCCGAGCCTGTGGGTCGACGGCCAGATCGACCGGCTCGATCGATCGACCGACCAGCGCGTCGTGCGGGTCGTCGACTACAAGACCGGCAAGCTCCCCGACGCCAAGGAGCGGCGGAGGGCGCTCCAGCTGCCGCTGTACAGCGCCATCGCGGCGCGCGCGCTGGGCGCGGAGGAGGTGCGCGCCGTCTACATCGGCGTGCGCCAGCGCGGGCTCATCGAGCTGTGGCCGCGCACGGCCGACGAGCAGCGCGCGCTCGCCGAGGGCTGGGCCGAGGCTGCGCGCACGGCGCGGGCCGCGGTCGTCGCGCTCTGGGAGGGCAAGGCCGCGCCGCGGCCGACGCTCTCGACGATGTGCGCGCGGTGCGACGCGCGCGACGTGTGCCGCCGCCCCGCGGTCGTGCCGAGCGACGAGGCCGCGGAGGAGGTCGCGTGAGCTTCGCGCCGCGCGGCGCGGAGCTCGCCGAGGGCGACGCGCTCATCTACGCCTTCCGCCGCAACGTCGTGGTCGCCGCGAGCGCCGGCACCGGCAAGACGCACCGCCTCACGGCGCTCTACGTGCTGCTCACGCTCGGCCTCACCTCCCTCGGCCTGCCCGACGCCGCGTCCGCCGCGCCGCCCGTGCCGCCGGACCGCATCGTCGCGACGACGTTCTCGCGCGCCGCGGCGCGGGAGATCGCCCACCGCGTCGAGCGATCGCTCCGCGAGATCGCCCGCTGGAACGGCGAGGCGGACATCCCCTTCGCCGACATCCTCCGGGCGCGGCAGGCGGCCGTCGCCGGCCTCCCCGGCGCCTCGCTGCCCGTCGCCGAGCTGCGCAAGCGCGCGGAGGAGGCGCTCGCCCGCCTCCCCGCCGCGCGCATCGACACGCTCCACGGCGTCGCCAAGCAGATCGTGGACCGGCACGCGATCGCGATGGGGCTCTCGCCCTCGGCCCGGATCCTCGACGAGGAGGAGGCGCAGGCGCTCAGCGACCTCGCGGTCGACGAGGCGCTGAGCCGCGCGCTCGCCGAGGGGGGCGAGCGCGCCGACGCCGCGCGCGCGCTCATCGCCGCCACGGGCGGCGTCGAGGCCGCGCGGAGCGAGGTCACGCGGCTGCTCGACCGGCTCGACGAGGACGGCCTCGCGCCGCGCCGGCTCTCCGTGACCGACCACGCCGCCGAGGCCAGCGCGCTCGCGCGGGAGCTCCGCCGCCTCGCCGCCGGGAGCGCCGCGCTCGGCAGCGCCGCCTTCCGCGCGCCGGCGGCGGCGCTCGTTGCGGCGCTCGGCCGCGAGGACGGCGGCGCGCCCTTCCCCGCGGGCGCCGCGAGCGCCCCGCTCATCGAGCTCCTCACGCAGCGCAAGCCGCACAAGAGCAAGTCCACGCCGGCCGACGAGGCGCTCATCGCCTTCCGCGAGGCGCTGCCGGGCGAGAAGCACCGCGACAAGGCGCAGCAGCTGCTCGGCTTCCTCCGCGAGGCCCCGGCCCTGTCGCGCCGCGAGGCGCGGATCATCGAGCTGCTGGAGGAGATCCGCGAGCGGCTCTCGGCGATCCGCCGCACCGAGGGCGGCCTCGGGTTCGGCGATCTCCTGCGCGCCGCCCGCGACGGCCTGCGGGACGATCCGGCGATCGGCGCGGCGGTCCGCGGCTCGGTCGACGTGCTGCTCGTCGACGAGTTCCAGGACACGAGCGCGGTGCAGCGCGATCTCGTGTACCTCCTGCGCGAGCGGGACGACGCCGCCCTCGCGCGCCCGGCCGGCGTGGCCCCGACGGCGGCCGGTCTGTCGGGCCACGGCCTGTTCCTCGTCGGCGATCGCAAGCAATCCATTTACGGGTTCCGCGGGGCCGACGTCTCCATCTTCTGCCGCGTCTGCGCGGAGCTCGCCGGCGCCGCCGCGGGCCGCGCGCTCGAGCTCGCGCCCGCGCTCTGGTCGCCGGATCCGAGCGCCGATTTCGTGGCGCTCCGCGAGAGCCGCCGGTCGACACCCGAGCTGCTCGCGTTCATCAACGCCTTCTCCGCGCGCGATTTCGCCCAGGATCGCGGCTCGGGCGATGGCGGCGCGGGCGACGGCGACGCGGGAGCGCGCGAGGCTGGAAGTCCGCCGCGCGAGTTCGAGATCGCCTACAGCGCGGCGGAGCACCTCGTCGCGGCGCCGGGCAGGGCCGCGGAGGGCCCGACGGACGTCGTGCTGGTCAGCGACGGCGGCGGCGCTCCGGACGGGGTCGACGCCCTGGTCCGGGACGCGCGCGGACAGCTGCGCGAGGCGCTGATCGCGGCAGCGTACATCGCGCGGCGCGTCCGCGGCGCGGGCGGCGACGGCGCTGCGGGCCGCGACGGCGCTGTAGGCCGCGACGGCGCCGCGACCGGCGATCTGCGCTTCCGCGACGTCGCCGTGCTCACCCGGCGGAGGAGCACGATCCCGCTCGTCGAGCTGGCGCTCGCGCGCCTCGAGATCCCGTACGTGGTGGCCGGCCGCGCGCTCTTCGACGCGGCCGAGGTCCGCGATCTGGCCGCGATCCTCCGCCTCCTGCTCGATCCGCGCGATCGCCTCGCCCTGGCGACCGTCCTCCGCGGCCCGGTGGTGGCGCTCTCGGACACCTCGCTTGCGCTCCTCGCGCCTCCTGGCCGCGGCCTCGCGGTCCCGTTGCTCGGCCGCTGGTCCGCCGCCGCGCTCGCGCAGGGGGGCCGGTCGCCCTCGCCCGACGACGCCGAGCTCGACGACGGGCGCCCGCTCCCCGCGCTCGCGCGCCTGCCCGCGGGGGATCGCGAGCGGCTCGAGGCGTTCCGCGCCCGCTATGCCGGCCTGCGCCGCGCCGCGCTCCGCTCGACGCCCGGCGAGGCGATCCGCGCCGCGGTCACCGCCTTCGATCTCGACCGCGTCCTCGCGGCGCTCCCTCGCGCCCAGGCCCGCCTCGGCAACGTCGACCGCCTGGTCTCGATCGCCCGCCGCCGGGGCGGCTCGCTCGCGAGCTTCGTCCGCTGGCTCGATCGCCGCATCCGCGACGAGGCGGACGAGCCCGAGGCCGCCGTCTTCTCGCCCGAGGACGACGCCGTGCGGCTCACGACGATCCACGCCAGCAAGGGGCTCGATTTCCCGGCCGTCGTGCTCCTGGATCTCAACGCGGAGCCCCGCGCGGCCCAGCCTGGCCTGAGCTACGTCCCCGCCGCGGGGGACCGGCCTGCCGCGCTGCTCGTGCGCCACTACGTGCAGGTGATCGACGGGCGGCTGCGGACCGGCTCGCTCCACGACGCCGAGGCGTCGGCGCGCGGGCCGTCGTTGCCCATCAGCACGCCCGCGCTCCAGGCGGCGCGCGCCGAGGTGCGGGCGCGGGAGCGCGCTGAGCGGCAGCGGCTCACGTACGTCGCGATCACGCGCGCCCGCCGCGAGCTCGTGCTCGTCGGCGCCGAGGCGAAGCCGCGGAGCGGCTCGGCCTGGCTCACGCTGAAGGCGGCGGTCGACGCCGACCCCGGGACCGCGGCGGCGGTCGACGCCGACCCCCGGACCGCGGCGGCGGTCGACATCGAGGCCTCCACGCCGCTGGCCGGCACCATCCGCACGACGCTCGACGCCAGCTCGCTGCTCGCCGGGGCGAAGGCGCCCGCGCCCGGCACCGACGCGTACGCACGCGCCGCGCCGGCCCCCCGTGCGCCGCCGGCGACGGGGCCTGCGCGCGCGCAGACCGTGCTGGTCGCGGCGGCGTCGCTGGCGGCGTTCCAGGCGTGCCCGCGCCGCTTCCGGCTGCGCCACCTCCTCGGGATCGGCGAGCCTGCCGGCGAGGGTCAGCTCGGCCTGTTCGACGTCGAGGGCCCGCCCGAGCTCCCGGGCGAGGAGCGCGTCGAGCTCGAGGACGGCGCGGACCCTCGCCCTCCTGGCCGCGCCGTGCACCGGGTGCTCCAGCGCTGGCCTCGCGCGCGCTGGGGTGAGCCGACCGAGGCCGAGGAGGTCGCCGCCCGCCTCGCCTTCGAGGGCTTCCCGCCGCACGGCCCGGACGTGCTGCGCACCGCGGAGCGCGTCGCGCGCTTCCTGGACGGCCCTTACGCGCGCCAGGTGCGCGGAGAGGAGGCGTCGCTCCTCCGGGAGGAGGCGCTCGTGCTCGACGTCGAGCCCCAGCGCGCGGGACGGCGGCGCGGCGCGAGGCTCGCGCTCTCGCTCGCCATCGATCTCGCCATCCTGCACCCGGGCGGCCAGATCGACGTCGTCGAGTACAAGCGCGCGCGCCCCCGCGCGGATCTCTCGCCGTACGAGCTCCGCCTGCGCGCGTGCGCGCTCGCGCTCAGGAGGCGTCACCCCGACCGCCCCATCCGCGCTGGCGTGCTCTTCGTCGGCGCCGAGGTCGAGCCCGTGTGGCTCGCTGCCGCGGGCCCCATGGGGACCCTCACCGACGACGAGCACGCGCGGTTCGAGCGCGAGCTAGCCCGCCTCGCCGAGCGCTTCGCCGAGGCGAGGTCCGAGGATCGCTTCGACGGCGTCCCGGTCGAGGCATGCCGCAAGCTGCGCTGCGGCTTCGTGCGCGCCTGCCACGGCTAGCGCGCCCCCCCAACCCCCAACCCCCCATCGACAGACGACGGTAAGGCCCTCGACGACCTCTCTCCTACTGCGCCCCCGCCTGCTCCTCGATCTCCTCCGGCGACGCGCTCTGCGCCGGAGCGCGCCGCGGCGGCTCCAGCACGATCGGCAGGATCTCCTCCATCGACGACACCATCGTGATCTTGATCTGATCCTTGACGTCCTGCGGCACGTCCTCGAGGTCACGCCGGTTCTTCGCCGGGATGAGCACGTGCCGGATCCCGGCGCGGTGGGCCGCGAGCAGCTTCTCCTTGACCCCCCCGACCGGCATCACCCGCCCGCGCAGCGAGATCTCCCCCGTCATCGCGACGTCGCTGCGCACCGACGCCCCCAGCAGCAGCGACGCCACCGCCGCGAACATCGTCACGCCCGCGCTCGGCCCGTCCTTCGGCGTGCCGTGCTGCGGGATGTGCACGTGCAGATCGATCTCCTTGAGCCACTCCGGATCGAGGTGCAGCCGATCGGCCTTGCTGCGCACGAAGCTCACCGCCGTGCTCGCCGACTCCTGCATCACGTTCCGCATGTTGCCGGTGAGCACCACGTTGCCCTTGCCCGGCATCTTCGTCGCCTCGATGAAGAGGATCTCGCCGCCCGCCGGCGTCCACGCGAGGCCGGTCGCGACCCCGGGCTGGAGCGTCCGCTCGGCGATCTCGGGGCGGTGCTTGTGCGGGCCGAGCACCTGCTCCACGTGCTCGGGCGTCGCCACCTCGCGCACGTCGTGGCCCTCGGCGACCTTCACCGCCGTCGCGCGGCACACCGCCGCGATCTGCCGCTCCAGGCCGCGCACGCCCGCCTCGCGCGTGTAGTGGTCGACGACCGCCTCGATGCCCGGCTCCGTGAACTCCAGGCGCTCGTCCGTGAGACCGTGCGCCGACAGCTGCTTCGGCACCAGGAACTCCCGCGCGATCCCCAGCTTGTCGGTCCGCGTGTAGCCGGGCACCTCGATGACCTCCATGCGGTCGACGAGCGGCCCCGGGATGCCGTCCCAGTTGTTCGCGGTCGCGAGGAACATCACCTGCGACAGATCGAACGGCAGGTCGAGGTAGTGGTCCTGGAACGTCGAGTTCTGCTCCGGATCGAGCACCTCGAGGAGCGCCGCCGCCGGATCGCCGCGCAGGTCGACGCCCATCTTGTCGACCTCGTCGAGCACGAGCACCGGGTTCTTGGTGCCCGCCTTCTTCAGCGCCTGCAGGATGCGCCCGGGCAGCGCGCCCACGTACGTGCGCCGGTGCCCGCGGATCTCCGCCTCGTCGCGCACGCCGCCGAGCGCGATCCGCTCGTAGCGGCGCCCCATGCTGCGCGCGATCGACTTGCCGAGCGACGTCTTGCCGACGCCGGGCGGCCCGATGAAGAGCAGGATCGGCCCCTTCTTGTCCGTGCGGAGCTGCCGGATCGCCGAGTACTCGACGATCCGCTTCTTCACCTTCTCCAGCCCGAGGTGATCCTCGTCGAGGCAGCGCCGCACGCTCTCGACGCTCAGCTTGTCCACCGTCGTCTTGGACCACGGCAGATCCGCGATCCACTCGAGGTACGTCTTGGTCACGTTGAACTCGGCCGACTGCTGCGCCATCGAGCGCAGCCGGCTGAGCTGCTTGCGGACCACCTTGTCGACCTCCGCCGGCACCTTGGCGCGCCGGATGCGCTCGCGGAGCTCCTCGATCTCGTCGTCGTCGCCGCCCTCGCCGAGCTCCTCCTTGATCGACTTCATCTGCTGCCGGAGGATGTACTCGCGCTGCGACTTGCCCATCTCCTCCTGCACCATGGAGGAGATCTCCTTCTTGACCCGCAGCACCTCGAGCTGGCGGCCGACCATCGCGAGCACGAGGCGGACGCGCGCCTTCACGTCGAACGCCTCGAGGATCTCCTGCTTGTCGCCGACCGAGGCCTGCGCCTGCGGGAAGTTCGAGGCGATCAGATCGGCGAGCGCGCCCGGCTCACGCACGTTGTCGAGGATGCCCGCCGTGTCGCGCGGCAGGTTCGGCATCAGGCCGAGCACCTCGCGCGTCGCCTCGCGCAGGCCGGCGCCGAGCGCCTCGAGCTCCACGTCGCGCACGAGCGACTCCGGGATGCGCTCGATCCGCGCGCGCATGTACGGCTCCAGCGAGAAGGCCGACTTCACCCGGAAGCGGCCGAGCCCGTTCAGCACGACCGAGTAGTTGTTCGGGCCGAGCCGGATGACCTTCACCACGCGCGCGACGGTCCCGACGGCGTAGAGCTCCTTGAACGTGGGCTCGTCCACGTCGGGCGACCTCTGGCTGATCACGCCGACCAGCGCGCGCTCGCGGCCGAGGAGATCCTCGACAAGGCGCACGCTCCGCGGCCGGCCGACGTTGATCGGCACGACCGACATCGGGAACAGCACCGAGTTGCGCAGCGGGAGGATCGGGACGCTATCCGCGTCGGGCGAGGGAGGCGTTCGCGAAGAAGGATCGCCGGTCGGCATGCAGACAACCCTAGTACAGCGCTCTTCTCGAAGCCATGACGCGGGCGCGCCGCTAGAAGTCCTTGATCTTCCAGACCCCGTGCTCGCGCGTGAAAGCGACCGTACCGCCGGCGCCGTAGGCCATCGACGCGCTGTCCCCCGTCTCCTCGATGGTCGCGGTCGGCAGCGCCGCCTTGATCGCCTGGACGACCCGGTTGATCTGCTCCTTCTGCGGCCCCTCCCAGGCGCTCTTCAGCTTCTCGGGCGTGAGCTGCCCCGCGTCGGCCGCGGCCTTGACCGTCCCGGGCCGACCGCCCGGCTTCTGCGCCGCGTCAGCTCCCGCGCCGGGCGGCGCGGCTCCAGGTCCGGCTCCCGCGCCGGGCGGCGCGGCTCCAGATCCGGCGGGCTGCGCCGGGCTCTCGCCACCCCGCGCGGAGCTCGCCTCGGCGGGCGCGCCCACCTCGTCGGGCGCAGCGCCTGCGGGCTCGACGAGGCCTTCCCGCTCGGCGTCGGGAACGTAGCGCATGATCACGTCGTAGCGTCGCCGCTCGAAGGCCCGCAGGAACCCCACCAGCGCCTGCCGGGGCGTCGCCTGACCGTAGAGATCGACCGCCGCCGCGTCGAGCCGCCAGCGGCCGCCCTCGAAGACGAGCAGGAGCTCCTCGCCGTTCGGCATGGTGACCGTCGCGGTCACCACCGGATCGGCCGCGGGCCGCGCGATGGCGCGGGCGATCTCGAGCGCGTCGTCCGGGTTGTCCCGCACCGCGCGCCGGAAGGCCTCGAGCGACATCGACCGCTTGGCCTCGTCCGAGAGCAGCCGGTACGCCGCGTCGACGCGCCCCTCCTGGAGCGCCTGCGCGTAGGCCCGGAGCGTGTCGCTCGGGCCCTGCTGTGCGTAGCTCGATCCGCACGCGGGGAGCGCGAGGGCGAACAGGAGAAGCGCCGTGCGTTTCACGGATCGGCCCATAGCACACGCGGCGGCGAGCGCGCAGACGGCGCGGCGCCGCCCCCTGCGCTCGCCGCCGCCCCCGTCACTTCGCGCGCTTCAGCACCGCCCCGTCCTTCACCGGCGCGCCGTCGCTGCCGTCCGGCGATCCCTCGTTGATCCAGTAGACGGTCGCCTCGTCCACAGCGATGTCGCCCGGCCGCGCCTGCCCCGAGGCCAGCACCTCCTGCTCGCCGCCGCCCTTCGGCATGCGCACGACCGTCCCCGCGTCGCGCCGCGTCCAGTACACGTGCCCCTCGTCCACAGCGAGGCCGTTCAGCTGGCCCTGATCCGACGCGATCTCCTCGGGCGCGCCGACCTCCGCCCCGCTCAGATCCGCCCGGAAGACGCTGCCGCCCTCGAAGCTCGCCCAGTAGACAGCCGCCGCGTTCCCCTCCCCGTCCACGTCGAGCGCGATCTCGCGCGGCGTGAGCTGCTCCGCCGCGATCGTCACCGAGGCCTCGCCCACGCGGCACGCCACCGCCCCGTCGGTCCTGCCCAGCGTGCCCTGGTACGTCCAGCACACGGTGTCCCCCGCGCTGGCCACGCGGTAGGGCGACGAGAACGCCGTGCCGGTCGGCGTCAGCTCCTCCGGCGCGCCGAGCTCGACCTCCGCGCCGCTGCCGCTCAGCTGCGCCCGGAACACGCCGCCTCCCCAGAGCTCGGTCCACGAGAGCGCGCCGCCCGAGAGCGCGAGCCCCTCGGGCTGCTCCAGATCGGCGAGCAGCACCCGCGGCTCGCCGCCCGCGAGCGGGACCACCCTCAGCGTGCCGTCCTCCGCGTTCGTCCAGAAGGCCACCTGCCGCGCCTCGTCGATCGCGAGATCCCGCGGCGAGGCCTGCGTCGCGCCGAGGATCAGCGGCTCCCCGCCGTCGACGGGCGCCGTCTTCAGCTCCCCGTCCTCCTGGGCCATCCCCTCCCCGTCGAACGTGGCGCCCGCGATCCACGTCACGCCGCCCGCCGCCACCTGCAGCGACACCGGGTGGACCTGCGCCACCGCCACGGGGACGGGCGCCGACGCGTCGGGCACCGTGGACTCGCCGCCCTGCAGCGCCGACCACGGGCCGCACGTCGGCAGGTCCGTCCCCTTCCTGCGGCACTTCCCCTCGCCCGCGGCTACGATCGCGAGCCCCGCGAGCTTGCCGCTCTGCGCGCGCCTGCACACCTCGACGGGCAGCCGGAGCACGTTGCCCTCCTCCACCCGGAAGCCCGCGTCGCTCTCCGCGTCGAGCGGCACGAAGCACGCGCTCTCGCCGCAGATGCCGCCGCCCTGCGTGAGCAGCGCGACGTTCACGTCGCCGCTCGGGGCGGCGGCCCGACAGACGGTGCCGTCCGCGGCGAACGCCTCGAGATCGACCGGCGCCGACGCGGCGGCGGCGAAGCACCGCAGGGTGTCGAAGCAGAGCCCGTCGCCGTCGCCCGACCCGCCGCCGAACACGGCCACGGCCTCGTAATCGGGCAGCTCGCGCGAGTCGACCTCGCGCGGCACGCACGAGCCCGCGACGCAGCTCTGGCCCTCGGGACAGCTGTTCTTGACGAGCACGTTGCCGTCCGCGTCGCGCAGCGCGTTGCCCTGCGCGTCGCGCTCGACCTCGGCCGAGCCGTCGCACAGGAACTGGATGGGCATGTGCAGCGTCGCCGTGCGCCCCTCGGGCACGGTCGTCAGCACCTCGCGGAGCAGGCGCACCCCGTCCTTCCCGCCGCGGCTGGCGATGACGCGCACCCGGAGCGCCTGCGACGGCTCGTCGGGCGTGAGGAAGCCCAGCGTCGCCGGAAGGCGGATCGACCCGTCGCTCCCGAGCCGCTCGAACGTCTCGTCGTAGACGACGGACCCGTCGAGCGTCGCCTCGATCCGGACCGTATCGATGTCCTTCGGCAGCGACATGTCCGTCTGGAAGACGACCATGAGCTGCCCCTTCTCCCCGCCGCAGGCCGAGAGCCCAGCCGCCGCGGCGAGCGAGAGCCACACCGCCGCCGACATCGACCTGGTCCGCTTCGTCCGTTTCATCCGCATCAACGTCTCCCTCCGAAGCTGAGCGGGACCGTGCCCAGGCTGCCCTGCTCCACCGGCGTCCCCGGCTCGAAGAGCAGCGCGCCCGCGACGAGCGCGCCCGCGAAGATCGCCGCGCCGCCGCCGATCCAGAGCCACTTGCTCGCGCCGCCCCGCTGCGCGGCGCGCTCCAGCGACACGTCGATCCGGCGGCGCTCGTCGTCGCGGACCAGGATCTGCGCCTCGTGCGGCGCCATCCCCGGCGCCGTCACCCGCAGCGCGTGGGTCCCGCTCTGCACCGAGCCCTCCCAGCGGCCCTTGCCCACCACCTTGCCGTCGATCGCGATGAGATCGTCCTGCCCCGCCGCGATGGCGAGCCGCCCCCGGTGCACCGCCCGGTCGAGCTGCACCACGAGCGCGACGCTGTCGCCGCCCACGACCTTCACCTGGCGGACGAAATCGACGAAGCCGGGCTTCGACACGCGGATGCGGCGCTCGCCGATGTCGATCGGCACCGGCGCGGCGAGCGGCGTCGTCCCGACCCGCTCCTCGTCCACGAACACCGCGGCCCCCGGCTCGCTCGCCGTGATCGCGAGGAGGGACACGAAGATCCCGGCGGCCTTGAGCAGATCGGCGATGTCCTGCCTGTCGCGCGCCGACAGCGCGGCGCCCCCCTCGGCCTCCAGCCGGCGCAGCGTCGCGAGCATCGACGCGTAGCGCCGCAGGTTCTTCTGGCAGAGCGCGATCTTCCAGAGGAGCCGGTGATCGCGCGACAGCTCGTAGGCGCGCTCGTACCGCGCGAGCGCGCCCGCGTAGTCGCCGTCGTCGAACAGCGCCGCGCCCGCCCCGTGCTCGGCCCTGGCCATCCCGGTCAGCGACTCCGCGAGCGGCGTCTCCGCGGGCGGCGCGGGCGGCGTCGCTGCGGGCGGCGTCGCTGCGGGCGGCGCCTTTGCGGGCGGCGCCTTTGCGGGCGCGGAGCGCGCCGGCTGGGCCGCGGCCGCGCCCGCCGCGAGCCCCACGCCGAGCGCGGCCGCGACGGCGCGCCCCCAACGGCCCAGGTGCTTCCCTCGCATCGATGCTCCTTGCTGGCGGAGGCACACCGCGCGGGCCGTGCTCCGACTCTCCGATTCTCCGACTGGGATCACCGCGATTCTCCGGCTGGGATCACCGCGATGCTACCCGATGCGCGCGCCGCGCAAGCAACTGTTGGAAACGTCTCGGACAAATCGCCTTTGCTCCGCTTGCGGTGGCGGGGATACCATCCGGCGCCCATGAGAGGCCTCATCACGGTGGGCGCGGCGCTTGCGGGCGCGCTCCTCGGCATCGCCCTCGGCCCGTCCTCCGCGCGCGCGGAGGGGCCTGGCGCCGTCGCGCTCAGCCGGTTCGAGCCGACACCGGCGGGCGATCCGCTCTTCGGTGTGCCGTCGCCGTTCATCGGAGGGCACCTGGTCCCGCGCGGGCTCGCCCTGTTCGACCACGCGGAGGATCCGCTCACGCTCTCCGATGGCGCCTCGCCCGAGCGGGTGATCGTCGGCAGCCAGTCGCTCCTCCACGTCGGCGGCTCCCTCTCGCTGTGGGATCGGCTGCTCGTCTCGGCCTCGCTGCCGCTCGCGCTCGCCCAGAGCGGCGACGGCGCCGCGGCGGCGGCCGGCGCGGGCGCGCCCGAGGCCCCCTCGTCCCCTGCGCTCGGCGATCTGCGCCTCGGCGTGCGGGTCCGGCTGCTCGGCGACGACGGCGACCCCTTCCAGATCGGCACGAGCGCGTCCCTGCACCTGCCCACGGGCAGCTCGGACGCGTACATGGGCGAGGGCGCGGTCCGCGTCACGCCGCAGCTCCTGCTCGGCGGGCGGGTCGCGCGCGTCGTGTGGAGCGTCGCGGCCGGCGCGGTGATGCGGAGCTCCGAGAGCCCCTCGACGCTCGCTTACGGCGGCGGCGCGGGCGTGCTCCTCTGGGACGAGCGGCTGCAGGTCGGCCCGGAGGTGTACGCCGAGACGATGCTCCAGGGCGGCTCCCTGTCGCTCACCGCGCGCGAGCGGGTCGAGGTGGAGAGGACGACGAGCGCCGAGCTCCTGATCGGCGCCCGGCTCCGCCCCCTCGCCGGCCTCGTCGTCGGAGCGGCCGCCGGGCCGGGGATCGGCGACGCGATCGGCACGCCGTCGTTCCGCGCGATGGGCACGGTGGCGTGGGCTCCCCCGGCGCGGCCGCCCGCCGGCGCGGCGGCGGACGTCGAAGCGAACGCGGATCCGGACATGGACGGCATCCCCGGCGCGCGGGACGCGTGCCCGTACGCGCACGGCCCGGCCAGCGCCGACGCGAAGAGGAACGGCTGTCCCGTCGAGGACGAGGACGAGGACGGCGTCGCCGATCAGGACGACCTCTGCCCCCGGGCGGCCGCGGGCTCCGCGGGCGGCGACCCGTCGCGGCGCGGCTGCCCGGAGCAGGCGCAAGGCGAGCAGGAGCCGGCCGCGGGCGGCGCGGCGCGGTGACGAGGACGAGCGTGATCGGGCCATGCGACGCGGCCCTGCGTGGCGAGAGAGGGTGAAGAGGATGAAGCGAACCGTGATGGCCACCGCGCTCGGCGTCACGCTGGCGCTCGCTGCGGCGCCGCGTAGCGCGGCCGCGCAGTGCTCCGCCGCGGGCCCCTTGCAGGACCTCATCGATGGTCTCTCCTTCCGGTGGGACGTCGGGACGGACGGGGTGATCGGCGACGGGACGAACGACGCCTTCGACACCGGCATGATGCTGCGGGTGGACGGGAGCACCTTCCCCTCGTCGACCCGGGCCGAGGAGATGGACGGGCGGCAGCTCGTCCACGGGCCGGCGCTGATGGGCGAGCTCGAGGTCACCCGGAAGATCTACGTGCCGACCGACGAGGGGTGGGCGCGCTTCCTGGAGATCCTCCACAACCCCACCGCCGGCGAGCGGGTGACGGTCGTGCGGATCGAGACGAACGTCGGGTCCGACAACGGCACCACCATCACGCAGTCGTACACGGGCGATCTGGAGTTCACGCCGGCGGACCGATGGCTCGCCACGGACGACACCGTCGACATGGCGGGGGATCCGAGCCTCCATTTCAATTTCTTCGGGCCCTCCGCGGCGATCGTGCCGGGGAGCGTCGGGATGACCACCTTCGACTGCGCGGCGACGCAGGGGCCCGCCGTCGAGTTCACCCTGAAGCTGCCGCCCGGGGCGACGCGGATCGTCATGCACTTCGGCGGCCAGCGCGCGAGCCGGGCCGATTCCCACGCGGGCGCGGCCCACCTCGACGCGCTCCCGGCGCCGGCGCTCGCCGGGATGTCGGTGCGCGAGCGGGCCTACGTCGTCAACTGGGACGCGGACGGCGACGGCGATGACGACGACGACGGCGTGAAGGACCTCGACGACAACTGCCCGTCGGCGCCGAACCCGGATCAGGCCGACGCCGACGGCGACGGCGCGGGCGACGCCTGCGATCCCGACGACGACGGCGACGGCGTGCTCGACGGCGACGACAACTGCCCGCTCACGGCGAACCGCGATCAGGCGGACCTCGAGGGCGACGGCGCGGGCGACGCCTGCGATCCCGACGACGACGGCGACGGCGTGCCCGACGACCTCGACAACTGCCCGTCGACGCCCAACGCGGGGCAGGAGAACAACAAGGACGAGTCGCCGCCGGACGACAGCGGCGACGCGTGCGACGACGACGACGACAACGACGGTCTTGGCGACGAGGTCGACAACTGCCCGCTCGTCCCCAACCCCGATCAGGCCGACGCCGACACGGACGGCCGGGGCGACGCGTGCGACCTGAACGCGCTGGACAGGGACGACGACGGCGTGGAGGACGGCGCGGACAACTGCCTCTCCGTCCCGAACCCCGACCAGTCCGATCTCGACCGCGACGGCGAGGGCGACGCGTGCGACATCGACGACGACGGCGACGGCGCGCCCGACGACGGCGACAACTGCCCGCTCGTGGCCAACCCGAGCCAGAGCGACGGCGACGGCGACGGCTACGGCGACCGGTGCGACGACGACGACGACGGCGACGGCGCGCCCGACGCCGACGACAACTGCCCTTTCCTCTCGAACGAGGGGCAGGAGGACGCGAACGGCGACCACGTGGGCGACGCCTGCGACTGCAGCGCGCCGGCGAAGCCCGACGGCACGCCCTGCGACGACGGCAACCCCTGCACCCGGAACGACGCCTGCGACGGCGGCGTCTGCAAGGGCGGCGATCCGGTCGTGTGCGCGCCCTCCGGGAACGTCTGCACCTCCGCGCAGTGCCACCCGAGGCACGGCGAGTGCGCGCTCCTCCCCAAGGAGGGCGCCCGCTGCCCCGGCGGCACCTGCGTGGCCGGCGGCTGCGTGCCCGATGACGCCGGCAGCGGAGGCGGCGGCGCGGGCGGCGACGCCGGTGCGGGCGGCGGCGACGCCGGTGCGGGCGGCGGTGATGCGGGCCCGGGCGGCGGCGACGCGGGCCCGGGCGGCGGCGACGCCGGTGCGGGCGGCGGAGGCCAGGGCGGCGAAGACGGCTCGGGCGGCGAGGGCGCCGCCCCCAGGCCCCTGCGCGGCGACCCCCGGGCGCACGGCAACGGCTGCGGGCTCGCGGCGGGCACCGACGGGGCGGCTGGCTCTGCGGCGGCGTGGCTGGCCGCCGCGGCGCTCCTCGCGCGGTGGCGGCGGCGGCGCGGGTGACGCGCGCCGCCGGGCCGTCCCTCACGTGGCGTCACTCCACGGGCGGGCTGGCCCCGGGCGCGCCCCCGGCGGCGGCGCCCCCCTCCCCCGCTGCCGCGGGCTGGCGAGGCCCTTCGGCGCCGGCGCCCCCGGCCTTGCCGCTGGCGTAGCGCCTGCCGGCTCGCTCGGACGCCTTCAGGACGGGGCCGCGGATCGTCTCGATGGCCTCCGCCGGAGCGCTGGAGATCTCCAGGTTGGAGAGCACCGCGGCGACGACGCGGAGCCATTGATTGCGCGCCGCCAGGATCGTCGCGTTCACGACCGGCGCGGTCTTCTCCTTGGCGGCGAGCGCGTCCCGCCGGTGCTCGATCGTCGCGAGCTCCTTGCCCGACGCGATCCACCGCTGCACGGTGTGGAGCAGCGTCGTCTTGCCCGGCGCCGGGATCGCCTTGAGGAGCGCGGCGGTCGAGGGCTCCTCGTCGAGGAGCCGGGCGATACGCGCCGTGTTGCCCGACTCCGCGGTGGGCGACGCCTTGATGATGGCGAGCCCGGTCGGGAACAGCCGGCCCTGGGCCTGATCACACGCCTCCGCCCCCCCGACGTCCGGCGGCTCCTCCGCCAGACAGTGCTCGCGGTGCGCGTCGATGCCGTACGAGACCGCCTTGGCCAGGTGATCGTGGCGCTCGTCGACCTTCGCGAGCTCGTCGTTCAGGGCCGTCATCCCGGCCGACACGCCCGTCTTGCTCGGGCGAACCGCCAGCACGGCGCCGTGGACCTCGGCCACCTTGTCGTGCAGCCCGGCGATCTCCGGGATCGACAGGAACAGCCGCTTCCGCTGGGCATCCTCGATCCACGGAGCGACGAGGGCGACCATCTCTTCAATCATCAGGTGTTTCAACATGGGACAGACCTCCACGTGGGGGACAGCGCGTCGTGCCAGGGAAGCGCCGGTCTCATGTCCTGTCGATGACACCCGATTACAGGAGCAACCGCGGAGCGCGCAGCGCGGCCCCGAGTCGCGCTTCGGGGCGACCGACGTGAGGTGACGGCCCTCACAGGCGCTCGTCATGGGCCGAGGCTCACGAGAGCCGTGAGGAAGGCGGCCCCGATCTGGCGCTCAGCGTAATTTTGAAGGGAAGCCCAGGTGGGGACCTGGGCACAGCGTTCGCGGCAATGTCCCGGGAAGATCGCGATCTTGCCGGCACGTCGAGCTCCGGCGCTCGGGCTGATCGCGACCTGGGCGAGCGCCTGATGACATGCGTCGGCTCAGGTCACGTTCTCGACGGGACATCCGGGTTCAAGCGTCCTCCCAGATCGCGATCTGCCGGAACGCTCGACGACGAGCGTCGAGTCAGGTCACGCTCTCGACGGCACGTCGATATCGACCGCTTTCCCAGATCGCGACCTGCCGGAACGCTCGACGACGAGCGTCAGGTCAGGTCACGCTCTCGACGGCACGTCGATATCGACCGCTTTCCCAGATCGCGACCTGCCGAAACGCCGGACGGCGAGCGCTCGGATGGGTGGAGGGGTACTTCGGCCAAAGGCAGGGTCTTTTGAACCGCCAAGACGCCAGAAGACGCCAAGATTTTTGTGTTTTTCTTGGCGTCTTCTGGCGTCTTGGCGGTTCCATCATCACGGCTTCGCGGAGCCCGACGCCGACCACGGCCCGCACGTCGGCAGGCCCGCGGTCTTCTGGACGCACGCGGCCGTCACGGGCGACGTCACGACAGCCGCGATCTTCCCCGCGGCCACGTGCTCACACACGGCGGTCGGCAGCTGGATCCGCCCGTCGTCCTCCACCCGGAAGCCATCGGCGCTGCCGGCGTCGAGCGCCACAAGGCAACGGTCGGCGTCATCGCAGATCCCGTCGCCCGCGGCGGTCTCCAGCGCCACGTTGAGCGGGACCCCGGCCTCGCCAGCGATCGAGCAGGCCGCGTCGACCTCCGCAGGCGCCGTGCCCTGGAAGCAGGCCGTCACGTCGAAGCAATCGCCGTCGCCGTCTCCGTCTCCGCCGCCATAGACGTCGCCGGGCGCGTAGTCGGGGAGCGCGCCCGCATCGACCTCGCTCGACACACACGCCCCGGCGACGCAGGTCTGCCCTTCCGAGCAGTGCTTGTTCACCACGTCGCCGCTCTCGTCGATCTCGCCCGAGTCGTCGCAGAGGAAGTTGAGCGGCAGCGTCAGCAGCGCGACGCGGTTCTTCGGGATCCTCGTGACCGCCTCGCGCAGGACGCGCACCGCGCCGAGCTCGTCCCCGATGCGGGCGCTGACCTTGATCCGGATCGAGTCGCCGCCGCCGCTCGCGGAGAAGAAGCCGATCGTCGCCGGCAGGCGCGCGGCGGCGTCGGACTCGCCGAGCCGCTCGTAGGACGCCGAGAACTTGGGCGTGCCGCCCTCGAACACCTGCACCTGGAGGGCGCTGAAGTCGTCGGGCATGGCGAGATCCGTCGAGACGGCGAGCATGATCTCGTCCGGCGGAGAGCACCCGCAGGCCGCGACAGCGACGAGCGCGGCGAGCGCCGCCCGGGCAGCGGCGCTCATCGGCCACCCCCGAAGGGGATCGTGAACGTGGCGCCGCCCTTCCGGGACAGGGCGACCGAGCCGGGCGACGTGCGGCCCTCGACCGGCGGCTCCGGCCCGAAGACCCCCGTGGCGACGAGGACCGCGCCCGCGGCCACCAGCACACCGCCGCCGATCCAGAGCCAGGTCTCGACGTTCCCTTGCTTGGGCTGCGGCGCCAGCGTGACCTGCACGCGGCGCGTCTGGTCGTCCTGGATCATCACCTCGGACTGGTGCGACACCATCCCGGACGCCGTGACGCGGAGCGCGTGACCGCCGCTCGGCACGGGCCCGTCGTAGCCGCCGCGGCCGACCACGCGGCCGTCGATGGAGATGACCGCGTCCGGCGCCGCCGTGACGATGAGGCGCCCCTGGTGGACCTCCTTCTCCAGCGTGGCCGTGACCGTGACGTCACCGCCGCCCGTCACCTGCTGGGAGACCTCGACGTCCTTGAAGCCCTTCTTGGTCACCCGGATCTTCCGGGTGCCGACGTCGAGCAGCACGGGCTCGCTCAGCGGCGTCTGGCCGACCTCCTCGCCGTCGACGAAGACCGTGGCCCCCGCCTCGCTGGCCTTCAGATCGAGCCGGCTCACGTAGGCCTTCGTCGCCTCGATGAGCGCGGCGGCGTCCTTGCGATCCTGCTCCCCGAGCTGGGGGCCGGCGTCCCTGAGGAGCTTCTCGACCGTCCCGAGGAGGCGCGCGTAGCGCTTCAGGTTCTTCTGGCAGAGGGCGATGTTCCAGAGCAGCCGCGGGTCGCCGGAGAGCTCGAAGGAACGCTCGAACTTGATGATGGCGTTGCGGTAGTCGCCGTCGTTGAAGAGGATCCGCGCGGCCTCGTACTCGGCCTTCGCCTCGCCGGTGAGCGTCGCGGACAGCGGCCCCTGGGCAGCAGGAGCGCCCGCGGCCGGCGCGCCAGCGGCAGGAGCGGGCTGCGCCGCCACCGGCGCCGGCTGCGCTCCCGCCGGCGCCGGCTGCGCCCCCGCGGGCGCGAGGGCCGTCAGCACGGCGCCGCCGAGCGCGACCGCGGCGCCGACGCGCAGGCTCCTGCTGCTCCACAGCGGGAGCCGTTCGCTTCCTGGCCAACTCATCTGGGCTTACCTTTGTCGTTCAGCACATCGAAGATGCTCCCCGGCTGCGCGGCGGTCGCGGTCGCGGTCGGCGCGGCGGTCGCGGCCGGCGCGGCCGAGGGCGCGGCGGTGGGCTTCGGCCGAGGCCCGGTGGCGACCGGCGTCGCGCTCGCCGGCGCCTTCGGCCCGGCGGTCGACAGCGGCGCAGCGGTGGCCACCGGCGCGGCGGTCGCCACCGGGGACACGGTCGCCGACGGCGCCGCGGTCGCCGGCGGCTGCGGCTCCGCGGTCACCTCCGGAGGTGCGACAGGAGGGGGAGCCGGCGTCGCGGGCGCGGAGGGCTCGGCGGAGGCGGTCGCCGCCACGGCCGACGGGTCGGCGGGAGGAGCGTCCGCGCCGCCATGGAACGTGACGAAGCGCAGGACCCCGCCGATCACCACGGCGACGCCCACCACGGCCAGCGCGAGCACGACGCCGCTCCGCGAGCGCGCCCCGGGCGCGGCGCCCCCGGCCGCCCAGCCGGGCGCGGTGCCCGCCGGGCCTGCGGTGTGGCCGACCGCGCCGCCCGCCGTCGCGCCGGCAGGCGGCGCCGCGCTGTGCCGCGCTGTCGCCGCGGGGACGCCGCTCGCGCGGTCCTGCGACGTCTGCCAGGCGGGCGGCGTGCTCATGCGCTCGCGCACGGAGCTCGCCCGGTCCCGGAACGAGACCGCGGGGACGAGCCCCAGCGTCCGCTCGATCCGCTCCAGCGAGGCCAGCGCGAGCGGAGGCCCGAAATCGACGATGGCGCCCGCGAGCTCGGCGACCGACTTGAAGCGCTTCGTGACGTCCCTCTCGAGGCAGCGCAGGATCGCCGCCTCGAGGCCCGGCGGCAGGTCGCGCCGGAACGTCGTCGGGGGCGGCGGCGGCTCGGTGTTGATCATCAGGATGAGCTCGGACAGCGAGCTCGCGTCGAAGGGGACACGCGCGGTGAGCAGCTGGTAGAGGATGGCGCCGAGCGACCAGATGTCCGCGCGCGCGTCGACCGAGCGCGCCGAGCGCATCTGCTCGGGCGCCATGTAGAGCGGCGAGCCGAGCACCATCGCCGTCTTCGTCAGCCCGAGCTCCGGCTCGGCCCCGGCCGTCGACGGGTCCGCCAGCGCCTTCGAGATGCCGAAATCGAGCACCTTCACCATGCCGCTGCCGTCCGCCGCCCGCGTGAGGAAGAGGTTCGCCGGCTTGAGATCGCGGTGGATGATGCCGGCCGCGTGCGCCTCGGCGATGGCCTCGCAGGCCTCGAGCACGTAGCCCACGGCCTCCTCCAGCTCGAGCGGGCCGCTCCGCCGCAGCGTCTCCTGGAGGTCGCTCCCCTCCAGGTACTCCATCACCATGAACGGCGCGCCCGTCTCGAGCGTCCCGACGTCGAGCACGCGCGCGACGTGCTCGCTCTTCAGGCGCACCGCCGCGCGCGCCTCGCGCACGAAGCGCTCCACCATCTCGTCGTTGGCGCCGGGGTGGAGCAGCTTGATGGCGACCCGCTGGTGGAGCTGCTCGTGCAGCGCGGCGACGACGACGCCCATGCCCCCTTGCCCGAGGATGCGCTCGACCCGGTATTTTCCCGATAGAATTTGACCTTCGGTGACCGGTGAGCTCACGGACGCTCCTGCGCTGGGGCTGCCTCCAGGGCGCCACCACCGCCACGTTATTCAGGGGGCCACCTTATGCGATCCGACGCTCGCATCCAAGGCCGTTGCCGCGTTACCTGCCGCGTCATCGGGAGTCATCGGGATCACGCCGCTTCCCTTGCCGCCAAGCGCGACTACCCTACGCGCCATGCCCCGCATCGCCAACGTCCAGCGCAAGACGCGCGAGACCGACATCCGCATCGAGATCGATCTCGACGGCCAGGGCCGCTCGGAGATCAAGACGCCGCTCCCCTTCCTCACGCACATGCTCGATCAGATCGCCCGCCACGGCCTGTTCGACCTCACCATCCACGCCGAGGGCGACGTCGAGATCGACGGCCACCACACGACCGAGGACTGCGGCATCACCCTGGGCACGGCCGTGCAGAAGGCGCTCGGCGACAAGGCGGGCATCGCCCGCTACGGCGAGGCGACGCTCCCCATGGATGAGGCGCTCGCGCAGTGCGCGCTGGACCTCTCGGGCAGGCCGTACTTCGTCTGGCGCGTGCCGCTGCCCAAGGCGAAGCTCGGCACCTGGGACGTCGAGCTGGCCCCGGTGTTCTTCGAGGGCTTCGCGCGCGGCGTCGGCGCGAACCTCCACGTCCGCCTCATCGAGGGGGACAACCTGCACCACATCGTCGAGATCTGCTTCAAGTCGTTCGCCAAGGCGCTGATGAAGGCGACCCGGATCGAGCCGCGCGTCGCCGGCATCCCGTCCACCAAGGGGAGCCTCTGAGCCATGCAAGCCATCGCGCTCGTCGATCTCGGGATGGGCAACCTGCGCTCCGTGGAGCGGGCGCTCCTCCAGGCCGCCGAGGACTCCGGCGCGTCGTGCGCGGTGACGCGCTCGGGCGACCCGGAGATCATCGGCCGGGCCGACAAGGTGGTGGTGCCCGGCCAGGGCGCCTTCCGCGACTGCGCCGCGGCGCTGCAGAGCGGCATCGGCGAGGCGCTGCGCGCGCAGATCCGGAAGGGGACGCCCTACCTCGGCATCTGCCTCGGCATGCAGGCGCTCTTCGACGGGAGCGAGGAGGCGGAGGGCGCGCGCGGGCTCGGCGTGTTCCCCGGCACCGTCAAGCGCCTCACGCCTCAGCCGAGCGCGGCCGAGGCGGACGCGGTCGCCGGCCAGCCGTGGGTCGGGATCAAGATCCCCCACATGGGCTGGAACCGCATCGCGTTCGCGCGCGAGGTGGCGGGCCCGCTCGGCGTGTTCGCGGGCGAGCGCCCCTTCGTCTACTTCGTCCACAGCTACCACGCCGTCCCGCTCGACCCCGCGCTGGTCGCGGCGACGACGGAGCACGGCCCGCACCGCATCACCGCCGCGATCGAGCGGGACAACGTCACCGCGACGCAGTTCCACCCCGAGAAGAGCCAGGCCGCCGGCCTGCGCCTGCTCGCCCGCTTCCTCGACGGCTGACCCGCGCGCCTCAGTGCGGGCGCAGCAGGCGCTGGTGCACCTGCTTGACCTGCGCGAGCTTGAGGCGCGCCCCCCGGGGAAGCTCGGGCGCGCGCGCCGCGCTCGCGCCGCGCCGCGCCCGCGCCGGGCGCGAGGGCGGAATCGGCGAGGAGATCGACGAGGAGCGCCGCGCCGCCCTCACCCGCTGCGGCCGCCGCGGGGCGAGCGGGAGATCGACGATGAACGCAGCGCCGCAGCCGAGCTCGCTCTCGACGCGGATCGCGCCGCCGTGCGCGCGCGCGGCGACGTGCGCGATGTACAGGCCGAGCCCCAGGCCGCCGAAGCGCTCCACCGGGACGGCCCGCTCGAAGCGCGCGAAGATCCGCTCGTGGTCCTCCCGGGCGATCCCCATGCCGTGGTCGCGCACGATGAGCCGCGCCCGCGCGCGCGTGGCGCGCACCTCGATCGCGATCGGCTTGCCCTCGCCGAAGGTGATCGCGTTCTTGATCAGGTGGAACGTCATGCGCTCGAGCTGGGACCGGTCCCACCAGCCGATCACCGAGCCCTCGGCCGCGACCGAGATGGCGCCGCACGCGGCCGGCCGATGCGCGACCGCCGTCGCGACCACCTCGCGGATGAGCCCGACGAGATCGAGCGGCTGGCGGGCCGGGGCGCCGTGGGCCAGGCCGCCGTGCCTCGCCTGGAACATGTCGTCGCAGAGCCGGGCGAGGCGGCCGAGCTGACGGTCGAAGACGGCCAGCATCGCCGCCGCCCACGCCGGGGTCTTCTCGGGCTCCTGCTCGCTCATCCGCTTCGTCAGCTGGAGCTGCAGGAGGAGCGAGGTCACGGGCGTCCTGATCTCGTGCGCGGCGAGCACGAGGAAGTCCTCCCGGATCCGGGCGGTGTCGTCCCGGATGGGGACGGCGGGGATACGAGGGTCGACGTCGTCAAAAAACGCGGTCATGGCAGAGCCTGCTGGGCGGAGTTGTGGTGTGCCCCCGCGCCGGCGAACGCATGGAGTGTGCCACCCCCGCAGGGCTCGCGGATTGGCACTTCTGGCGGCAGGAGAACGCCACATCTGCCGAGCGGACGCGCGTCAAGGCGTCGCATTGCGCCGTCCACTGCGCAAAACCCCGCGAGGCAAGCCGAGCCGCCTGGACCGCGAGCCAGGGGCAGCGCCTCGGGTCACGCCGGAGCGCCGCCAGGCTGCAGCGGTACACGGGTAAGGGCGCACCCCTGCTTGCGGGCCAGGGTCCGCGGAGCAGCTTTGTCCGCATGCAACACCAGAGTGAAGAGCAACACCGGAGTGTGGAGCCGGGTGCCAAGGCTCAGGTCCGTGGATCGATGAGCGAGCTGCACGCGCTCCTCAGGGAGTTCGACACTGCCATGCTCGTCACGATGACCCCGGAGGGGCTGATGCGAGGGCGGCCCATGGAGATCCAGGAGCCGGCCGAGCTGATGGATTGCGATCTCTGGTTCGTGACGGAGGACGAGGCGGCGAAGACAGGCGAGATCACCCGCGAGCACCAGGTGGCGGTCTGCTGCTACAGGCCGCGGGACCGGGCGTACATCTCGATCTCGGCGCGCGCGACGGTCGAGAGGAACGAGGAGAAGATCCGGAGCCTCTGGAAGCCGTCGTGGAAGGCGTGGCTGCCGGCCGGCCCCACCCACCCTCACGCCGCCTTCCTGAAGCTCTATGTCGAGCGCGCCGAGTACTGGGAGCCCGAGGGCGGCCGGCTGCGGGTCCTCTACGAGAAGGCCAAGGCGCTCGTCCAGCGGAGATCGGCGGAAGACAAGCTGAACCCGCCGAAGCACATCTGATCCGCGCCGCCCCCGGGGCGGCGATCGAGCAGGCGTGACCCGAGGCGAGGTGGCGCCTGGGCTGGATGAACCCCGGATGGATCAGCCAGCTGTCGGCGTGGCGCCGGCCGCGCGCCGTGCGCGCTCCCCATCGGGGGTGCCGCGGCCCTCGAGCGCCGCGCAGATCTCGGCGAAGCTGTCGAAGGGCGTATACGGTATCCCCTCGCGGGCGCAGAGCACGTCGAGGGCGCTGTCCCGCACCGCGAACACGTGATCGCAGCACCGCGCCGCGGGGTAGTCCAGCCGGCCGTCGCCGATGTAGACCGTGGAGGTCTCGCCGGTGGCCGCCTTCAGCTGATCGAGCACGCGGATCTTGAAGTCCTCGCCGGGGCCGAGCGGCACCGCCTCCGGCACTGTCACGCGCCAGCGCCCATCGAAGACGGCATCGAAGCAGGAGAACGCCGTGCCCGGCGGCAGGAACTCGCGGATGTAGAACGGCAGGCCGTGGCTGATCACGTGGAACACCCACGCCCGGTGGGCGCACAGGGCCAGGAGATCCTCGAAGCCCGACCGCAGCTCGGCGTGCGGGCGCAGCTCGTCCAGGAGCTCGGCGGCCGGGCGATCCACGTCGGCGTAGCCGCGGCGGAGGAGCTCGAACGGCGTGAGCTGGCCGCCGACGGCAGGCGCGAGCAGCACCTGCCGCCAGTCATAGCCAAGGTGGGCGTCCCAGATCCGGTTCGTCAGGTCGTCGCGGGTGATGGTCCCGTCGAAGTCGCAAAGAATGAGCACGACCGCTGATTTGCACGCCGCCACGCCGGACGCCACCGCCGCGCTGCCCTGACCTGCCCTCGCCACGGGATCGCCTCCCACGGCGAGGGTTGGCGCCCCCGTGTCGGGCCTCCGCGCAGGATCAGGCGCCGTCAGGCGCCGGTCGCGGCCGGGCCGCGACCGTCACAGCGAGACAGGGAACGGATTGCGCTCGTTGAAGCCGGCCTGGTGGAAGTAGGGATACGGCAGCTTCGTCTTGCTCGCAGCGTCCAGCTTCGCGATGTGCTCTGGCGCGAGGGTCCAGCCGACGGCCCCGAGGTTCTGCCGAAGCTGCTCCTCGTTGCGAGCGCCGATGATCACGTTCGCGACGCTCGGCCGCTGCAGCAGCCAGTTGAGCGCGATCTGCGGGACGGTCTTGCCCGTCTCCTTCGCCACCGCGTCGAGCGCGTCGACGACACCATAGAGGTACTCGTCGTCGATCTGCGGCCCCCCGTCGACAGAGAGCTTGTTCCGGAGCCGGCTGACCTCCGGCAACGGCTGCCCGCGCCGGATCTTCCCCGTGAGCCGCCCCCAGCCCAGCGGGCTCCAGACCACCGCGCCGACCTTCTGATCGAGCGCCAGCGGCATCAGCTCCCACTCGTAGTCGCGCGCCACCAGCGAATAATACGCCTGGTGCGCCACGTACCGAGAGAGGCCATACTTCTCCGACACCGCGAGCGACTTCATCAGGTGCCAGCCGGAGAAATTCGAACAGCCGAGGTAGCGGATCTTCCCCGCTCGCACGAGATCGTCCAGCGTGCCGAGCGTCTCCTCGAGCGGCGTGACAGCGTCGAAGCCGTGCAGCTGGAAGAGATCGATATAATCCGTCTGCAGCCGGCGCAGGCTCCCCTCGATCGACCGGATCAGGTGATACCGCGACGAGCCGACGTCGTTGGGGCCCGGTCCGCTCCGGAACGTCGCCTTGGTGGAGATGATGACCTTGTCGCGCCTGCCCTTGATCGCATGGCCGAGGATCTCCTCGGCCATCCCGTCGGAGTAGATGTCGGCCGAGTCGAACATGTTCATCCCGGCCTCGAGCGAGACGTCGACCAGCCGAGTCGCCTCGGCCACGTCGCTCGCGCCCCACCCCCGGAAGAACTCGTTGGAGCCACCGAACGTCCCCGTCCCGAGACTCAGCACCGGTACCTTGAACCCTGACCCGCCGAGCTGTCTGAACTCCATGAATCGCCTCCGCGCCAAATGGGGACAACCTCTGAGCGCGGGGGAGCGGAGCGCCGGACACCAGGATCTCGCCCCCTTGCCGCGGTCGTGGACGGTTAGGAACTCCAAAGCGATCCGGAAGTCAAGCCCCGCCGCGTCCAGCACGGGGAGGTGCACGGCGCGCCGCGGCGGCCTGCCAGCACGGCCCGTCCGGCGCGAGGTCCCGGCGACGTGAGGAGGAGCCGGCGCCCCGGGAGGCGGCGTCGCGGCCGCGCGCGTCTCGACGAGCGCGAGCGCCGCGCTCCGCGATCACAGCCCGAGATCGAACCGGAACGCCCGCAGCGCCTCCGCGCTCGCAGAGCACCGGAGGCGCTCGTCACGAGGCATCTGCCCGAGCGTGCGCGTGTGCCCGGCCGGGATGAACATCGGCTCCCAGTGGATGCCCTCGTCTCCCCGCCGCTCGCAGGCGATCTCGCCGAGGACGCTGCCCGTGTAGACACGGAGCGTCCGGCCGTCGCAATAACACACCTTCTGGACGACGTGCGCTGCGCGCGACTGCCCCGGAGGGATGAGGGAGCAAATCCGGTCCTGCAGCCGCTCCCAGAACGGCATCACGAGCGGGCCCGGAAAGCCGTTCAGGTGCTCGATGAAGAGGCCGCCGTGCTCGACGAAGAGCGGAACGAGGGAGAGCCGGTAGGCGGCGAGGGCCTCCTCGCGTACGACGGTGTCGAGATCCGACGAGAGGATCTGGGGCACGTCGAGCCGGAGGACGCGGAGCGGCGTCGGGGCGTCCTTCCATATATACGTCATGTCCGCGAGCTTGCGGTGGTTCGAGGAGACGAAATAGACCATGACCACCGCCCTCACCCGCCCAGCGAATCGAGCAAGTGCACGACGCTCTTCGTCTTGTCGTTCGGGTCGAGCTCGATGACGTCGATGTGCCAGTCCTCGAGCAGCGCGGGCTGGACGAGCCCGGCGCCGAAGGTCGCCCAGTAGCCGCGGCGGTTCGACGTGCGCTTCGCGAGCTGCGGGCTGCCCTCGATGCGCATCTGCTCCATGCGGTACCAGATGTACCGGATGTCGACGTCGCCGAAGCTGTAGCCGAGGAAGAGGAAGCTGTTGCTGAGCAGATCGGCCCGCAGGCGCTGATCGGGCGCCGCCTCGAGCCGGAGGCGGCTGAAGTACTGGGATTCGGTGAGCACCACCGTCTCGGGCCAGTCGAGATCGCCGTGAAACTTGATGACGTGGCACGCCCCCTGCGCCGGGCACCGCGCGAAGTCGTCGAACCTGGCGAGCGCCACGGCCTCCTTGCCCGCGTCCCGCAGCGCCTCCTCGATGTGGTGCTCGAAGTTGGTCGTGTAGATGGTCGAGAAGTCGCGGCGCGCCAGGGCCTTGTGCTGGCACGAGCTCCTGCGCCGCTCGTCGACCTCCCGCGCGTGGAAGCGCGCGCGCATCTCGGCGATGAAGCTGTCGAGGCCGCCCGCGCACTCCCGGGCGAAGAAGCCGGCGAGCTGAGGGGGCAGGCCGTGCAGCTCGAAGAGCGCTGGCTCGAAGCCGAGCGCGGCGCCCATCCACCCCACCAGCTCCTTCCACATCGGGAGCTGGAGCGGGGCAGAGAAGCCGGCGCCCAGAAAGGGAATGAGGCGGCCTTCCCGGTACGCCTGTCGGAGCGGGATCGCCGCTTGCTCGAGCGTCAGTACAGCCATCTTCAGCGAGCGATGGTATCCGCCCGCCGACCTCGCGCAACCAGCGCCCGCCGGGCCGGAACGACTCGCCCCGAGCGGACGTCGGCGCGGACGTCGGCCGGCGCGCAAGGACAGAAGCCGCGATGAGCCAGGACACACGCGGCAGAGCCCGGCGCTGCGGAGGAGGGCGCCGGTCGCACCTCGCTCCCCACGGCGGCAGAGCGGCGTCGAGCGGGCCCTCTCGCGAGCCGAAATGTCAGTAGAATCCCGCGCATGGCGATTCTTGGGACGGTGGCTCGGCGGCCGCTGCGCGCGGCGCGGTCCGCGCTGGTCGAGCGCCTCGGAGCGCGGCGCTGATGCAGATCGCGGCGGCTGCGGTGGCGATGTGGACGGGGGCATGCCTCGTGATCGGCGGCTGCACGGCGATCGTGGGTGTGGACAAGCCGTACCACCTGGCGGGCGGCGGAAGCGGCGGTGGGGACGTCGAGGCGTGCACGCCGGACGAGGTGCGGTGCGCGCAGAACAGGCCGCAGACGTGCGACGAAGCCGGAGCGTGGCAGGACGGAGCCGAGTGCCCGGCGGAGGCGCCCTCGTGTGATGACGGGCGCTGCGCCGTCCCTCGGAGCTGCGAGAAGATGGACGCGATCTGCGGGCCACGCGGAGACGAGGGCTGCTGCGGGAGCCTGGTGGTGCCCGGAGGCACGTTCGATCGGGGCGACGTGGAGCCGCGCCAGGCGACGGTGAGCGACTTCCGGCTGGATCGATTCGAGGTGACGGTGGGGCGGTTCCGGGCGTTCCTTTCGGAGTACCCGGCGAGCTGGCCGGCGGTGGGCGCAGGAGCGCACCCGAAGATTCCGGACAGCGGGTGGCGCGCTGCGTGGGACGCCGACCTGCCCGTGGACCGGGCGGCGCTGTCGGCGTCGCTGCACTGCGAGGATCCCTATTTTTCATGGACCGACGAGGTGGGCGATCACGAGCTCCTGCCCGCGGCCTGCGTGAGCTGGTACGTGGCGTTCGCGTTCTGCGCGTGGGACGGCGGTCGGCTGCCCACGGCAGCGGAGCGGCGGTACGCGGCCGCCGGCGGGGAGGAGCAGCGCACGTATCCATGGTCGGGCCCGGAGAGCGCCCCGGAGCCCGACGCGAGCTACGCGGTGTACGGGTGCGGCCTCGATGGGTCGTGCGAGATCGCGGACCTCCAGCCGGGCGGGTCGAGGTCGCCGCGGGGAGACGGGCGGTGGGGACAGGCGGACCTGGGGGGAAACGTGTGGGAGTGGGTGCTGGATTCGTTCGCGACGAACGACGCGCTCCCGCTCGATTGCGAGGATTGCGCCGTCATCACGCCCGACACGAACCACATGATCTGGGGCGGGGGCTGGCGCAGCGAGGAGGCTACATTGCTCACCTCGGCCTTCCAGGAGCGCTCGCCGACCGGCCACTTCGCCGGCGCAGGGCTGCGGTGCGCACGAGCGCGGTGATGCGCGCGGTCGCGCGGTCGCGCGTCGCGGCCGCCGCTCCGCGCAGCGCGCGCCGTCCTTGGCGGGGTCCCGGGATCCTTGACGCGACAGCCGCCGCGCGCGACCCTCCCGCCGTGTCGGGCACGCTCGCGGACGGAACGATCTTCGCGCACCGCTATCGCGTGGCGCGCCTCCTCGCCGTGGGCGCGATGGGGTCCGTCTACGAGGTGGTGCACATCGAGACGAACCGCCGCCGGGCGCTGAAGGTGATGCACGCGTACCTCTTCCAGAGCGAGGAGATGCGCAGCCGCTTCAAGCGCGAGGCGCAGATCACGGCGGACATCGAGAGCGAGTACATCGTCGACGTCTTCGACGCGGGCATCGACGAGCCGACAGGGATGCCGTTCCTCGTGATGGAGCTGCTCCGCGGCGAGGAGCTCGGCCAGCGCCTCAAGCGCCTCGGCAGGCTGCCTCCCGGCGAGGTCGCGACGTACCTCCAGCAGACCGCGTCGGCCCTCGACCGGACGCACGCGGCGTCCATCATCCACCGGGATCTCAAGCCCGAGAACCTGTTCGTCACGCAGCGGGACGACGGGACGCCCCGCATGAAGATCCTCGATTTCGGCGTGGCGAAGCTGCTCGCCGAGGGCGGGACGGCGGCCGGCATCACGCGCAGCCTCGGGACGCCCATCTACATGGCGCCCGAGCAGTTCCGCACCGACACGAAGCTCACCAGCGCCGTGGACATCTACGCGCTCGGGATGATCGCGTACACGCTGCTCGTGGGGACGCCGTACTGGAGCCCGGAGGCGCTCAGCGCGAACGACGTGATCGCGTTCGCGCTCGTGGTCGTCCACGGGCCGCAGGAGCCGCCGGTCCACCGGGCGATGTCGCAGCGGGTGGTGCTGCCGCCGAGCTTCGATGGCTGGTTCGCCCGGGCCACGGCCGTCGATCCGGCGGCGCGGTTCCGCCTGGCGAGCGAGGCGGCGCAGGCGCTCTCGGAGCTGCTCGGCCTCGCGCCGGCCAGCAGCGGCCGTTCACCCCGCCCGACCACGCCGCCCTGGGCCATGGCGAACCCCTCGGCGCACGCGCTCGCCACGCCGGCGCCCGCGATCACCGCGCCCGCGATCACCGCGCCCGCGATCACCGCGCCCGCGATCACCGCGCCCGCGATGATGCCGCCGGTGGCGACGAGCATCGGCCCGATGGGGCCCGAGCACCCGTCCCGCGCTCCGGCCGCGCCCCTAGCGGCGACGATGGAGACGTCGGTGACGTCCGTCCCCTCGGGGAACATCGCGCCGGCGGCGCCGAACCGAGCCCCGCTCGTCGCCGCCGCGGTCGTCCTCGGGCTCGGGGTGCTCGGCGCAGGGACCTGGCTCCTGATCCGCGCCGGATCCCAGGCCGAGCCCGCGGCGGCCGCGCCGTCGGAGGGCCCTGCGCTGGACGCCGGCTCGGCGAGCGCCGCGGCGACCGCCGCGCCGAGCGCGACGACGCCGGCAGAGCCGTCGGCGCCGGCGCCCAGCGCCTCCGCGCCGGCGATCGCCGCGGCCCAACCCGCGCCCAGCGCGAGCGCCAGCGCGGGGCCGGCCGCGCGCGGGGCGGCGGGCGCTGCCCCGAAGGCGACGCCGAGGCCCGCGTCGACAGAGCGAAGAGGCTCCCCCGCTCGCCCCAAAGTCCCTTTGCTCGGACGAGATTGAGGCCGATGTCCGCCAGGCTGCCGGTCCGATCCTCGCCGACACCGCTCGACACCTTCTCTCGTGGATGCCCCAGAACATGACACGTCGCCTGCGCCGGTTGGCTCCTCTCGCTCTCGTCCTCTGGCCGCTCGCCGCCTCGACGCCCGCCGCGGCGCAGGACAGCGCCACCGCGGAAGCCCTCTTCAACCGGGGCCTCGCCGAGATGGAGGCAGGCCGGTACGAGGCGGGCTGCAACGCGATCGCCGAGAGCCACCGGATCGAGCCCAAGCCGGGGGCGCTCTTCACGCTGGCCATCTGCGAGTCGAGGTGGGGCCACGTCGCGACCGCGTTCGCGCACTTCGGGGAGTACCTTGCGCTCCACGAGCAGCTGACGCCGGAGCAGAAGCGCCGGCAAGGAGAGCGGCCCAAGGTCGCCAGGGAGGAGCGCGAGAAGCTGGCCCCGCTCGTGCCGGAGCTCGCGCTCTCCCTCCCGCCGGGAGCCCCCGCGGGGACGGTGGTGAAGCGCGACGGTCGCGCGGTGGACAGCGCCGCGCTCGGCGCGAGCGTGCCGGTGGATCCGGGAGAGCACGTCGTGTCGACGCAGGCGCCGGGAGGGCCTGTCCAGGAGACGCGGATCCACCTCGCTCACGGCGAGAAGAAGCGCGTCGAGCTGCAGGTGAGCGGCGCCGCGGCGCCGCCCGCCGACAGCAGCCCTTCGAGCCGACGGGCGGCCGTGTACGTGGCCGGCGGCGTCGGCGTCGCGGGGCTCGTGCTCGGCGGGGTGACGGGCGCGCTCACGCTCGGCAAGAAGAGCGTCGTCCGCGAGCACTGCGGCAGCGGGATCGGCCTGAGCGACCCGACGGCCTGCGACCCGACGGGCCTGGACGCGGCGGAGAGCGCGAGCACCACCGGGCTCGTGAGCACGATCGGCTTCGGCGTGGGGCTGGCCGGGCTCGGGGCGGCGGCGGTCCTCTACCTGACCGAGCCGACGCAGAGCGACATGACCGCCGGCGCGACGTCAAGGCGGATCCGCGCAGGGGTGCTCGCGGCAAGCCCGGAAGGGGTCGTGCTCGGGGCGAGCGGGTCGTGGTGACGCGGCGGCGCCGCGGACCTCCGCCGCCTTCGCCGCCTCTACCCGCCGGCGCAGAGGCGCGCTAGACCCGCCGCGTGCAGCTCATCCCCGCCATCGATCTCCTCGGAGGCCAGGCCGTGCGCCTCCATCAAGGGCGCTACGATCAGGTCACCGTCTACGACCAGGACCCGGCGGCGCTCGCCGCTCGCCTCCGCCGTGCCTGCGCTCGGCTGCACGTGGTCGACCTGGAAGGGGCCCGCGCCGGCCTGCCCGTCCAGGCCGACGCCGTCCGCGCCGTCATCGCGGCCTTCGGCGTGGAGGGCGGCAGCGTGCAGGTGGGCGGCGGCATCCGCTCCGCCGCCGCGGCCGAGAGCTACCTCGCGCTGGGCGCCGATCGCATCGTGCTCGGGACCGCCGCTGTGAACGATCCCGCGCTCGTGCGCGACCTCGCCGGCCGCTTCCCGGGGCGCGTGGTGGTCGCCGTCGACGCCAAGGACGGGCGCGTGGCCGTGCAGGGCTGGGAGCAGGTCTCCTCCGTCACCGCCCTCGACGTCGCCCGCGCGCTCGCCGGCGCCCCCGTCGCGGCGCTCCTCTACACCGACGTCTCCCGCGACGGCACGCAGGTCGGCCCCAACCTGGAGGCCACCCGCGAGCTCGCCGCCTCGTGCGGCTTCCCCGTCCTGGCCTCCGGCGGAGTCGGATCGCTCGCTCACCTGCGCGCGCTCGCCCAGATCCCCGGCGTCAGCGGCGTCATCGTGGGCCGCGCGCTCTACGAGGGGGCCTTCACGCTCGCCGAGGCGATCGAGGCGGCGAGCGCCTGACGGCGTGTGTGCGTTTTCGTGTACGATCCATCCGACGATGCACGAGCGCGACGACCCACGGCCCTCCACACGCGAAGTCGCGGCGGAGGAGTTCCTGTTCCACCTGCACCGGGGCAGCGAGCTCCTGCAGGACAACCGGGTCCACGCCGCGAAGGCGGAGCTCGAGCGCGCGCTGTCGCTCCAGCCGAGCGATCCCAAGGGGCAAGACCTGCTCGGGATCGTCTACTTCCGGCTGGGGCTCTACCCGCGGGCGATCGCGATCTATGAGCGGCTGATCCAGGCCCACCCGGAGGCGGTCGAGCCGCGCATCAACCTCGCGCTCTCGTACCTCAAGACCGGGCAGCCGGCGCAGGCGCGGTCCGAGCTCGAGAAGGCGCTCGAGCAGAACCCGAAGCACCAGCGCGCATGGGGCTACCTGGGGCTCGCGTTCCAGCGCATGGGCGACTACGAGCGCGCGAGCCACGCGTTCGCGGCGGGCGGCCACGACGCGATGGCGCGCCGCCTGCTCGACATGACGGGCGGCGCCACGGGCCGGTACTCGATGGAGGCGCCCGACACCGAGGATCAGCCGCCGATCGAGGCCAAGGCCGAGGTGCAACGCGCTGCAGGCGAGGCGGTGCAGGCGCTCGATCGCGCGGGCGCGGGCTTCCGGCACGACTCGGATCTGCCGCGCATCCCGTCGGGGACATGGTCGGCCATCGAGCCTGGCCGCGAGATGATGCCGACCATCCCGGCGCCGCCGTCGTTCAAGAGCCTCGGGGCGGACCGCGCGGGAGGCGCGACGAGCGCGCCCGGCGCGAGCAGAGCTCCCGGTCCGAGGGTCGGCGCGGCGCCGACGGTCCCGTCGATGCCCGCCGTGCAGGCGCCCCCCGGAGGGAGCGTGGCCCCGACCGTGCGCCGCAGCACGATGGCGCCCGAGGAGCCCTCCGCGACGGGCCGCTTCGCGATCGCCGTCCCCGGGGCGGCGGACGTGGCGGCGGCGAGCAGGAAGGCGGCGGGGCGGCCGTCGTCGTCCTCGCTGCCGCCTCCCACGGCGGCGCCCGCCGCGCCGCCGCCGGCCGCGACGCCGTCGGCGGCGCAGCCGCTGGAGACGCTCTCGGCGCTCGCGCGCGAGCGGCTGCTCGTCTTCCCGCGCGAGGCCGCGGTCACGCGGCACCCGACCGGCGTCGTGCTCGTGCAGGCAGCGAAGGGCTTCGTCGCCCGGCTCGACGCGCTGCGCACGATGAGCGTGCACTCCGGGACCGCCACGCACGTGCTGAAGCGGCAGGCGCGCGGGCGCATCTTCGACGAGCCGCTCGGCGGGCCGAGCACGCCCTTCGTCGAGATCGGCGGGCGCTGCGAGCTCGTGCTCGGCGCGCCGGAGGGGCGGCGGCTCCACCCGGTGACGCTCGGCGAAGAGCCGATCTACCTGCGCGAGGACGTCCTCGTCGGCTTCGATCTGCCGATCGGCTACGAGAACGGCCGCCTGCCGGCCGGCGAGGGCGAGGCGGTCGCGATGGTGCAGCTCCGCGGCCGCGGCCACATGGTCCTGTCGGTGCCCGAGCGCGCCGCAGCGCTGGAGATCACCCCGTCGCGGCCGACGTCGACGCGCGCGACCGCGGTGCTCGGGTGGATGGGCCGGCTCCTGCCGCGCACGCTTCCCGCCTCCGAGGCGCCCGGAGGGATGCAGGGCTTCGTGACGTTCGGCGGAGAGGGGATGGTCCTCGTCGATGGTCGCTAGCGCGGGCACGTCCCTGCGGGGCATCAAGGCGCAGCGGCGGCGCACGCTCTGGGAAGACGCGCGGAACCTCCCGAACCTGCTCACGTTCGCCCGGATCCTCATGATCCCAGCCGTCCTCTTGCTGCTCTCGAGGGGCGCGCCGCGCGACTGCTTCTGGGCCGCGGGCGTCTACTCGCTCGCGGCGATCACGGACATGCTCGACGGCTACCTGGCGCGGCGGCAGGGCCTCGTGAGCGTGCTCGGCAAGTTCCTCGATCCGCTCGCCGACAAGCTCATCGTCGCCGCCACGCTCGTGTGGCTGGTGCCGATGGGCCGGATCCCGGCGTGGGCGGTGGTGCTGCTCATCTCGCGCGAGATCACGATCACGGCGCTCCGCTCGATCGCCTCGACCGAGGGGCTCGTCATCGCGGCGGGCGACGGCGGGAAGATCAAGACAGCGCTGCAGATGATCGGGATCGTCTGCCTGATCCTCGGTTACCCGTACCACATCCACCTCGGCGTCGACTTCGGAGAGGTCGACGTGGTGCACGTCGGACGGCTGCTCATCTATCTATCGCTCATCTTCTCGATCACGAGCGCCGCGCAGTACATGGGCCTGTTCATCGACGCCATCGACGCGAAGAACCGGCCTACCCCTCCGCAGTAGATGGGCAATAGGCAAGCCCGCGTGGTTCTGCTAGACCAGCGCGCGTGAAAGCCCCGAAGACATCGCGCAACGCCTTGCGCCCCGCGCTCCTCCTGGCCGCGCTCGCCGCGGCGATCGTCGCCTCCGCCGCGAGCTGCAGCCGGCAGCAAGAGGGCGAGCCCTGCGAAATCGCGAACGGCAACGATGACTGCGCCGATGGCCTCGAGTGCATGGGCATCGGTCAGCAGCAGCAACAACATCGTTGCTGCAGACCGGATGTGACCACGCAGGTCTGCGATCCGAACCAGAACCCGACGACGGGCAGCACGAGCAGCACGAGCGGCAGCGGCGGTGGCACCGGCGGCAACGGGACGGCCGGAGGCGGCGGTGCGGGCGAGGGCGGAAGCGGCGGCGGTACGGGTGGCGCCGGCGGTGCGGGTGGCGCCGGCGGTGCGGGTGGCGCCGGTGGCGACACCGGCGGTGCGGGCGGTACCGGCGGCGCGGGCGGCGCGGGCGGACGCTAGCGCAGCGAAAGCGGCCCCGTATCCCACCCACAGAAGCGACACGCGCGAGCGCTCCGAGCCTCGCGCTTGCGTAGAGGGCAGGCGCCACGGCGGCGCGCGTCGATGCGTCGCCCGCCGCGTGGCGCCCGCGGCCTCAGACCCTCAGTCCTTCACTTCAGCCCAGCGCACGACGCGCCCGCGCACGCCGCCTCAGCACGGCAGCTCCCGCGAGCGCGACCCCGGCGAGCGCCGTCCACGGCGCGACGGGCGCGCTCGGCTCGGCGGCGCGGCAAGCGCACCCCACGACCGTCTCCGGCTCGGGATCCTCGATCGGATCGGTCGGGTCCGGCGTCGCGCCGCCCGTGGAGCCAGCGGGCTCCGGCTCGACGGGATCCGTCGGCTCGACAGGCGGCTCCACCCCGAGATCTTCGCTCTCCACCGTCACGGACGAGGACGGGCAGTTCTTGTGACCGATCACCAGGTAGTACGTCTGCGTGGGATCGAACGGCGGCTCGGAGCTCTCGTCGATGACGAGCTCACCGCTCGTCTCCGTGATCCCCTCGACGCTGTAATCGTAGTTCCTGACCTCCGGCAGGAGCTCGCCCAGCCTGAAGCCGACGTGCCGGCCGGTCCTCACATAGATGCTCCACTCGACGTCGTGGCCGCGATCGGGATCGACCTGCACGGTGAAGCGGACGCCCTTCGCGGCCCGATCCGGCGTGCTCTTGAAGTGGAAGAGGCTCTGCAGGCTGAGCTGCGAGCGGTAATCCGCGCACGACGCCCCGGTGCCGAACACCAGCGAGTCGATCCCGAGCATGTTCGTCGTCTGCGACTTGCCCCCGGTCAGATCGAGCACCTCCTCGCAGTCGTCGAGGCCGCGGCTCTCGATCAGCGCGTCGACGGCGCCGGCGTCCGCCTCCGTGAGGTCACCGGCGGTCACCAGCTTGTCGGTCGCCCTCTTCAGCGCCTTGGCGAAATCGCCGAACGAGGCGTTGGGGGTCAGCAGCGTCACCGCGCCCCAGACGAGCCTGTCGCCCACCTTGGCCCCGAATTTCTCGCGCAAGGACCACGCGAGGCTGCCGATCAGCTCGCCGTCCTCGTGCACCTCGCCCACCAGATCGCCGGGGCACGTCTTGGCGTCCTTCGCGAGGTCGCGCGCCATGCCGAAGGGCGCCAGCGTCGCCTCGCCGAGCGTGGAGTCGCCGTTCACGGTGCAGGCGAAATAGTCCGCGATGCCCTCATCGATGCTGCCGGCCCAGGGGGAGAGCCCGTATTCGTTGATCGCGAACTGGCCCCCATTGTAGCCGACCGCGTTGGCGGAGACGTAATGGGTGAACTCGTGGAGGAACACGTCGGAGTCGTCCGAGAAATCGAAGAACGAGCCCTGGCCGATGGCGATGAGGTTCGGCGCGCGGAAGGGCTCGCCCACCCCCTCTCCCGAGAAGAACGCGTTGTCCATCGGCCGGCCCGCCTCCAGCATGTTGGCGACCGCGACGAGCTTCCAGCCAGGCGCCCCCATGTCGATGTGGTGGGTCGACACGAAGTAATCGCGCATCCGGGTGAGGTGGTAATAGATGCCGACCTGCGCGAACTGGTCGTGCGCGTCCTCCGCGCTCGTGGGCGGGTCATAGAGGAAGTCCTCCCCTGCGTTCGGCCCGACGCTCTGCTCCAGGGTGAGCGGGACGCCGGCGGCGAGGTCGCCATCCACGTAATTCACCACCTTGAAGTTGCCGTCCCAGCCGCTCAAGGTCTGGGGATCCGCCGCGTCGAGGCTTGTGAGCTCGAGATCCTGGACCTCGGGCGTGACCGCCGAGCTGATGGGGTAAACGCGCCCTCGCGCGTGCACGGCCAGCGAGCGCCTGTGGACGAGCTTGCCTGTGTGCGCGTCGACGAGGTAGCGCTCCCCGCCGCGATCCGACCGGACATCGACCACCCAGACGAGCTTGCCGCCCGTCTCGGCCTCGGGAAGCACCGCGAGCGCCGCGTTCGGCCGCTCCGAGAGCGTCATCCCGTACGTCGCCTCGACCGCGCGCCGCGCGGCCTCCTCCCCGTGAGTCGGCGTCGTCGCGACCGACACGTCCCGCGCCACGTCGAGCACCACGACCTCGGCGCGGTTCTCCCGAGTGACGTCGATCGCCACGGCGGCGCCGAGCACGGGCAGTCCGGCGTGGACCTGCGCAAACCGGACGGTGCGGTGATCGCCATCGACGAGCTCGCTCTGGTAACGCAGCGAGACGCCCTGGAGGCGGAGCTCTGAAGCGGCGTGCTTCAGGGCCGCCTCCGCCGCGCCCCGCGCGCCCTCCGCGCCGCGGAAGGACAGGTCCGCTGCCGGCGAGCCCTTCCGCAGCGTGTGCCACTCGGACGCGGCGGCGGGCCCCGCAGCGGCCAAGGCTGCGAGTGCGGTCAACGGAAGCAAGAGCGGCAGTCGTCTCATGGGTTCTTCTCTCCGGCTGGATTTCTGCTGGCTTTCTGCAAGCAGCGCTCGCGTGAGGCGCGGCAGGGCCGGACCGACGAGCGCGACCAACGTAACGAGTTGCGTTGGCTCATCAAGGAGAAGCGACGCGGCGTCCTCGCGGAAAATCAAGGAGTTGTGGCCGCGATTGCCTCGTTACGTGACCTCCCTGGTCAACCTGCGTGGTATGTCTCCGGCACCTTCAACGCAGGCTCCCGTGGCTCTCTCTGAAACAAACACCTCCATTGGATTCCCGGCGACGTTCGCCCCGAGCGACATCGTCTCCGCCTGTTCCCCGTGTCCCGCCGGTGCGCCGCTGCCCGGAAGGGTTCGCGTCGGCGGCCGCGTGCTCGCGGTCGCGGAGGGCGCGGTCGTCCTCGGCGACGCGTTCAGCGCGCTGCGCGTCGCGCTCGAGGGCGCGCCCGCGCCGCCGCTCGAGGTCGGCGATCTCGCGATCGTCGAGGGCGCGCCGGCGCCGGCGCCGACCGACTGCGCGCTCACGTCCGCGCGGATCGTCGAGCGGATCGCGCCCCGGAGGCCGCCGCGGGCGCGCGCGGGCGCCGCGGCGCCGCCGTCGAGCGAGACGGAGCGCGCGATCCATCGCGGGCGCGGCGCGGCGCTCGCGCAGCGCGCGGCGGCGCTCGCCGCGGTGCGGGCGCTGTTCGCCGAGCGCGGCTTCCTCGAGGTGGAGACGCCGAGCATGGTCCCCTCCCCCGGGCTCGACCTACACCTCGACGCGTTCGCGGTGCAGGCGGCGCGCCCGACGTTCCTGATCACGAGCCCGGAGTACCAGATGAAGCGGCTGCTCTCGGGAGGCGTCCCGCGCTGCTTCCAGCTCGCGCGTTGCTTCCGGCGCGGGGAGCTCGGCGACAGGCACAACCCGGAGTTCACGATGCTCGAATGGTACCGCGCCTTCGCCGGCGTGGACGAGGTGATGGCCGACACCGAGGCGATCGTGCAGCGCGTCGCGGGCGCGCTCGGCGCGGATGGCACGATCTCGACGTCCGGCAAGCAGGTACGTTTGGAGCGGCCGTTCCCGCGGATCTCGATCGGCGAGGCGTTCGCGCGCTGGGCGGGCGTGCCCGCGGACGACGCGATCGCGCTCGCGTCGAGCGACGAGGAGCGGTTCTTCCGCCTGCTCGTGGACGCGGTGGAGCCGGCGATCGCTGCGCTGCCCCACCCGGTGTTCCTCGTCGATTTCCCCGCGCCGCTCGCGTCGCTCGCGCGGCTCAAGCCGAGCGATCCGCGGGTCTGCGAGAGGTTCGAGCTGTATGTCGCGGGCGTCGAGCTCTGCAATGGCTTCGGCGAGCTGACCGACCCGGTCGAGCAGCGCGCGCGGCTCCTCGCCGATCAGGGGGCGCGGGCCGCCCAGGGCAAGCCGGTCTATCCGATCGACGAGCGCTTCCTCGACGCGCTCGAGGAGGGCATGCCGCCCGCGGCGGGAAACGCGCTCGGGGTCGATCGCCTCGTCGCGCTGTGCCTCGGCGCCGCGTCGATCGGCGACGTCCTCGCGTTCCCCCACGGCTGGCTGTGACCGGCGCGGCGGACCCCGACGGCGACACGCGCCTCTCCCCGGAGGTCCTGTCGCAGCTCGCCCGCAAGTACCTCACGCTCGCCGAGCTCCGGCGCGCGCGGGCGGCCGGGGAGCCGATCCCCGGCAAGGAGGTGTTCCGCGCGCTCGCGGGGGAGTTCCCCGGCGCGCTGAACGAGCTCGACAACCTGCCCTTCGACGAGATCGAGCGGCGCCACGACGCGCTCTCACGGGCCCTCGCCGGGGGCCCGGAGGAGCGCTGGATGGCGTGGATGCACGGCTACCACACGCTGATGCGGGCGGCGCTCTACGTGAAGATCCGCGTGGCACGGCGGGAGGAGCTGTCCGACGTCGCCGCGGCGGCGCTCGCGGAGCGGGCGGCGAGGCACGCCGGCACGCCGATCGACGCCGCGTTCGTGATCGCGGTCAAGGCGCCGCCGGACGGCCGGCTGAACCGCCTCGTCCTCGGTCGGCTCGCGGCGACGTTCGGCGCGTCGATGGCGGAGATCCGGGGGACGATCTTCCCGCGGCGGCGGGTGGAGGGAGGCTGACGCGTGGCGCGCTCGGGCGGGCGCGCGGCGCCGGCTCGCCGGCAGGGCACGCGCCGGTGGTCCGCTGGGCCGTCACGAAGCCGTGGCGCAATGATAGGTGCCCAGACGCCTAGCGCCCCTCGTGACGAGCTCCGGCCATCGGCTAAGCTGCGCGCCCGATGGAACGTCTCTTCTTCCTGCTCTCGGGCGTTTACGGGTTCCTCGCGGTGGCGCTCGGCGCGTTCGGCGCCCACGGGCTCAAGTCGACGCTCGACGCACAGGCGGACGGCGCGCTGCGCCTCTCCTGGTGGCAAACGGGCGCCCAGTACCACCTCGCCCACGCGCTCGCGCTGGCGCTCGCCGCCCACCTCGCCGCGCGCACCGGCGGCGTCGCGGCGACGGTCGCCGGCTTCTGCTTCGCGGGCGGCGTGCTCCTCTTCTCCGGCAGCCTCTATGCGATGACCCTGACCGGCGTCCGCGTCCTCGGCGCGGTCACGCCGTTCGGCGGGCTGCTCCTGCTCGTGGGCTGGGGCGCGGTGGCCGTGGCCGCGCTCGGGATGGGGAAGGGCTGAGGCGCGCGGCAGCGGGCGCCGCCGCGCCTACGTCGTCCTGCGCGCGAAGAGCCGGCCGAACCGCGCGGACGCGCGCTCGCGGAGGGAGGCCACGCGGGATCGGACCCGCCCCCAGCGCTCGCTGCGCGCGAGATCGTCGAGCAGCGAGTACGAGACAGGCGTGACGATCAGGGTGAGCAGCAGGCTCAGGGACTGGCCGCCGATGACCACGACGGCGATCGTCTGGCGCTCCTCGGCCCCGGGCCCCGTGCCCAGCCAGAGCGGGAGCATGCCCGCGACAAGGGCCAGCGTGGTCATCAGGATGGGCCGCAGCCGATCGCGGTTCGCCTGGAGGATCGCCTCCTCGCGCGGCATGCCCTCGCTCCGCAGCTTGTTCATGTGGTCGACCTGGAGGATCGAGTTCTTCTTCACCACGCCGAACAGCACGAGGAAGCCGAGCGCAGAGTACAGGTTCAGGGTGTTCCCGGTCGCCCACAGGCTGAGCAGCGCGAACGGCACCGACAGCGGCAGCGAGAGCAGGATCGTCACCGGGTGCACAAGGCTCTCGAACTGCGACGCCAGGATCATGTACATGAGCACGATCGACAGGAGGAACGCCCAGATGAACTCGCCGAACGTGCGCTCGAGCTCCGCGCCGCGGCCGCGCACGCTGGTCGTGTACGCCGCGGGCATGTCCATCTCCCGGGCGGCGCCGCGCAGCGCCTCCAGCCGGTCGGCCAGCGCATAGCCCGGGGCGACGCCGGCGCGCAGGCTCGACACCCGCTGGCGATCGAGCCTGTCGATGCGCGACGGGCTCCTCGCCTCCTCGATGCGCACAAGGTTGTCGAGGCGCACAAGGTCGCCCCGGAGCAGCGGCGTCCCGGCCGAGGGCGCCGTCGCGCCGCCGGCGCCGCCCGGCGACGGCGCGGCCGACGCGCGCGCCGTCCGGGGCACGTACAGGCGGCGGACGGCCGCTACCCGATCGCGATCCTCCTCGATGAGGCGCAGCTGCACGTCGTAGTTCTCGTTCTCGGCCTCGTCCCGGAAGCGCGAGACCGCCTGATCTCCGCCCACCATCAGCCGCAGCGCGGTCGCGATGTCCTGCGTCCGGACCCCGAGCTGCGCCGCGCGATCGCGCTCGATGAGCACCCGGAGCTCCGGCCGGTCGATCTTCAGCGTCACGTCGGCGTCCACGATGCCGCCGAGGTGCGCGGAGCGCTCGCGGAGCTCGTTCGCATAACGCTCGAGCTGCTCGATGTCGGGACCCTGGATCGCGAAGTCGATCTCGAAGTTCCCGCCGCCGATGTTGAACGACGGCACGTTGCGCACCGAGATCCGGAGATCGGAGTACTTGCGCAGCTTGCGCCGCACCTCCTGCATCACGTCCTTCTGCGAGTAGTTGTCCTTGAAGGCGCGCCATGGATGGGCGGAGAGCGTCTCCCGGAGCAGCCGCGTCAGGGAGAACGTGCGCTCGTCGTGCGGGGCGATCCGCACGAAGGCCTCGCCCGCGCTGACGCCGCCCACGAAGCCGCCGCCCGCGGTGGCGAGCACGCTCCGCACCCCGCGCACCCCGCGGACGTCATCGCTGATCTGCCGCATCACGTCGTCCATCGCGCCGATGCTCGCGCTGAGCGGGGCCGTGACGCGGATCTCGAACTCCGCGTCGTCCGCGCCCGAGGGGATGTACTCCTGCTTCACGAGCCCGTAGAGCGGCACGGCCGACGCCATCACGAACGCCCCCGAGACGGCGACGATCGCCCGGTGCCGCATCGCGAACGCGAGGGCGCGCGTGTACCTGGCCTCGAGCCTCCCGTAGAAGCCCTCTCGCGTCGCCGCCTCGCCCCCGCCGCCGTGCGCGCCCGCCTCGCCCGCCGCGTGCGCGCGGGCGCCCTCCTCGCGGAGCAGGCGCGCGCTCATCATCGGGGTCAGCGTGAAGCTGACGAGCAGGCTCACGAGGATCGCGACCGTGGCCGTGATCCCGAACTGGAACAGGAACCGCCCCGAGATCGACGACATGAACGACACGGGGACGAAGATGACGACGAGCGACAGCGTCGTCGCGAGCACGGCGAGCCCGATCTCCTGCGTCGCGGCCCTGGCCGCCTCGAAGGAGTCCATCTTCTTCTCCTCGACGAAGCGGAAGATGTTCTCGAGGACGACGATGGCGTCGTCGATGACGATGCCCACCATCAGCACGAGCGCCAGCATCGTCACGCTGTTCAGCGTGAAGTCGAGCAGCCACATCATGCCGAACGTCGCGACGACCGACGTCGGGATGGCGACGCCCGCGATGATCGTGGACCGCCACGACCGCATGAAGAGCAGGACGACCGCGCACGCGAGGAGGCTGCCGAGGACGAGGTGCACGTTGATCTCGTGCAGCGCCGTGTAGATGTAGCCCGACTGGTCGCGGATCACCTCTAGTCGCACGTCCCCGGGCATCTGCTCGGAGAGCTTCGCCAGGTTGGCCTTCACGGCCTCGATCACCGCGACGGTGTTGGCGCCCGACTGCCGCACGACGTCGAGGACGACGGTGGGCTTGCCGTCGAGGCGAGCCAGCGAGCGCTGCTCGTAGGTGCCGTCCTCGGCGCGGCCGATGTCGCGCACCCGGACGGGGCGCCCGTCGACCGTGGCGACGACCAGATCGTTGAACGCGCCCGCGTCCTCGATGCGGCCCATCGTGCGCAGCGTCCGCTCCTCCTCCTTCCCCGTGACGTTCCCCGCGGGGATGTTCGCGTTCTGCTGCACGATCGCGTCGCGGACGGCGGTGATCGGGAGGCCGTACGCGGCGAGGCGATCGGCGTTCAGCCAGATCTTGATGGCGCGCTCCTGCCCCCCCACGACGCGCACCTCGCCGACGCCCGACGCGCGCTCGAGCTGCACCCGCACGAGCTTGTCGGCCAGCTCGGTGAGCTCCCGGATCGATCGATCGGCCGAGAGGGCGATCGACATCACCGGGGTCGAGTCGTTGTCCTGCTTCGCGATGACGGGCGGCTCGGTGCCCACGGGGAGGCGGCGCAGCGCCGCCTGCACGCGATCGCGGACGTCCTGAGCCGCCGAGTCGATGTCCCGGTTGAGGTTGAACGTGGCGACGACGACCGATGTGCCGCTCGTCGAGACCGAGCGGAGCTCGGTGATCCCCTCGACGGTGTTGACCGCCTCCTCGATCTCCTCGGAGATCTCCGACTCGACGTCCTCGGGCGCGCCGCCGGGGAGCGTGGTGCGGACCGAGACCGTCGGCAGGTCGACGGCGGGGAAGCGATCCACGCCCAGCTTGAAGTACGCCACGGCGCCGACCACCACGAGGGCGAGCGTGAGCATGGCGGCGAACACGGGCCGCTGGATGCAGATCCTGGCGAGCGCTTGCACCCTAGCCCCCTTCCACCACGCGCACCGGCTGCCCTTGCTGGAGCGACCCGGGCCGGGCGACGACAGACTCCCCCACCGCGACGCCGGACACGATCTCGACCCGATCTCCCGACGTCCTTCCCGTGGTGACCTGCTTCTCCTTCGCCTTGCCCTCCTCGACCGTGATGACCTTCGCGAGGCCGGCGAACCGGACGACGGCGGTCGCCGGCACGGTCGGCACCGGCCTCGAGCTCACGACGATCTGCGCGCTGACGAGGCTGCCGGGCCGCAGGTGGCCGGGGTTCTTGATGTCGCTCTCCACGAGCAGGGTGCGGCTCTGCGGGTCGAGCGCGGGCGCGAGGCGCGCGACCGTCCCCGGATAGGTGGCGCCGTCTCCCTGGAGGGTCACGCGCACGGGCTGGCCGGCGCGCACGCCCGCCGCCTCGAGCTCGGGGATGGCCACGCGCAGCCGCAGCGGGTCGATCCGGACGACATCCACGATCGGCGCCCCCGCGGCGAGGTACTGGCCGACGTTCGCTCGCCGCACCTGGACGACTCCATCGAGCGGCGAGCGCACCATCGTGTCGGTGAGCTGCTGCCGCGCCATGCGCAGCTCGGAGCGCCGCTGGCGGACCGCGGCCTCGCGGATGCGCACCTCCTCCCGCGCCGACTGCACGGCGGTCTCCGCGCGGACCGCCGCCGCCTCGGCCGCGTCGAGGTCCATGCCCGACATCAACCCTTCCCTGGCGAGCCCCCGCGCCCGCACCTGGTTGGCCTGCGCTTCCTTGAACGTCGCGAGGGCCTGCCTCACGATCGCCGTGCCCTCGATATCGAGCTCGCTGTCAGGCCCGTCCGGGGGCAAGCCGAGCTGGGCGCGGCTCTGCGCCAGCGCGGCCGTGGCCTGCTCGATGCGCAGCTCGTAGTCCCGCGCCTCCAGCTGAGCGATGACCTGATCTCGCTGGACCGGGCTCGCCAGGTCGACCGAGATCGAGGCGAGGCGTCCGGCCACCTTGGCCCCGAGCGTCACCTGCTCGTCGGCGTCGAGGGTCCCCGAGATGTCGACGGCCTGTTCCATGACGAGCTCCGTCACGGGGGCGAGCGTCACCTCCTTGACGCTGGCCGCGGGCTTCTCCGCCTTCGCGCCGCCGGGCTGAGATGCTCCCTGGTTGCATGCGAGGCACTGCAGAGCGGCCGCGAACGCGACCGGCAATGTCCAGAGCACCCTTGGCGGGCCGGAGGCGCGGTGACGGGAGTTGGCAGGCTGGCGAAGCTCGGGAAGGACAGTCCACATGGCGGCGGCCTCAGATGACCAGGAACGCCCCCCCGAGCGCGTGTTCGCCGCACGATATTGACGCATCAGGGTTGGAGCGCAACGTGCGCGTGGGCACGCCGCAGCGGTGTCCGCTTCACGAAAGCGGCTTGGATCGGGCTCTCGACGTGTCGGATCGCCCTGCGGTCCTATCGGATTGGGCCCCACCCGTGTCCGATCGCGTTCCCGGCGTGTCCGATCGCGCTCTTGCCATGTCGGATCGGGCTCCCTGCATGTCCGATCGCGCTGCCGACGCGTCGGATTGCGCTGCCGTCAGGTCGATTCAGGCTCAGGCGCTGCCGGTGTCGGGCTCGATCCAGTCGTCTCGGGCTCATCCTGCTTCACTGCGCGCCGACGCGCGCGGGCACGCGCGCTCGATGTGCGGAAGAGCGCGAGCACCTTGCGCTCGTCGCGGTAGACATAGCGGCCTGCGGCGCGGATGTCGTCCATGGCCTCGCGCAGCCACCAGAAGGCGCGATTCCGGAGTGCCATCGCGGCGTTGCCCTGGGGGTCGACGGCGCGCTCCGCCGCGCCGCTGCTGAGCGCCGCGGCGAGCTCACGGGCGCGCTCCGGGGCGCGCTTCGGAAGATCGGCCCTGGCCAGCGCGTCGCGGTGCTGCTCGAGCAGCTCGGCGAGCTGGCTCAGATCGCTCACCAGGTCGGCGACGCCGGTGCCAAGGACGATCCCGTCGACGCGCCGCTCCACCTCCTCGTCCGCCGCGAGGAAGTAGCGGAGCGCCGCGATGGCGTCGCGCTTGAGGGCCTCCGCGTCCTTGCGCTGCGCGCGCAGGTCGGAGGAGAGCGGGAGCGTGCGGACCTCGGTCCAGGCGGACTCGGCCGCGGCGAGCAGGTCGCGCCGGGCAGAGATCGAGGTGCCGACCTCCTTCGAGAGCCTGCTCTTCTTGTAGATCTCCTTGCCGAGCTTGCTCAAGGCGACCTCGAGCTCCCGCGCCTCCTGCAACGTATCGGAGACGGGGTGGTCGATCGGCGCCTCATAGGCGGGATCGAGATCGAGCAGCTCCTGCCGCTGGGCGGCCGTGAGCGTCGATTTCTTCTTGCCGCCCCGCTGCGGCTCAGCGGAGGGCTTCTCGCCCTGCGTGCCCGCGTCCGAGGCGGCCTCGGTTCGTGCCTTCTTCTTCTTTTCGCTGGCCATCGGCGTGAGAGTACGGCAGCTCGCGCCATGCGGTCGAGCGTCAAGGACGCCTGCTGCGCGCCTCGATGCCCACCGCTGAGGGACACGAGCTCGGTTCGTTCATCGCAGAAGCCCGCCGTGCTCCGGCCTGGCGCACGTCGGCTGCCTGCGCGGCGCGCGTGTGACGGAGACATTACACGTCTGTCTCGCGACGCTTGCCCTGCCGGCGCATCTCCCGCGTGATGACCAGCGGAGAGTGGGTCGCCGCGATGAGCCGATGGCGTAGTTACGCCGGCCAGGGATCCGCGGAGAGAGAGTTCAACGCAAAGACGCAAAGACGCAAACCAAGGAACAATCACCGTGCGTTTTTGCGCCTTTGCGCTCTTGGCACCTTTGCGTTGAACTCTCTCTCCGCTCGCGAGGCAGATCCCTGGCAGGGCCCGCCGAGAAGCGCCGACATGCGCTCCGCGTCAGCCACCCTCCCTTTCAATCGATCGCCCAGCCCCGAACCAGACCATTGCAGACGAACGCGCGCTCCCCGTCTGCGTCAATCTCGAGTCCATTCCAGGCTTCCTTGACCGAGACGAAGAGGCCGCCCTCACATCGCTGCTCCCGGGGCAACGGCCATCGCCCGTCCCAGCCCGCCCGGCGCGGCCGCGGCCACGGGCAGGAGCGGCACGCCGTCGCGGTAGATGACCACGTTCCCGAGCGCGGCCGGCACCCGCGGCCCCGGCGTGACGATGCCGACCAGGTTCAGCGGGTCGCACGCCGAGAGCTGCACGATCTCGCCGGACAGGGGCTCTCGCCGGACGGCGCGGAGCGCGTCGAGCGCCTCGGGCAGCGCGAAATGCTCGCCCACGAAGCCGGCGACGAGGTGCCCGCCCCGGAGCTGGCCCGCCATCTCGAGCCGCCGGTAGACCCGGAGGAGGTCGCGCCACGCGGGCGGCCGCGGCTCGCGCGCGAGCAGCTCGCGACAGACCACGCCGTAGCGGCGGAGGTACTGGTGCGCGAGCGCCTCGACGGCGTCGGGGCCCTCGGCCCCCTCGCCGGCGTCGCCGGCAGCGGGCGCGAACGGGTCCGGGCGCGATCGAAGGAGCGACCACCTGCCCGACGCGACGGGGCCGCCCCGGCGCGCCCCGCCGCGCAGGCGGCCCGCGCCCAGCGCGACGGGCGCGCCGCCGCCGCCGCCGAGCAGCGAGCGCAGCGCCGCGAAGCCGTCGCCGGTCACGAGCCCCGCGGCGACGAGCTCCCAGAGCGCCTCCTCGACCTCGTCCCGGGAGCGGCCCACGCCGCCCACGAGGTCGTCGAAGAACGACGCGCCCGCGCGCGTCAGGAACGACAGCACGCCCTGCGCCGCCTCGGAGAGCGACGCCGGCGGCGGCGCGCCCTCGGCCTCCCGCGGCGCGAGGAGCCACGGGAGATCGCGGCGCAGCGCGAGCGTGATCGGCGCCGCGCGCGTGGGCGCCGCCGCGTCGCGCGGGACCACGCGGCCCCACGCCACCTCGCCGGACAGGCAGAGCGCGTCGAGCAGGCCCTCGTCGTAGCCGGCCACGCGCGCGGGCAGCACCGCCTGCTCCCACGCGCCGGCGGCGAGCTCGAAGCCCTGCAGCTGCTCGATCACCCGCCCGAGGCCCCCCGGCCCGCGCGCCTGCGTGCCCGGCCGCACGCCCTGCCACGCAAAGAGGAACCGGAGGAGCTCCGCCGCGGTCGCGGGCTCGATCGCCTTGCGCAGGCCGGTGACGGTGCGGCGGTGGATGCGGGCGAGGAGATGGCGGTCGCACCACTCGATCGACGGATCGCTCGGGCCCGCGGCGGCCTGCGCCGGCCGCGACGGCGCGCTCGGCAGGAAGCGCCCGCGCAGCGCGCCGCCGGCGAGCTCGATCCGCGCGAGCGCGGACAGCGCCTCGTACGCGGGCACGTCGAGCCGCGACGCGAGATCCTCGGTCGAGATCGGCCCCGCGGCGCTCAGGAAGCCGCGGACGAGCGCCGTGATCGCGGCGCCGCGATCGACCGCCCCGGCGGCCCCGCGCACCGCGGGCGGCACCGCGACGTCGGGCGCAAACACCGCCTCCGGCCAGATCACCTCGACAAGCGGCCGCCGCTCGGTCGCCACCCAGCGCGGCGCGCGCGGCGCGCGCGGCACGCCGGCGCCCGCGCCCGGGGCGGCGCCCACCTCGGCCGCGCGCCCCGCGGCGCAGAGCGCCTCGAAGTGCCTCGCGAGGCCGCTCCGGATCCCCTCCTCCGCGGGGAGCGCGACCCGGTCGAGCAGGAGCTCGTGCAGCTCGTCCGCGTCGCGCACGTCCGGCCGCGCCTCGGCGACCACCTCGGCGACGACCGCCGGATCGAGCCCGCCCAGCCGCTCGGCGACCTCCGCCGGGAGCCCGCGCCGCACGCGGACCGCCCTCGCGCGGCGCTCCTCCAGCGGCGCGTCGTCGAGGAACGCGTAGGGGTTCGCGTTCAGGATCTCGTGCGAGAAGACGCTCGGCTCCGGCGTGTCGAGCGCGACGACCCGGATCGCCCCGCTGCGCAGGCCGACGAGCAGCGCGCGCAGCCCCTCGACATCCATCAGCTCGGTCAGGCAGTCGCGCAGCGCCTCGCGGACGAGCGGGTGATCCGGTGGCTCGACGTGCGCGAAGAGCCCGTGGTTGTCCTGGCAGCCCTGCTGCTCGGGGAAGATCGAGAGCAGGAGGTCGTCGGCGCGCATGCGCTGGAGCGCCGGCGGCACCCGCCGGCCCCCGCGGAACCGGAGCAGCGCGAGCGCGCGGGACGCGGCCCAGCGGAAGCGCGTGCGGAACATCGGGCCCTGGAGAGCCGCCTGGACGAGCACCTCCTCGAGGCCCTCGGGGCGGACGAGATCGAGCACCTCGTCGATCGGGATCCCGTGCTCCGCCGACAGCGAGAGCAGCACGCCGTCGTCGGTCGCCGCCGCCTGGAGCTCGAAGTCGAACGACCGGCAGAAGCGCTTGCGCAGCGCGAGCCCGAGCGCGCGGTTCACGCGGCCGCCGAGCGGCGTGTGGACGACGATCTGCTGCCCCCCGGCCTCGTCGAAGAAGCGCTCGACCACGACGGTCGCGCCGCCCGGGACCGCGCCCAGCGCCGCGCGCCCCGCCTCGATGTAGTCGCGCACGAGCAGCGCGCCGCGCGCGTCGAGCGCGCACGCCTCCATGAGCCAGCGCGCCGCCCGGGACCGCGCCGCCCGCGCCTCCTCGCCGCCCTGGCCCCGCTCGGCCGCCGGCCGCGCCCCATCGGCCCGCTCCTCGTCGAGGCGCGCCGCGACCTCGGCGCGGAGCGCTGCGACCTCGGCGGAGAGCTCCGGCGTGCGCGCCGGCGCCTCCCCCAGCCAGAACGGCACCGTGGGCGCGGCGCCGTGGGCGTCCTCGACCCACATCTGCCCGCCCTCCAGCCGGATCACCCGCCAGGAGGTGTTGCCCAGCAGGAAGACGTCGCCGCCGGACGACTCGATCGCGAAATCCTCGTCGAGCGTGCCGACCTTGGTGCCGTCGGGCTGGAGCACCACGTCGACGGCCGCGATGTCGGGGATCGCCCCGCCCGAGGTGAGCGCCGCGAGCCGCGCGCCGCGCCGCCCGCGCAGCCGGCCGCCGATCGCGTCGCGGTAGACGAGCGACCCGGCCCGCTGCCGCGCGCCGCGGGCCGCGGACGCGCCGTCGTCCGCCGCGGCGGCGCCGCCCGAGACCATGGCCACCACCGCGTCGAAGTCGCGGCGCGACAGCCCTTCGTAAGGCGCGGCCCGGCGGACGAGCGCGTAGAGGCCCTCCTCGTCGCGCTCCTCGCACGCGCACGCGGCGATGATCTGCTGCGCGAGCACGTCGAGCGGCCCCTCGCGCGACGCCATCCGATCGAGCTCGCCACGGCGCGCGGCGCGCACGATCGCCGCGCACTCGACGAGCTGGTCGCGCGTCAGCGGGAAGAGCCGCCCGCGCGGCGTCGCGGCGAGGGCGTGGCCCGAGCGGCCGATGCGCTGGAGGGCGACGTTGATCGACCGCGGCGAGCCGACGAGGCAGGCGAGGTCGACCGCGCCGACGTCGATGCCGAGCTCGAGCGACGCTGTCGCGACGACGACGCGGAGCTCCCCGGCCTTGAGGCGCCGCTCCGCCGAGAGCCGCCGGGCCCGCGAGAGGCTGCCGTGGTGGGCGGCCACGACGTCCTCGCCGAGCCGCGCGCCGAGCGCGTGCGCGACCCGCTCGACGAGGCGGCGCGTGTTGACGAACACCAGCGTCGACCGCGCCCCCTCCGCGAGCGCCGCGATGCGGTCGTAGATCTCGGTCCACTGCTCGTGCGTACAGACCGCGCCGAGCTCGTCGCGGGGCACCTCGATGGCGAGATCGAGGTCCCGCCGCTGCCCGACGTCGACGATCTGGGGCAGCTCGCGCGCGCCGGCGACGAGCCGGGCGGCGATCTCGATGGGGCGGACGGTGGCGCTGAGGCCCACGCGCTGCGGGCGGGCGCCGCCCTGGCCGACCACGAGGTCCTCGAGCCGCTCGAGCGAGAGCGCGAGGTGGGCGCCGCGCTTGTCGCCGGCGATCGCGTGGACCTCGTCGAGGATCACGGTGCGCACCCCGGAGAGCGCGCGCCGCCCCGACGCGCTGGTCAGCAGGATGAACGCGGACTCCGGTGTGGTGACGAGCACGTGCGGCGGCCGGGCCGCCATGGCGCGCCGCTCCTGCGCGGGGCTGTCGCCGGTCCGCACGACGGCCCGGATGCCCGGCGCGGGCAGGCCCGCCGCCTCCATGGCCGCAGAGATCTCGGCGATCGGCTGCTCGAGGTTGCGGTGGACGTCGTGCGAGAGCGCCTTCAGCGGAGAGATGTAAAGGACGTCCGTGCGGTCCTCGAGGGCGCCTCGCGCCGCGTCGCGGACGAGCCGGTCGAGGCAGAAGAGGAAGGCCGCGAGCGTCTTGCCGGCGCCGGTCGGCGCGCTGATCAGCGCGTCGCGACCGGCCGCGATGACCGGCCAGGCGCGCTCCTGGGCGGGGGCGGGGGCGCCGAAGCGGTCACGGAACCACCGGTCGACGACGGGGTGAAACATCCCGTCGAGGGTAGCCCGCCGGGGGGAGAGGCGGAAGCGAGAGGGGCCGGCGGTGGGCGTGGGGGAGCGGCGCTGGGCGAAAGCCCGCGGCGGCCTGGACGAGCGCTCGACGAAAGAAATCGACAGATGCCTGTCGGGTTCTTCTCTGACCTTCCGGATGAAGGGGTGAAGCGCGCGGAGGGCGGGGTGAGACGCGTGGCGGCGAACTCTCGTTGTTCGGTGCCCCCTCTCGCCAGCTACCTCGGCACGACGTCCGCCATCCGGACGCCAGGGGGATGATCAGCGGGCAAAGGCCGTTCACTTCATCGCCTTGTTGGGCCGCATCGATCGACCGTCACGAGAGCACGTCGGTGGCGGTCTTCGCCCCAAGGACGTTAATCACGAGGACGATTGTGCCGCAGCGCTTCTTGGCGCGCACGACCGTGACGTACGTCGGCCACGAGAACTTCTTGTCCGGGTCCACGTCGCGCTGGACCTCGAGGACGATCGCCAACGCCAGTCTGCCATTCGCGTCTCGAAGCTCGAGCACCAGGTCAGCCCGGAACTCCACCGGGATGAGCTGGTCGAGCGACGACTCGACCACCGCGACCGAGGCGTGCGGGCGACCTCGACGCCCCACTTCCATGGCAGGCCGGCCCAACGTGCTCGCGCGCCGCGAAGGTCAGCGCCACGCGCGCTGCGCGCCGCCGTCAGCGGTCGCCGCGGCCTCGCCGGGCCGCGCGATCCGCCTCTTCCTCGCCGAGCTCCTCGAACTCCGCCTCCTCCGCGTCGAGCGGCGCGATCCGCGACCGCTTCGACGCGCCCTCGACCGGCGCCGGCGGCGGAGCGCTCCCGCGGATCTCCTGCGCGATCCGCGAGAGCACCGTCGCGACCCCCTCCTCGACCGCATGCCCGAAGTCCTCCGCGCTCTGCTCGAGGCGCTGCTTGCGCTCGAGGCGCTCGGCCCTGCGCTGCTCCTTCAGCCGCCGGTGCTGCTCTTTCCGCGCCTGCGCGGCGCTGCGCTCGAGCTCCCCGCGGATCTGGCGCGGGGACACGTCGCTGGAGAGCGCGCCGAGCGCGTGGAAGGCGAGCCCCAGGCCGCACCCGAGCAGCGGCCAGAAGAACCACCACGGCCCGTCCGTGAGCGCGTTCACCGCGAAGAGGAACGCGTTCACGAGGAGGAACGAGAACAGGTGCGTGCGGAACCCCTTGCGCCGGCGCGCAAGGATGGCCTCGCGCGCCTCCTCCTCGCCCCGGACATGCTCGACGTCGCGCGACGCAGCCTCGATGGCGCCCCGCGAGATGCCGATCTCCTCGGCCGCCGCGACGAGTTCGTCATGGCTCACGCCGCGCGCCTGCGTGTCCCGGAGGGCGCGCTCCAGGATGGCCCGCACCTCGGCCTCGGTGTACTGCCGCCCGCTCTGCTTGCCCGGTCTCGTCATCGCTCTCCTCGCGACCGCGCGGAGCATACGCTTGACCGCGTGCGGCCGCGCCGCTTCCATGAACGCAAGGACCCCATGAGCAGCGAAACCGCCTCACACCGCGTGGGGACCACGATCCGCAACAAGTGGACGCTGGAGCGGCTGCTCGGCGCCGGCGGCATGGCCGCCGTCTACGTCGGCGTCCACCGGATCGGCCGCCGGGACGCGCTCAAGATCCTGCACCCGCAGGCCGCGCAGTCGAAGGAGATCTGCGACCGGTTCGAGCGCGAGGCCCAGGCCGCGAACCGCTTCCGCCACCCGGGCGCCGTCGAGATCCGCGACATCGACGTCGCCGAGGACGGGGCGCCGTTCCTGGTGATGGAGCTGCTCGAGGGCGAGTCGCTCGCCCAGCGCGAGCGCCGCCTCGGCGGCCTCCCGCTTGCCGAGGTGCTCCGCTTCACCGCGCAGGTGCTCGACACGCTCGCCGCGGCGCACGCGCAGGGGATCATCCACCGCGACATCAAGCCGCCCAACCTGTACGTCGTCGGCGACGGCGCGGGGGACGCGCCCGCGCAAGGCGGCGGCCCGCGCATCAAGGTCCTCGATTTCGGGCTCGCGCGGATCCGCCAGGACTCGAGCCTCCAGGGGGAGCTCACGCGGATGGGCCTGGTGCTCGGCACGACGCCGTACATGCCGCCGGAGCAGGCGAAGGGCCGCGACATCGACGCCCGCGCCGACCTGTTCGCGGTCGGCGCCACCATGTTCCGGCTGATCGCCGGCCGCCACGTCCACGAGGCGAGCACCGACTTCGACCTCCTGCTGAAGATGGGGAGGGAGCCGGCGCCGCCGCTCGCGCAGCGCGCGCCGTACGCGCCGCGCGACGTGTGCCTCGTCGTCGATCGCGCGCTCGCCTTCGACCGCGATCAGCGCTACCCCGACGCGCGCCAGATGCTGGAGGACGTGCGCGCCCTCCTGCGCAGCGAGCCGCCGCCGTGCGCGTCGCGGTTCGCGCATGCGCTCGCTCCGGACGCGATCACGCTGCGAGAGCAGCCGTCGCCCCGAGGCGCCGCGGACGAGGGCGGGCCCGCCACGATCGCGGTGCACCCCGCGAGCGTCTCGACCTCCATCGCCGTCGACTGGAGCGACGAGCCTCCCGTGAGCGGCGGCTCCATCACCAAGGAGTGGGTGCGCCCCGAGGCCGCCAAGGAGGACTCGATCGCCGTCGACTGGAGCGACGAGCCGCTCGACGCGGGCGCGCCCGCCTCGCGCCCGGCGCGGCGCTGACCGGGCGGCGGGCGATCCGTCAGCCGGGGGTGAAGGCGCCGCCGCCCGAGCAAGACGCGAGCCGCTCGGCTAGGATGCGCCGGCCATGCTCGGCGAAGCGAAGCGGATCTACCTGGCCACGCGGAAGAAGCACGATCAGCTCTTCAACACGTACCTGATGCGCCCGCTCGCCGGCGGCGTGGTCGCGCTGCTCGCGCGGACCTCGATCACGCCGAACCAGGTGACGCTGCTCAACCTCGCCGTGTTCGTGGTCGCGGCGGCGCTGCTCGTCGCGCTGCCCACGGCGGCGGGGGGGCCTCGTCGCCATCGCCGTGCTCGAGCTGAGCTACCTGCTCGACTGCGCCGACGGGATGCTGGCGCGGCACAAGCAACTCGCGTCGAAGGAGGGCCACCTCTTCGACTTCTTCACGGACGAGCTCAAGGCGGTGCTCCTCTCGGGGGCCCTCTCGATGCGCCTCTTCAGCGCCGGCGGCCTCGGGCTCGACGGCGGCCGCTGGCCCGGCGGGGACCCGCGCTTCCTGCTCGCCGGCGTCGTCGGGGTCGCGGTGATCGCCTCGGCGATCTCGCTGACGAACTTCGTCCGCCGCCCCGAGATCAGCGGCAAGGAGACGTCGGTCTCCGCCTATTACGAGACGGCCACGGAGGAGCGGCCCCGGTCGTCCGCCGCCCGGGCGGCGGCGCTCGTGATGACGTTCCTGCGCTTCCTGAACCACTACCCGAGCCACATCTGGGCGTTCGCGCTCGCGGACCGGCTCGACGTATTCTTCTGGATGTATGTGCTGATCAACCTCCTTTACCTCGCGAAGGGCTGGCTCGGGCTGCTGCTCAGGTTCGGACGGTCGTAATCCCTCATCGCCCCCCGCCGTAGGGCCATGTCATAAGATCAACGCATCGAGACGACCCACCCTGCGTTCGTGTGCGCGATGACCGAGCAGCGTGACCCGCCCCGACGGACTGATGGATATCTTGAGCCCGGTTGCGGTATGAACGCACGATGGCGATCCAAGACCTTTCCGACTTCCTGCGCGCCGATCCTCGCTTCACCACCCGTCGCAAATGGCTGATCCTGAGCGAGTTCGTGTACACTTCCACGGGTGAGAAGGTGGAAGAAGGCTTCCGCTACTTCACCTGCCCGATCGGAGCGCTCACCACCGCCCTGGAGAGGCGGGACTTCGCCGCCATCGCGAAGCTCCCCTTCGCCCTCGACGAGGACGGCGACCCGGACACCTCCGCGGTGCGCCTGGATCTCGCCTACACCGCGTCCGGTGCGCTCGCCGCCTTCCAGCCCGTGGAGTTTCGCGACCACGCGCCCACGCCCCTGTCAGCGCCCGTGATCCTCGAGCGTGCCGAGGCCCAGGCGCTCCGCGACGTGTTGCGAGAGCTCGACCAGTCTGCCTAGCACTCCAGCCGCGGTGAGAGGCAGCACCTCTGGCACGCACGCAGCCAGGTGCTGCTCCCTCGCGCCACGCGGCCATGCTGGCAGCCGCTCCTCGCATCCTTGCAAGCTTGCAAGCTCCCCGGAGGCTCGGTTAAAGCGCCTCGATGCGGAGATCCCTTCCCTGGCTGGCTTGCTTCACCCTCGGCCTCGGGCCTGTCGGCTGCGGCACAGAGGGAGATGACACGACCCCGGCCACAACTGCGGAGTACAAGCACCCTTTGCCGGAAGGCGAGAGCATCTGTGGGCGAATCGACTTCGAGGAGATGTTTCCTTTCTCCCTTCGATCCTCGACGCTCCCGGTGCTCGTCCATCATTACAAGGCGGAAGAGCGCGACACCGCGCGCCAGGTCCTCGCGTTCGTCGAGGAGGGCTGGGACTATCATGTGAACCAGATCGGCATGCGCCCGCCCATCGGCGATGGTGGAGAGTGCGGACCGGACGACGCGTTGGACGTGTTCGTGTGGAGAGGCCACCGCAGCTGCCTCGTCGACGTCCTCGGAGGCGAGCCGTCGACCTCGTGGGACGACCGGCATCCCACCATGATCGTCGATCCGTGGGGGCCTTACGGCGGCTCCGCGCTCGAGGAGACCGTGGTGCACGAGATGGCGCACGCCTCGCAGGCCGCCGACGACTGGAGCGAGAGCCCCGTCGTCTTCGAGATGTCGGCGTTGTTCCTCGACCAGGTCCGCGCGGATCACTACGCGGGCGAGAGCCTGGCCGATTTCCAGAGGCACCCGGACTGGGCCATCGACCACAACGACCATTACGAGACGTGGTCCATGTACGGCGCCTCCATGGTGCTGCTCTACCTCAAGGATCGGTTCTTCGACGGCGATCCGAGGTTCGTCTCGCGCATGTGGCTCGGGTCGCGCGACGCTGCCGGCCCAGGCGACGGCGCGCAGCCCAACGAGCCTGACTTCGTCGATGCGCTCGATGCGATGCTCCGAGAGGCGGCGGGCACAAGCTATGTCGAGGCCGTCCCCGAGCTCGCGCGCTGGCGCTGGTACACCGGTGATCACATCGACGACCGCCATTTCCGGCACTTCGCGGGTGGCCTGGAGAACCTCGCGGCGGCCAAGCTCTCGCTGGCGGCCCAGGTCGAGGCCAGGCCGGGCAGGATCGACATCCGCGAGCGCGCGCCGATGTTGCTCGGCACCAGCTATATCGAGCTCTCGGCGGGCGCGGACACGCCTCGATCGCTCCGGGTGTCGCTCGAGGCGCCCGACGACGCGAGGCGCCGCTTCGTCGTCCAGGCCGTCCCCGGTCTGACGCCCGACTCGGACGGCGAGATCCTGGATCTGTCGTCCGGCTCCGCGGAGCTGAAGCTCGCAGCGGACGGGAAACGAACGCTCGTGGTGACCGCGCTGCCCACCGGGGCCTACGATCCCGATACGAGAGGTGAAGATCGGTATCCGTTCACCCTGATCGTGCACCACGACGCGGCCGCCGATCCCGGCGTGGAGGCGCGGCGAGGGCGGCTCTCGGCGCCTGATCCGAGGTGAGGCGCCGAGAGCCCACCTCCATCCGCCTGCCGAAAACTGGCCCTCCTCCCCCTCCTGTGCACTACGGTCGGCGCGCCATGGACACGCCGCCTCGAACGCGCGCCGCAGCCACGCTCGCGGCGAGCCGCCATGCGCTCGCACTCCTCGCGCTCGCCGCGTCTCTCTCGGCCTGCGGCCGCTCCGGGAGCGCCGCCGACGCGCCCATCGAGCTCCCCGGCGCCGCCGGAAGCCAGAAGGCCCAGGGCGCCTCCGCCGCCGCCCTCGCCTCCCCTGCGGCCCTCGCCTCGTCTGCCCCGGCCGAGGACGAGCCGCCGCCCGGCCTGCCCGCGGGCCCGCCGATCGTCTCGCTCGGCGGCGTCGCCACCCCGCCGGCGCCGGTCCCCGAGGGCCGCCCGCGGCTCGCCAGCACCTCGATGCTCACCCGCGTCCTTGCGCGGCCCAGCACCGACGCGAAGCCCGTCGGCTTCCTGCGCGCCGGCGCGGTCGTGGAGATGGATCCCGAGCCCGCCGGCACGTCCGGGTGCCCCGGGGGCTTCCGCAAGATCAAGCCGTTCGGCTACGTGTGCGTCGGCCCCGATGCGACGCTCGACCTCGACGACGAGATCGTCCGCGCTGCGGCCCGCCGCCCCGACGTCACCCACAAGCTCCCGTACATGTACGGGACCGTCACGCGCGGCGGCCCCGCCTACGCGCGCATCCCGACCGAGGACGATCTCGCGCGCTTCGAGCCCAACCTCAAGAAGCACCTCGATCGCTGGGCCAGGGACGAGGAGAGCGGCGCCACCTACGGCCTCGACGTCTGGCTCAAATGGAGCGCCGAGCCAGCCCCGCCCGCGCTCGACGCGCTCGCGCAGCGCATCACCGATCGCGAGATCCCCTGGTACCTGCGCGACGGCCGGCGCGCCCCCAACCTCTCCGGCCTCATCAAGACCAGCGACGCCGTGAAGATCGACGAGGTCTCGCGGCGCAACGGGATGGCCTTCCTCGAGTCGTTCCTCCACGAGGGCCGGCGCTACAACGTCACCACCGATCTGCGCGTCATCCCGGCCGACAGGTTCCGCCCCATCCGCGGCTCCGAGTTCCACGGCGTCGAGATCGGCAAGGACGTCGACTTCCCGTTCGCGCTCGTGCGCCGCGCCGGGGGCAAGCGGTGGCGCCTCGTGGGCAAGAAGCTCGTCGACGGCGGAGAGCTCGAGTGGCGATCCGCCGTGCCGCTCACCGGCAAGCAGCAGTTCTTCGGCGGCAAGCTGCACTACGAGACGAAGGACGGCGACTGGGTCGACGACCGCCACGCAGGCCGCATCGACCCTGCCAAGAAGATGCCTGCCTGGGGCAAGAACGGCGAGAAGTGGCTCGACGTCAACATCACGAAGCAGGTGCTCGTCGCCTACGAGGGCACGAAGCCCGTCTATGCGACGCTGATCTCGAGCGGTGAGGCGGGGCTCGATGATCACGAGTCCAGCACCGCGACCAAGCGCGGGATCTTCCGTATCCACACGAAGTTCGTCACGAGCACCATGGACTCGGACACCGTCGGCGAGGAGTTCGAGCTGCGCGACGTGCCTTACGTGCAGTACTTCGAGGAGGGGTATGCGCTGCACGGCGCGTACTGGCACGACAAGTTCGGCCGGCCCAAGAGCCACGGCTGCATCAACCTGTCTCCAGAGGACGCCCGCCGCCTGTTCTTCTGGACCGAGCCGGCCGTCCCGCCGGGATGGCACGGCGCAGCGCGCTCGCTGACCGGCACCGTGGTGTTCGTCCACCCCTGAGCCGCGCGGCGCCTCTGCCGTGGAGCGCCCGGCAGCCCCTTTGCTCAGGGAGGGCAAGGGCAGCACGAACGCTCGGCGCGCGCGCGCACGCGAGAGGAGTAGGACAGATCGATCGAGGGTCACAGTCCGTGCGACTGCCGGCTCGAACGGCGCCGGGGTCGTGGTAGCGTCCCGCCCATGCAGCTTGCCGTCGTGGGAACAGGGTATGTCGGCCTCGTCGCCGGCGCGGGGTTCGCGGATTTCGGGAATGACGTGGCGTGCGTCGACGTGTCCGCTGCCAAGATCGAGATGCTGAAGCGCGGAGAGGTGCCGATCTACGAGCCCGGCCTCGACGTGCTGATCGCGAAGAACACGCGCGACGGCAGGCTCCGGTTCTCCACCGACGTCGCCAGCGCCATCCGCGACGCCGAGATCGTCTTCATCGCCGTCGGGACGCCCCAGGCGGACGACGGCTCCGCAGACCTCTCCGCCGTCGAGGCCGTCGGCGAGACGATCGGCAAGAACCTGAACAATTTCAAGGTGATCGCCACGAAGAGCACGGTCCCCGTCGGGACGGCGGACCGGCTCCGACAGATCATCGGCGCGAACGCCACCCAGCCGTTCGCTGTCGCGTCGAACCCGGAGTTCCTCAAGGAGGGCGACGCGGTGAACGACTTCATGAAGCCCGACCGCGTGATCATCGGCTCGGACGACCCGAAGGCCCGCGAGATCCTGCGCCACCTCTACAACCCGTTCGTGCGGGCGAGCGACCGCATCCAGCTCATGGACGCGCGCTCGGCCGAGCTCACCAAGTACGCCGCGAACGCGCTGCTCGCGTCGCGCATCTCGTTCATGAACGACCTGGCCGTGCTCGCGGAGAAGGTCGGCGCGGACATCGAGCTCGTGCGCAAGGGCGTCGGGGCCGACCCCCGCATCGGCACGAAGTTCCTGTTCGCCGGCCCCGGGTTCGGCGGATCGTGCTTCCCCAAGGACCTCTCGGCCATCCTCTACACCGCGGGCTCCGTCGGGCACGATCTGGAGATCGTCCGGGCGACGGAGCGGATCAACGCGCGGCAGAAGCGGCTGCTCGCCAGCAAGGTGAGCGCCCACTTCGACGGCGCGCTGAAGGGGAAGACGATCGCGGTCTGGGGGCTCGCGTTCAAGCCGCAAACGGACGACATCCGCGAGGCGCCGGCGCTCACGCTCATCGACGCGCTGCTCGAGGCGGGCGCGACCGTCCAGGCGCACGACCCGCAGGCGATGCCGAACGTGCGCGCCATCTACGGGAACCGCATCCTCCTGAGCGACGGCATGTACGGCGCGGCCGAGGGCGCGGACGCGCTGGTCGTCGTCACCGAGTGGCACGAGTACCGGCGCCCGGATTTCCACCGGCTGAAGCGCATCCTGAGCTCCCCGACGCTCTTCGACGGGCGCAACATCTGGGAGCCGGACGAGCTCCGCGGCATGGGGTTCGTTTACACGGGCATCGGCAGGAAGTAGCACCCCAAACCCGATAGCGCGGCACGCCGGCGGCGCCGCGCCGCTCAGGCGTCGTCGTGGCCTGGCGGCAGCACCTGGCGGCGGGTGGTCGGCGCTTCCTCGCCGACGTACCGCGGCAAGTTCGCGGGCGTCTGGTTGCGGCTGCCCGACAGCTCCTCGCCGAGGTGCCGCGTCCCGTTCGCGGGCGTGTGACGCCGGCTGCTCGGCGGCTCCTCGCCGAGGTGGCGCCCGGCGATCGGCGTCGGCATCGACATCCGCCGGCTGCTCGGCGGCTCCTCGCCGGTGTGCCGGTCCCAGCGCCGCTCGAGCATCTTCCGATCGACGCCGATGAGGCGCGCCGCCGCCGCCTTGTTGCCGCCGCAGCTCTCGATCGCGTGGTGCAGGACGGCGCGCTCGATCACGCGGAGCTTCGATCCCAGCCGCTCGGGCAGCGCGAGCAGGGCGCGCGCCAGCCGGTCGATCTCCGCGGTGGCGTCCACGACCGGGCGCTCGCGCGCGAGCTCCTCGAGCGTGGGGACGTCGATGAGATCGTCGTCCGCGAGCAGCCCCAGCCGCTCGACGACGTTCCGGAGCTCGCGCACGTTGCCGGGCCAGGGCCGCCGGACCAGCCACGCGATCGCGTCGTCGGTGTAGCGCAGCTTGCGCGGGAGCTCCGCGCTGAACGCGAGCAGGAGCTCGATGAGATCGGCGTCGCGCTCGGCGAGCGACGGGACGTGCACCGTGACGACGTTGAGCCTGTAGAAGAGGTCCTCCCGGAAGCGCCCCTCGCTGATGCGCTTCTCCAGGTCGACGTGGGTCGCGGCGAGGACGCGGGCGCGCAGCGGGATCTCCGACTCGGCGCCGAGGGGGCGGAAGCGGCGATCCTCGACGACGCGGAGGAGCTTCGCCTGGAGCTCGCCGGGCATCTCGGCGATCTCGTCGAGCAGGATGGTGCCGGCGCCCGCGAGCTCGAGCTGGCCGCGCATGCGCTTCTCGGCGCCGGTGAAGGCGCCGCGCTCGTGCCCGAAGATGAGCGACTCGATGAGCGTCCCCGGCAGCGCAGAGCAGTTGACCGCGACGAACGGCTCGCCGCGGCGCGAGCTCATCTCGTGCAGCGCGCGGGCGACCATCTCCTTGCCGCTGCCGGTCTCGCCGCGGATGAGCACCGTCTTGTTCGACTCGGCGACCCGCTCGATGATCCGGCGGACGCGCTCCATCCCCGCGGACGAGCCGAGGAGCGCCTTCGTGCCGAACGTGCGGTCGACCCGCTCGCGGAGCCGCACCACCTCGCCCTTCAGGAGCAGCCGCTCGCGCTGGCCCTCGATGATCGGCAGGAGCATCTCCGGGCAGAGCTCGTCCTTCAGCACGTAGTCCTGCGCGCCGAGCCGCATGGCCTCGCGGATCTCGGAGAGCTCGCTGACCGACGTGACCATCAGCGCGGGCGTGCTCCGCCCCGAGGCCCGCACGCGCCGCAGGATCTCCAGGCCGCCGCGGTCGCGCGGATCGTCCGACAGACGCACGTCGAGGAGCAGGAGGTCCGGCGCGCTCCGCTCCACGGCGGCCATCGCGTCGTCCAGGCCGACCGCCTCGATCACCTCGACCTCGTCGAGCGCGGCCAGGATCTGCCGCAGCGTGCGGCGGCCGCTCCGCTGATCATCGACGATCAGGATCTTCACGCGACCTCGTCCTCAGCGGTCATGGAGACGTCGGCGGCGGGGATCGAGATCACGAACCGCGTCGTGCCGTCGCGCCGCTCCGGCTCGATCAACCACCCGTGGGCGCGGACGATGCGGTGCGTGATGGCGAGCCCGAGCCCGGTCCCACGCGGCTTCGTCGTGTACCAGGGCGCGAAGAGGCGCGACGCGTCCCCCGAGATGCCCGGCCCCGTGTCCCACACGACGAGCTCGGCGCCGCTCTCGGTGGTCTCCCAGACGACCCCGATCGTCCCCTTGTCGCCGGCCGCGTCGAGGCCGTTCGAGAGGAGGTTGACGAGCACCTGCGTGGCCTGATCGGGATCGCAGCGGAGCCTCGATCCCGCGCTCACGCGCGCCTCGATCCGCCGCTTGCCGAGCTGATCGCGCAGGAGCATCTCCGCCCGGCTGACGAGCTCCTCGACCGCGAGGCGGCGGCGCTCGAGCTTCCTGTGCGTCACCCGGCGCAGCCCCATCACGAGGCGCTCGAGGCGCTCGACCTCCTCGCAGCCGATCTCGACCTCCTCGGCGTCCAGGCTCTGGTTGCTCGAGCCGCGCTTGAACACGGAGCGGAAGAAGTTGATCGGGTAGCGCACCTCGTGGGTGATCTCGGCCGCGAGCGTCTCGATGAGCGCCGCGCGCTCGTCGCGCCACGCGGCGGCCTGCTCACGCCGCCGCCGCTCCAGCTCCGCGTAGCTGTGGGCGTGCGCCATGGCGAGCGCGGCCTGGTTGCCGATCGTGCGGAGCAGGTCGAGATCCTCGCTCGTGAACAGGGCGCCGCCGCGCTTCTTGCCCACCTCGAGGACGCCGAGCAGCCGGCCGCGGAACATGACCGTCAGCGAGAGCTCGCTCGCGCTCGCGCTCTTCTCGGAGGGCTCGACCTCGATGACCCGCTCGCCGCTCGACTCGTCCGCCCTCGGCGCCGGCTCGCCCGGCGCGGCGCCGGCGTTGCCCGCGCTCGCGCCGTCGGCCGCGTCGACCGCGATGCGACGGAAGGTGACCCGCTCGCAGGAGAGCCAGCGCGCCACCGTGCGCTCGACCGCGAAGGCGACCTCGTCGGGATCGGCGACGAGCGTCAGCTCCTCGCTGAGCTGCTCGACGGTGGGCTTGTACTCCGCGCGCGCCGGGAAGAGCTTCCGATCGCCGGCGCCGAGCGCGAACACGACGAGCGCCGCGCTGACGACGGCGGCCGGCGCCGCGACCTTGATCGCGCCGAGCAGCGGGAGGCCGGCGTACCCCGCGCACGCGGAGCAGAGGATCACCGTGAGCGCGACCATCATGCAGGCGATGATGACGCGCGTGAGCGGGCGCGACAGGAGCGCGCGGCTCCCCCAGAGGTCGTAGCGGATGAACGCGACGACGCTCGAGACGGGCGTGAGGGCGAGCGCGGGGATCGCGAACCACGCGAGCGTCGACGCCGGGGCGCCGAGCATGGCCAGCATGAAGCCCAGGGCGATCACCACGTGCGGCGGCGCCATCGCGAGGAGCAGCGCGCGCAGCGTGCGGCGGCGGTCGCCCTCCGCCGCGGCGAAGCGGAGGATCAGCGTGGTCGCGAAGAAGAAGAACGACGCCACGAACAGGATCGCGCAGACGCTCCGGAGCGCGACGGTGGTCCAGCCCATCGCGTGCGAGGCGAGCAGGGCGGCGGCGAGCAGGCCGCCGAGCCCGTGCGCGATCCGCGCGAAGACGGGGTAGCGCGCGATGAGCGGGACGTCGTCCGGCAGCCGCAGCGCCAGCGTGAAGAAGCTCATCGGGACGAGCGCGTAGGCGACGTGGAAGAACGGGACGAGGTGGCGCGAGCTGTGGTAGTCGAACAGCGCGAACTGGAAGAGCGCGGCGAACAGCGCGGCGCTCGCGAAGGCGCGGGCGAGCTTGCCGCGAGGGCTCGCGCTGAGGGCGATGAGCGCGGCGCCCACGTAGAGCGAGGCGACGACCATCAGCCCGCCGGCGTAGAACCACCAGGCGAGCGCGTCGAAGGGGACGAGGGAGAGCTCGACGTCGCGCAGCCCCTCCGCCGTCTCGACGCGGGCCTTCACCGAGCGATGCCCCTCGCGCGCCGCCCTCTCGACCGCCGCATCCCAGGCGCCGGCGCGGTAGCGCCCCGCGGTGCTCTCGAGGCGCCAGCCGTCGACCTCAACGACGCGATCCGGGTACCGGAGGCCCTTCTGGAAGCCCTCCCAGGACGGCAGGCCCACGCTCGAGACCACGCCGTCCGGATCGACGAGCACGCCGGGGAACGGGCGCTCGTACCAGCTCAGAGCGCTCCTCATCCCCGAGCCGCCCAGCACGAGCGCCGCGAGGACAACCACCGCGAGGAGCCAACGCCGATTCTCGATAGCGGGCATCGGGAGAGCCGACGGCGCGCAAATTGCGCCGCCAGCCACTCACGATACGCTGGAATTCCGAGTGAACCAACGGGCCTCGCGCGCCGGACGGCGTGCAACGCGCCCGGCACCCGCGATCCTGGCGCCCCAGCAGCGCTACTACGCAATTATTATTACGTTTTCCCGCGGAGATGAGAGCGGGATCACCCCACGGCGGGACGGGAGCGCGCTCAGGCGGCGCCCTCGTGCGCGTCGCCGTCCGTGGCGTCCGCGAACACGACGTCGGCCAGCGCTCCGAAGCGAGACTCGACCTCGGCGACGGCGGCGGCGTCGGTCGCCGATCGCTCGAGCCGGTCGAGCACGGCGGTGATCTCGTCCCGCACGCGCGGCGAGGGCGGCGGCGCCGCGCGGCTCGCCGCGAGGGCGCGGACGAGGAGCGAGAGCTGCCGCAGCACGGCGCCGGCGCCGTGGGCGCGCCGGCGCCGGGGGTCGCCCGCGGTGAGGCGGGCGTGGCGCACGAGCGCGCAGACGCCGTGGCAGAGGCTCGGGTCGGCGAGCAGCGCCCGGACGGCCCAGCGCGCGAGGCGGCGCGAGTACAGGCGGCGGAGGAGCGGGCCCTCGGCGCGGACGTCGTGCCAGATGCGCGCGGCGCCGTCCTCGCCGATGAGCACCAGCGCGAGCGCGATCGGATCTCCGGCGGCGAGGCAAGCTCGACCGGCGTCGATGCGGCCGTAGCCGTGCTTGGCGTTGTGGCCGTCGCGATCGCGCCCGTCGGGGAGCACGTCCCACGGGTCGGCGATCGGCTCGGCCGACGCGGGCGCCGCGGGAGGCACCGGGGCGAGCGTGCGCATCACGAGGGCGTCGAGCTCGGGCAGGCGGAGCGACGGGTTCTGCGACAGGATGAGGAGCAGCGAGCCCGCGGCGAGCGCCGAGGCCCCGCTCGACTCGGCGTGGCAGAGCCGCTCGAGCGCGGGGGTCGCGCTGGACGCGGACGGCAGCGGGCAGGCGAGGTCGTCCCCTGGCGCGAGCCACCGCACCGCCGGGCCGCGGTTGGCGAAGGGGCGACTCCGCCCCCGGCGGTCCCGCCAGAGGAACCACCCGTCGCCGCGGGCGCCCGGACCGACGCAGAACACGCGCGGGTCGCTCGCGGGCTCGCCGAACCCGAGCGAGAAGCTCGCGTGCAGCGACTCGGGAGGGCTCGAGGCCTCGCGGCCGGTGGGGAACACGACGGGGCAGCCCCGGCCGCGGCGCCCGAGGCGGGCGGCGAACTCGAGCGCGTCGTCGAGCATGGGCGTCGTCGAGCCCTCGACGTACGCGGCGCACACAACGACGTCGGCGCCGTCGCTGACCGCCTGGACGATCGCGACCGGCAGGGCGAGGACGCACGATCCAGGCTTCGGGATCAGGTAGAGCCGGGGCGACGCGTCCGGCGCGACGCCGCGGAACCCGCCGGGGCGACGGCCCCCGACGGCCCACGCGACCATGAACGCGCCGTGCGCCTGGCTGCGCGGCGGCTGCTCCATCATGACGAGCACCTCGCGCTCGAGGCCGAGCTCGTCGGCCGTCCAGGCGTCGTCGTCGATGACCCCGAGGCGCATCCCGGCGCCGCCCCCGCAACGGCGGCGATCGACGCCGATCCCGCCGCCCTCGTCGCGCAGGAACCAGCGGCCAGGGGTGACGGGCTCGTCCTCGTCCGACGCGCCGCGCGCTTTCCACCCCTCGGGGCGCGCCGCGGCGCCGGCGGCCGCGTCGAAGCGGGGGGCGACGGCGGCGCTCGGGCGCCGGGCCGACGCGACGTAGCGCACCGGCAGCGCCGCGGCCGAGAGCGCCGCGACGACGTCCGCGCGCCGCCCGCGATCGGGGGATCGGACGCGGAGCCAGAAGATGGGCGTCCGCTCGATGACGCGCTCGACCGCGACGCCAGACCAGCGCTCCCCGAGCGCCTCGGCGACCGCGTCGGGCGCGACGGGGCACCGCGAGGCGACGACGACGTCGAGGGGACCACCGTCGTCGTCGCCGGCGGCGGTGGGGACCGGGGCATAGCCGAAGTCCCACGGCGGGCGCCGCGGGCGCGTCCTCGGCGCGGCCGACGACGCGGGAGGCGGCGCGCTCTTGCGGCCGGGCGCCGGACGCGCGCGCGCGGACCCCTCCTCCGGAGAGCCCGCCCCCCCTCGCGCGGCCGCGCCGCGGCCGCGGCTCATGCCAGCACGGCCTTGGCCCAGGCGTTGAGCGCGTGGGCGCGGTTGGCGAAGCCGGGGCTCTCGGCCTCGCACCGCGCGAGCTCCTGGGCTTGCCCCTCCCTCCCCTCCGCCCAGGCCGCGACGCGGCGAGCGCCGAGCACGGCGGCCCGCCGCCGCGCGGCGCGGAAGCACCGGCGCTCGCCGTCGAGCATCGCCGCGAGGACGCCGGACTCGAGGACGATCCGGCGGACGGGGAGCAGGGACGAGGGCGCGTCGGGGATCGGCGGCTCGCTCTGCGCCTTCGGCGTCACCGCGATCCCCCAGGGCGGCGTGCCGAGCGGCCCGTACGCGACGGCACCGCGGTGGCGCGGCTCCGAGGCGCGCTCCCGATCGCGCTCTTCGGCCTGGGGCTCTCCGTGCGCGCGCGATCGGAGCTCCGAGGCCAGGACGACGGCCCAGGCGCCGCCTCGCTGGTAGTCGTCCTGCCAGTCCATGACGTCGTCGTGGAGCTGCAGCCCGAGCCACACCGACGACAGCAGCCGCGCGAGCACTTCGCGCCGCTCGGCGTTCCAGCCGGCGGCGTGCGCGAGGGCGATCGACGCCGGGAAGCCGACGCTCTGCTTGCCGAGGGAGAGCGCGTAGTAGCGGCTGAAGCCGGCGGGCCCGCCGCTCGCCAGGAGGCTGCGCTCGGTCTCGATGGCGAACAGCGTCGCGTCGTCCGCGCGCGCGAAATCGATGGCCGGGTCGTCGACGCCTGGCGCGACGCGGCGGAGCGCGTCGTCGCGCGCCCGCCGAGCGTGCGCCAGGATGGCCTCGAGCTGCCAGGTCGGGCGGACCTGCTTGTCCTTGATGCGATCGGTGCCGAACGCCTCGATGACGGCGAGCATGTGCGCGAGCAGCGCGTCCTGTACCGTGGCCCCGCGGACGCCCGGCATGGCCTCCGCGAGCAGCGCGGGCGCGGCCAGCGTGATCTCGTTGCTGAACACGGCGCTCCAGGGCACGTCGCGCGACGGGGACAGGCCGAGCGTGTAGGCCAGCCCCTGCGCGTCGGCGTGCAGCATCCCGGGGAGGGTCCGCCAGAACGCCTTGTAGAGCTCGTCCACCCAGAGGGCGTCATCCATGCGCGGGCACCTCCATCGCCCGGCGCGCCGCGCCGGGCTCGGCGCTCGCGGTGCGCGGCGCGCTCCGGGCGCCGGTAGATGGCGCCGGGGCAGAGCCGCGCCGGTGAGACGTACGCCGATGGCGGTGCAACCCCGCCTGTCGCCTGCGCCGCAGCATCAATAGACGTTCGACTCCTTCCAGGGCGACAGGCACACGTTGAAGCGCTCCTCGACCACGATCGCGCGCCACTGGAGCACCTGGGAGGCGCTCAGCCCATCAAAGAAGCCGCCGATCCAGGAGCGGATGCGGCCGTTGAGCTGCGCGCGGATCCTGGCCGCGTCCACCGGCTCCTCGTCTGCCTCGGGCGCGACGACGTAGAGGGCGAGCAACTGCTTGAACTCGTCGAAGTACTCCTGGTTTCGGAGCAGCGAGATGTAGAGCGCACGCAGCTGTGCGTGCGGGTCGATCGAATTCACGGTTTGCATGGGCCTCCGCCGCCGGCCCACCGCCGGCGTCGGACGGCACATTGCACGTCACGGGCCGCCGGTGGCCAGCGCGTAAGCCATTGAAATCATTCGATCGCCAGCGGCGGCCGGCGGCGGTCGATACCCGAAACCGACCATCATCTGCCCGAATCCGACCGCTCCGCTCGACGCGATGTCGCCTTTCCACGGAGGTGGACATAGACATGTCCAGCGCTGCTCGTGCCCGACACGACACCAGCCGGGATCGCAAAAGACGCACCGACGCAGGCCGTTTATTTCATACGCAACCGAATAGAGCAGTGAAACTGGATCACTTCCCACCGCCGAAGCTCGGGCTGCCCCCCCCGCTCGGAATGAAGATGACGCCGCCGCCGCCCCCACCGCAGTCGCTGAGCGCGATGAGAATGAGGAGGACGACGATCAGGACGACGACGATGACGACGACCGTGCCGGCGCTGGCGCTCGTCCCGCCGCCGAACGAGGGGCTCGGCGGGGGCGGCAGGTGGAAGGCGGCGGCGAGCTCCTTCCCTGGAAGCGGTGAGCAGAATGACACGCTCACCTCGGTCGGGGCCTGCTCGATGCTGACCTTGCCGCCTTCGCCCTCGTACTCCGTGGCCTGCACCGCCTCGCCGATCTCGACCTTCCAGTAGAACTCGCCGATGACGTATTCCACCTCGGCGTGGACGCTCTGCTTGAGCGCGTACGTCCGCCCTTGATAGCTCGCCGTCGAGCCCATCGGCTGGACCTCGCCGGGTGAGAGAGGCGTCACGAGCTGCCACGCGCCGTCCTCTTCCATCAGCCACAGGTAGCCGACGCTCGGCCCGCCGTAGAGCAGGTACTCCCGCCAGCGGTAGCGCTCGCCCTCCACCGTGCAGCCCCGGATGACGAAGCCGATGCAGAGCACGCGCGTGCCGCGGAGCTGGCCCTCGGCGCCGAGCGGGACGTACGGCTCCATGGGCGGCCGTGGGACCTGGCCGAGCGCGACGAGCGCGCCCTTCGTGAGGTCGCTCGCCGTACCGCAGTACCGGCAGACGATGCGCTCCGTGGTGCCGGGCGCGGCGAGCGGAAGGTTGCCGCCGCAGTTCGGGCACGCGACGGCCGACACCTGCGCTGTGGGCTGGTCCACAGGGGCGCCGGTGTCGAGCTTCATCACGGCCGGGTCGATCTGCCGGCCCAGGTAGAGCTTGGGCGGGATCATCCGCCCGTCGCCGTAGTCGAGCGTCCCGAACTCGCCCCTCGGCCCAGCGATGTCGACGAAGCCCGTCACCACGCCCGGCGCGGCGACGTAGGGCATCTCTCCTTCGGCGGAGATCACGCGCCGGCTGCCGACCTCGACGACGGTGAACATGCCGTGCCCCTCGAGGTGGACACGGCCGCCCGGCTGGAGGGAGCTCCACTGCGGCAGCCCGTTCAGCGGGAGCGGCGCCTCGGTGGTGGCGTACCAGCGCCCCTGAGCGAAGGCGACCCACGTCCAGCGACCGCTGGCCGGGAACGCGATGAAGATCTCCTGCCAGGGCGCGCCCGGCGCGCTGGCCCGATCGAGCTGGACGCGGCCGTCGACAACGAACGGCTCGTTGCCCCAGCGCCCGGTGACGCCGAGCTGGAGGGGCGTTGGTATATCGACCAAGTCGGCGACGCGCCCGACGGCGCGGAGGTCCCGATCGGTGCGCGCGACGACGAACTTGCAGTGCTTGCACACCTGCGCCATCGCGCCCGCGAAGCGAAACGTGATCGGCGCGCCGCAGGAGGGGCACGCGGCTGCTCGGTCGAAGGGCGTGCTCACGCGAGCACCATACTAGAAGCCTCGACGACGGAAGAGGAAGCGTTTCAGGTGCGCTCGTCGACATCACACGCAGCACGTCGCACGTCGCACGTCGCACGTCGCACGTCGCACGTCGCACGGAGCACGTCGTGCGTACCGCACACGCCGCACGCCGCAGCTCGTCAGCGCGCGGACGCTCGCCAGAGCTCACCAGCGCGCCGGCGAGCCCGAACAGGCTGTGGTCCAGCGCGAGCGGTGCTAGGACCGCGCCGATGCCGGCCACCGAGGAGAGCCCTGCGGGAGCTCGGGGCGCCCCTCCCGGGGACGCTCCGGCGCCCTTTCCTGCTGCGCAGCCGCTGCCCCGGCTCGTGCACCCGGCGCTCCTCGCGAGCGTGTTCGTCATCGCCACGTCGGGGCTCGTCTACGAGCTCATCACCGGCACGCTCGCGAGCTACGTCCTCGGCGACTCGGTGACGCAGTTCAGCTTCGTCATCGGCCTTTACCTGTTCGCGATGGGGATCGGCTCGTACCTCTCCCAGTACATCGAGAGCCGGCTCCTCGAGCGCTTCGTCGAGATCGAGCTCGGCCTCGCACTCGTCGGGGGGCTCTCCGCGCCGATGCTCTTCCGGGTGTACACGGCGCTCGGTTCGTTCCGCGCGCTGCTCTACTCGCTCGTGCTGCTCATCGGGGTGCTCGTGGGGCTCGAGATCCCGCTGCTCATCCGGCTGCTCAACTTCTCGCTCGATCTCAAGCGGCTCGTCGCGCGCGTGCTCACGCTCGACTACATCGGCGCGCTGGCCGCGAGCCTGCTCTTCCCCTCGCTCCTCTTGCCGCGCCTCGGGATCCACCAGACGAGCCTGTTCTTCGGCATGCTCAACGCGGCCGTCGCGATCACGAGCACGTTCCTGTTCCCCCTCGATCGCGCCGTCGTCGTCCGGCTGCGGGCGCTCTGCCTGATCGTGATCGCTGGGCTCGGGGTCGCCTTCGCGCTCGTCTCGCGGTTCGTCGAGCGCTCGGAGGCGCTCTATTTCGGGGCGCCCATCGTCTACGCGGCGCAGTCGCCCTACCAGCGCCTCGTCATCACGAGGAGCCCGCGCACGACGCGCCTCTTCCTGAACGGCAACCTCCAGTTCTCGTCGGACGACGAGCACCGGTACCACGAGGTGCTCGTGCACCCGGCCGTCGCCGCGCTGGGGCGCGAGCCGCGGCGCGCGCTGATCCTCGGCGGCGGCGACGGGCTCGCAGCGCGCGAGCTGCTCCGTTACCCGTCGGTCGAGCAGATCCTGCTCGTCGACCTGGACGGCGCGGTCACCGGCGCCTTCCGCGATCTGCCGCTCGCCGCGGAGCTGAACCAGGGCTCGCTCCGCGACCCGCGCGTCGCCGTCCGCAACGAGGACGCGTTCAAGTACCTCGAGGAGTCGACCGAGTCGTTCGATCTCGCGATCGTCGACTTCCCCGATCCGGGCAACTACGCCGTCGGCAAGCTGTACACGGACGCGTTCTATCACCTGCTCCGGCAGCGGCTCTCCGTGCGCGGGCTCGCCGTCGTCCAGGCGACGTCGCCTCACTACGCGCGCGAGTCGTTCTGGTGCGTCGTGACGACGCTCGAGGCGGCCGGCTTCAAGACCGCGCCGCTCCACGTCTACGTTCCGAGCTTCGGCGAGTGGGGCTTCATCCTGGCGGGCGGCGAGGGGCTCGCCGCGCCAGGCGCCCTCCGGATCGATCCGTCGAGGCTCCGCTACCTCGACTCGAGCGGCCTGCCGGAGCTCTTCCGGTTCCCTCGCGATCTCGGCCGCGTCGAGGCGCCGATCAACCGGCTGAACGACCAGAAGCTCGTCTCCGTGTACACGCGCGAGTGGGCCGAGTGGACCCGGTGATCCGGTGAACCGCCGCGGCTTCCTGAGCTCCGTGGCCGCGGGCTGGGTCGTGCACACGGCCTCGCCCGGGCGCGCGCCGCTCGCCGGCGAGATCGTCGGCGCGGCCCACGGCGCGGGCCACCTGCTCCGCGGCGGCCCGCTGCCCGCGGCGAGCGGCCCCGCCGAGCGCGCGGACGTCGTGATCGTCGGCGGCGGGGTGAGCGGGTTGTCGGCCGCGTGGCGGCTCGCCGGTGCCGGGCTCGATCTGCGGGTCCTCGAGCTCGAGCCGAGGCCAGGCGGCACGAGCGCGTGGGGCGACGACGGCGTCGTGCCGTACCCGTGGGGCGCGCACTACCTCGCCGCGCCGAACGTCGAGGCGCGCGCGACGCTGCGCCTGCTCGAGCAGATGGGCGTCGTCACCGGGTGGGACGCGGCGGGGCGCCCCACGTTCGATCCGCGGCGGCTGTGCCACGCGCCGGGCGAGCGGCTGTTCTACGAGGGCGCGTGGCACAGCGGCCTCGCGCCGCTCGACGCGCTCTCGAGCGAGGCGCTGGACGAGCTCGAGAGGTTTCATGCGTTCGAGGAGGAGCTCACGGAGCTCACCGGCAGCGACGGGCGCCCGGCGTTCCAGATCCCGCTCGAACGCTCCTCGCGCGACCCCGAGCTCCTCCAGCTCGACCGGATGAGCATGGCGGCGTGGCTCGATCGCGAGGGGTACCGCACGCCGTTCCTTCGCTGGTACGTGCGCTACGCGATGCTCGACGACTTCGGCGGCGCGCCCGAGGAGATCTCGGCCTGGGCGGGGCTGCACTACTTCGCGGGGCGCAAGGCGCGCGCGCCGGAGCTCGCGGGCAGCCGCTACCTCGTCTGGCCCGAGGGCAACGGCCGGCTCGTGAAGGCGCTGCTCGAGCGCGCGGCGCCGCGCGTGTCGCTCGGCGCGCTCGTCACGTCGGTGCGCCCGCAGCCGGGCGGCCGCGTCGAGATCGACTACGTCGACGTGCAGCGCGGCGAGGCGCGCCGTATCGAGGCCCGCGCGGCCATCCTCGCGGCGCCGGCGTTCGTCGTGCGCCGGATCTTCGCGGGGAGCGCAGCGGGCGGCCTGCCGGAGCGGATCGCGTCGGCGTGGCTCGTGGCGAACCTGCACGTCGAGCGGCCGATCGACCCCAACCACGCGTGGGATTCCGTCCTCTACGGCGCCGAGGGGCTCGGCTACGTCGACGCGCGCCACCAGCTCACCGATCTCGCGGCGGCGACGATGCAGCGATCGCGCCTCGAGACGCCGGTGCAGCGCACCGTGCTGACCTACTACCGCGCCTTCGGCGGGCCGGACGTGGCCGCCGCGCGCGCGGCGCTGCTCCGCGCGCCGTGGGAGTCGCTCGCCGACGGCGTGCTGCGCGACCTCGCGCCGGCGCACCCGCACCTGCGCGACGACGTCGAGCGGATGGACGTCATGATCTGGGGTCACGCGATGCCGCGCCCGCGCCCCGGCTTCCTCGGCCCGCGGCCGTTCGAGCCGCGCTGCGCGCTCTCCGAGCGCGTCGCCTGGGCTCACGTCGATCAGCCGGGGATGGCGCTCTTCGAGGAGGCGCACGCCTGCGGCGTGCGCGCCGCCGAGACGATCGCGGCCTCGGCGGGGATCGCGATCGGCGAGAGCTGGCTCTGAGCTCGAGCGCCCGTCGCCTCGGCGCGCGCCGCTCCGCGAGGAACCCCACGTCCTCTCTCATCTTTCAAGAGCAAAGTGCGTCCGGCGAGCGAGCGCCTCCGGAACGGTCCTCCACCCCTGCCGCCGGCCGCTTCCGGCGGCCATGGAGCGGTCGCTGTGGGAGATCCGGCCCAGGATTTCAGCTTTGCCCTCGCCTTGAACTTGCGCTGCCCCCCTGCTCCGCGTCTACTCTCTGCCCATGTTGCGGACCCGGTTTGCCGGGATGACGGATACCGGGCTCCTCCGGGACCACAATGAGGACAACCTCCTCGTCAGCGAGGAGTACCGTGTCGTGGCCGTGGCGGATGGAATGGGCGGACACCGCTCGGGCGATGTCGCGAGCCAGCTTGCCGTGAGCACGCTCTCGGACTTCCTGTCCGTGACGGTGGGGAGGGACGCCACCTGGCCCTTCCCTGCCGATCCGAACCTGACCGAGGAGGAGAACTACGTCGTCACCGGCCTCAGGCTGGCGAACCGGCGCATCTTCGATCGCTCGCTGAAGACGCTCGCCGACTTCGGCATGGGCACGACGATCGTGGCGGCGATGTTCTCCAAGGACGCCGAGCACGTGACGGTGGGTCACGTCGGGGACAGCCGCTGCTATCGCCTGCGCGACAGCCAGATCACGCAGCTGACCCGCGACCACTCGCTCGTCAGCGACGCGGCGCACATGGCCCCGTGGATGACCGAGGAGGAGGTCCGGCAGCTTCCGGCCAACGTCATCACGCGCGCGCTCGGCATCCGCGAGGACGTCCTCGTCGATCTCGTGACGGACGAGACGCGGCACGGTGACGTGTACCTCCTCTGCTCGGACGGCCTGTCCGGGCTGGTGAGCGACGATCAGATCCTCGAGCTCGTGATGTCCAGCGGCTCGCTGGACGCTGCGTGCAAGGCGCTCATCGATCGGGCGAACTACTTCGGCGGCACCGACAACATCACGGTCGTCCTCGCCCGCGTCGAAGAGGTGCCCGACGGCAAGCGCCCCTTCAACGACGAGCCCACGCAGGAAAGCCGCTAGCCCGCGCCGCCGTGCTGCGGTTGCGCGCGGGCTCCCGCCGCCGCCGCGCAGGCCTCACCTCCTGCGCGGTGCGCTCTCGCTCGGGGCATCGAGCTATCCCCCTCGGGCCGGGCAGCTCGGCGCCGCGCTCCCGCCGAGCGCAGCGCTGCCATCACCCGCGCGCACGACGCCCCGCGCCGATGCGTCGGCGACGCGTCGGCTACAGGACGAAGTGATCCATGAGCTGAAGGACCTCCAGGTTCAGCCCCTTCAGCGCGGCGCACTCGCGCTCCACCTCGGCCTGGAAGACCGGCTTGATGTGGTAGAGCATCGTCGGCAGATCCCTCGGCGCGCGGAACTTCTGGAGCTCGACGGCGAGCGTCTGCGGCGTGTGGTGGCCGCTCACGGTGGCGAGGCGCTGCTCCCGGTTGGGGAAGCTGACCTCCATCAGCAGCGCGCGGAGGTCCTGCTGCTGGTTCAGCACCTCCCACAGCCGCTCCGTGGGCCCGGTGTCGCCGCTGTACGCGATCGCGCCGCCGTCCCCTTCGATCACGAACGCCGACGCGTCGATCGTGTGCGTCACGTGGACCGCCCGCACGAGCCGCCCGGCGACCGGCGTGGGGCGCTCCGGCTTGAGCTCGAGGTACTGGATGGTCGGCTGCCCGGCGCTCGGGATCACCGCGAAATCGGGCCAGAGCACGTTGTTGAAGAAGTGCTTCTTGAGCGTGCGCAGCGTCTCGCGCGTGCCCGCGATCACGAGCGGCGGGCACCCGAGCTGGCAACGGTTGTCCGCGATCGTGGCCAGGTCGCGGATGTGATCGAGGTGCGCATGGCTCACGAGGCACGCCTCGATCCGCGCCTGGTCCTTCACCTCGAGCCCGCTCGTCAGCGAGCCGGCGTCGATCGCGAGGACGTCGTCCACGACGAACGCGCACGTGCGATGCCTGGGGGTCTCACCGCCGTGGCAGCCGATGACACGCAGCTCCACTGGTTCAGCTCTCTCCGCCGAACTTCTGCGGCATGTCCAGGAACTCGATGAAATCCCGGAACCTGCGCATGTCGGTCACCATGATCGCCGCGGGTGCAGGCGGCCCGTACGAGAGGAGCCTCAGCCGGCGGAGCCGCTTCATCACCTCGTCCACCGTCTCTTGCTCGACGTCGACCTCGCGCGCGATGTCCTCGGGAGAGGAGCGGACGCGTATGCCTTCAGGCGTCTCCTCCCCGAAGGCCTCGGCGTGACGCGCGAGCGCGAGCATCACGCGCGCCTTCGGGTCACGGTGCATGAGGATCTCGACGAGCGAGTTCGCCGCGTCGAGCCGCTTCGCCAGCTTCTTGAGGAGACGGAGCGCTATCTCGACGTCGCGCTGCAGCATGATCTCCAGCTTCCGCGCGTCGATCACGAGGCAGCGGGACGGCTCGCTCACGGTGGCCGTCGCGTTCCGGGGCTTGCCGTTCAAGATCGCCATCTCGCCGACGAACTCGCCGGGCCCGAGCACGGCGAGCACCTTGTCCTCGCCGGCGACCGACTTCGTGATCCGCACGGCGCCCGACTGGATGACGAACATGACGTCGCCGGAGTCCCCCTCACGAAAGAGCACGTCGCCCGGCACGTACTCGCGGCCATAGCGGGCGAACGACGACTCCGACATTGCCCGGGAGTCTAGCGCCCCACGTGACCGCGGGTCAAAAACCCGGGCAAGAGCGCTGGCCCTCACAAAACTCGAGGGGCCCCCCAAGCCACCATGCTTTGGAGGACCCCTCGGCCCGCTTCGTCGGGAGCAGCGCGCTCAGCGGGCCGGCGCCGCGCGGAGGCGGCGGCAGCCCGAGAGCGGCGCGGACAGGCGATCAACCCATGTCGAAGTCGCCCATGCCGCCCATGCCGCCCATACCCCCCATGCCGCCCATACCCCCCATGCCGCCCATGCCGCCGGGAGCGCCGCCGCCAGCGGCCTTCTCCTTCTTGGGCTTCTCGGCGACGAGGGCCTCGGTCGTGAGCATCAGCGCGGCGACGCTGGCCGCGTTGGAGAGCGCGTGCCGCACGACCTTGGCCGGATCGATGACGCCGCCGGCGAGCAGGTCCTCGTACGCGTCGGTCGCGGCGTTGTAGCCGAACGTCGGCGCGCCCGACCGGACCTTCTCCGCGACCACCGTCCCGTCGACCCCCGCGTTCTGGGCGATCTGGCGGAGCGGCGCCTCGACGGCGCGGCGCACGAGCCGCACGCCGACGTCGCGCTCGTCGTTGAACTTGAGCGACTCCAGCGAGGCGGCCGCCCGGAAGAGGGCCACGCCGCCGCCGACCACGATGCCTTCTTCGACGGCCGCGCGGGTCGCGTGCAGCGCGTCCTCGACGCGCGCCTTCTTCTCCTTCATCTCGGTCTCGGTCGCCGCGCCGACCTTCACCACCGCGACGCCGCCGGCGAGCTTCGCGAGCCGCTCCTGGAGCTTCTCGCGATCGTAGTCGCTCGCCGTGTCCGCGATCTGCTTGCGGATCGCCTCGATGCGGCCCTTGATGGCGCCCTTGTCGCCCTGGCCGTCGACGATGACCGTGTTGTCCTTGTCGATCTCGACGCGCTTGGCCGTCCCGAGATCGCGCACCGTGGCGCTCTCGAGCTTCTGGCCGAGGTCCTCCATGAACGGCGTCGCGCCCGTGAGGATGGCGATGTCCTTCAGCATGTCCTTGCGGCGATCGCCGAAGCCGGGCGCCTTCACGGCGGCGACCTTGATCGTGCCGCGCAGCTTGTTCACGACGAGCGTGGCGAGCGCCTCACCCTCGATGTCCTCGGAGAGGATGAGCAGCTCGCGTCCCTGCTTCACCACCTGCTCGAGCAGCGGCAGGAGGTCGGCCATGGCCGAGATCTTCTTCTCGTGCACGAGGATGAGCGGGTTCGTGAGCACCGCGGTCATCTTCTCGGGGTCGGTCACGAAGTAGGGCGAGAGGTAGCCGCGGTCGAACTGCATGCCGTCGACGGTCTCGAGCTCCGTCGTCATACGCTTGTTCTCCTCGACCGTGATCACGCCCTCCTTGCCGACCTTCTCCATAGCGTCGGCGAGGATCTGGCCGATCTCCTTGTCGCCGTTGGCGCTGACCGTGGCGACCTGGGCGATCTGGTCCTTGTCCTTGGTCGGCTTGGCGGCCTTCTGCACGGCCTCGATGACCTTCGCGACCGCCGCGTCGATGCCGCGCTTCAGGTCCATCGGGTTGTGGCCGGCCTCGACGAGCTTGAGGCCCTCGCCGAAGATCGCCTGCGCCAGCACCGTCGCCGTCGTCGTGCCGTCGCCCGCCTTGTCGCTGGTCTTCGAGGCGACCTCGCGCACCATCTGGGCGCCCATGTTCTCGAGCTTGCCGGCGAGCTCGACCTCCTTGGCGACCGTGACGCCGTCCTTCGTCACGACCGGGGAGCCCCAGCTCTTCTCGATGACGACGTTCCGCCCCTTCGGCCCGAGGGTCACCTTGACCGCATCGGCGAGCGTGTTCACGCCCTTGAGGATCGCGGCGCGGGCGCCGCGGCTAAAAACGATCTGCTTCGCAGCCATGTCTCAATCCCCTCGCGGCCGCGCGGCCGCGTGTGCAAACGCTTGCGTTCGGTTGCCTCAGGCCTTGTTCACGTCGCGGCGGACTCGGTCACGGCGAGCACGTCGTCCTCGCGGATGAGCACGTGCTCCTCGCCGTCGAGCTTCACCTCGGTGCCGCTGTACTTGCCGAACAGCACCTTGTCCCCGACCTTCACATCGAGCGGGCGAACCTTGCCGTCCTTCAGGACCTTGCCGTTGCCCACCGCGACGACGCGCCCCTCGATCGGCTTCTCCTTCGCGGCGTCGGGGATGATGATGCCCCCCTTGGTCTTCGTCTCGCTCTCGACGCGCTTGACGACAATCCGATCCTGCAGCGGCCTGATTTTCATGCTGGCTCCCTCGTCCTCGGCTTGTTGACTGACCATCGGCTCGCCGGAGGTCCCGTTCGCCCCCCCGCTGGGGCATTCCGCCCGCACGACAAGAGCTAAGTGCCCGAGATCGCAGTGTCTTGGCACTCTCCTAGGCCGGTGGCTAAACCGCGGCCGAAAGTAAATCAGTCACCCGGCGCGTCAAGGGCACGCAGCAGGGAGCCGCGACTTTTCCGGAGCCGAGAGTCCGGAGGGGCGAAGCCGAGATGTCTGGAGAAGCGACGCCGAGGGAGCGGCCGCGACGTCGTGAAGCCTCCTCCAGGGACGAGCTCCCTTCTCCGACCAGGGACGAGCCCCCTCTCCGACAGCACGCAGGGCACGCTGTAGACAACCTGGACGGATCATGGCGACAGCGCGGCGTGCAACGACAACGGACGGAATGCAACGAGGGCGGAGCCGGTTGAGCGAGGGGAACGAGGGGGTCGAGCAGCGGGAGGCCTTGCTGAGCCCCGCGAAGCGCACGAAACATCGGGGATTTTGGTGCCGAGCATTTTTCTTCGTCGGGCCCGATTTTGATCGCTTGACAATCCAGGCAGCCCAAGTAGATTCCGCGGCCCGTGGCGCTGATGAACACGGCGCTGACCCCTTGGGGGATCGTCTAACGGCAGGACGCAAGATTCTGGCTCTTGCTATCAAGGTTCGAATCCTTGTCCCCCAGCCAGGCCGTTCAGCTCTGCTGTCGGTCTTCTCCACAGAACAAGGTCCCATCGTCTAGCGGTTAGGACATCGGCCTCTCACGCCGGTAACGCGGGTTCGATTCCCGCTGGGATCGCCACTTTCACACCCTTTCGCCTCGTTTCCTGCTGCTTCCGCTCGATGTCGTGCGTCGAGCACGACGCGAAGCACAGCGCCATCTGACGAGCGCTCGAGCACGCAGAGCAGCAAAGACGTCTTGCGCCGTTCACGTTGCGCTACCCTCCGGCGCATGGCCGCGCAGGACGTAGAGGAGCTCTTCGACATCCTCGATGACGGCGGCCGGCCGCTCGGCGTGCGCAAGGCGCGCGGGCTCGTTCACCGCGACGGCGACTGGCACCGGAGCGTTCACGTGTGGGTGCTCCTCGAGCGCGGGCCCGATGGCCTGGAGCTGGACAGCCGCCAGAGCGCCGCGGATCCCTGGGTGCTCTTCCAGCAGCGCAGCCCGGACAAGGACACCTGGCCCGGCGCGCTCGAGGTCGCCGTGTCGGGGCACTACCGCGCCGGAGAGGATCTCGCGGGGGCGCTGCGCGAGGCGGAGGAGGAGATCGGCCTGCCGCTCTCGCCGCGCGATGTGGTCCGGCTCGGCACGCGCCGCAGCCAGGACGATCACGCGCCCGGGATCGTCGACCGCGAGCTGCAGGACGTGCTGCTCGCGACGACCCGCCGCGCGCTCGAGGAGCTGCGTCCCGATCCGCACGAGGTGACCGCGCTGCTGTCGCTCCCGCTCGACGCGGCGCTGCGCCTCGTCCGAGGCGAGGTGCCCCGCGCGAGCGGCCTCGTGCGGCGGCCGCCGGACGCCGCGGGCGCGGTGAAGGTCGAGCCGCGCGACGCGCGGCTCGATGAGTTCGTGGTCGCGCGCGACGGCTACTTCGAGCGCGCGCTCGACACCATCCGCCGGCGCCTTGCTGGCGACGCGCCGGCCCCGTGGCTCCTCGGCTAGGACGCCGGCGCTTTCTCCTCGCGTCCGTCCCGTCAGCCTGAGCCGCGGCGCGCGTCCGCCGGCCGCCGGGGCTTCTCGGGAGGCAACGCCGACGCGACGAGGAACCCTTCAGCGCGGTGCGGGGCGAGCCCGCAACGCGCGTTCATGCGCTTGGCGATCTCGTCGCCGGCCCTGACGAGCGCATAGAACCACCGGATCCCAAAGCGATCGTGCCCTTCCCGGAGCGCCGCCGCCTGGAGGGGGGCCCCGAGCCCCCGTCCGCGGTGGTCCTCGCGCAGACAGGTGCAGATCGGCATGGCCGTCCACGACGGCGCCTCGTCCACGTCGGAGATCCAGAGCGGCGGGGCGCCCAGCAGCCCGAGCTGGGCGAGCGCCTCGCGGCCGCCGACCTCGGCAGGCTGCGGCCGCGTCACGACGCACAGGGTGGTGCAGCCGATCAGCGCGCCCGCGCCGTCGCGCAGCGTGAGCGTCAAGGAGCGGCCCTCGCCGCCGCGCAGGTACCACCCCGGGAGCGGCGCGTGGCCGCCCTCGGCCTGGAGCTCCTGGATCGCGCGGATCGAGGCCTCGTCGTCGTCCGGCGACACCCTGGACAGGCGCAGGCCCGGCGGGAAGGCGCGAAACCGGCCGAGCCCCTGCACGGCGGCGCGCACCTCGCCGGCCGGGGCGCCCATCACCGAGAAGTCCTCGTCCACGGAGAGCCCCGCCTGGCGCAGCGACGCCGAGAGCGCGGAGAGCTCCGGCCGGGGGGCGTGCAGGAGCACGCGCTCGAAGCAGCGCACGAGCGCCTCGCGCCGCTCCGGCGGCGTCCGCTGGGCGTGCAGCAGGATCAGCGAGCGCCCGTCGGTGGTGATGCCGTCCTGCTCGCCGATCCAGTCGCGGGCCGCGTACAGGATCCGCTGAGCACGGTAGTCGGCAGCTTCACCGAAACACCCCGGTCCGTCCGCCGGAGCGGGGCCGCGCTGTTGCGGGGCATCGTCGCGATCGAGGTCGAAGGCAAGCATCATGGCGGCATCCCTCCTGTCGAGAAGCAACGGCGGCTTCCACGAATGGCGGCCCTCGAGGAGCCGCCACCCGGCGCGGGACGCCCGCGCCCAGCGCCCGGGCGAGCCCCTGCCGCGCCGCGCAGGTCCACCGGCGAGATGGCCTGACGCGGCGGTGCGCGCATGCGGGAGAACTCCGCTCCACCAGCGGCTGTGCAGCCCGCGTGTCGAGACTTCAACTTATCCCTGCTCGGCGATCGCGCAAGCGGCGACATGCCATGATCCGGGCAGCGCTCCAGCCGGGACACGCATGCTTACGCACGCTTACAAACAATTGGAATCGCTAATGAATCAGGCCAACATCCACCGTCGCCCACAAGGCACCTCGCCGCCCGACGGGGCCGCGGCGTGGACATAGAACGACCTAGCCTGGAGAGACGCATGGCCCCGGGCACCCTCGCGTCGGGGGCGGACCGGCGAGGGGCGTCGGACCAGGGCGCCCGCGCTCGCTCGCCGTGGCCTTCGGTGGTTGAGGACGATCGCGCGCCCTGGTAGGTTGGCGTCCAGTATTGCGCGATGACCACCGCCCTTGTCACCCAACCCGACGACGACGCGCCCGTGATGCCACGTCCGTTCCTCAAATGGGCGGGCGGCAAGGGCCAGCTGCTCCGGCAGTTCCAGCCGCTCCTCCCCGCGTCGTACGGGCGCTACTTCGAGCCCTTCGTGGGGGGAGCCGCGCTCTTCTTCTGCCTGCAGCCGGAGCGCGCGACGCTGACGGACGTCAACGCCGAGCTCATCGACTGCTACCGGGCCGTGCGCGACAGGGTCGAGGAGGTGATCGCCGCGCTGGGCAGCCACGCCTACGAGGAGGCGCACTACTACAAGGTTCGCGACGTCGATCCCGCCTCGCTCACGCTGCCCGAGCGCGCCGCTCGGACCATCTTCCTGAACAAGACGGGGTTCAACGGGCTCTACCGGGTCAACAGCGCCGGCCGCTTCAACGTGCCTTTCGGCCGCTACGTGAAGCCGGCCATCTGCAACCCGCCCCAGCTGCGGGCCTGCTCGGCGGCGCTGCGGGGCGTCGAGCTCGAGGTCCGCGACTTCGAGCGCGTGCTCGACCACGCCCAGGAAGGCGATTTCGTCTACCTCGACCCGCCGTACTCGCCCGTCTCGTCGACCGCGAACTTCACGTCCTACAGCGCGGGCGGCTTCGGCTTCCGCGACCAGGAGCGCCTCGCTGCGCTCTTCGCGGAGCTCGACGGGCGAGGCGTCCAGGTGATGCTCTCGAACTCCGATGTTCCGGAGATCCCGCCGCTCTACAAGCGGTTCAAGATCGACCGCGTCGCGGCGCTCCGGAGCATCAACGCGAAGAGCGACGCCAGAGGCCGCGTGGGGGAGATCGTGATCCGGAACTACGGGTCCAGGCGGAGCCGCAAGGCGGCGCCCGCGGACAAGGCGGGCTGAGCCCGGCGCCGCCGCGCGGCGCGCGGCTCACTCAATCGACGGTCTTCCCCTCGTGCTTCTTCGGATCGGGGGCCGCGCGCTCCTCGGCGTGCGCCATCGCCACCTCGATCTCCTCGTGGATCTCGGGCGAGGTGACCTTGTTCCCCGAGGGATCGACGGCCTCCCACACGAAGCCGCGGAGCTCACCCGGGCGCTCGGGTATCCAGCGGACCCGCAAGGTCCAGCCGTGCAACTCGGCCGTATAACCGCCTTCCTCGTGATCCCGCTGCCATGCAGAGACGGTCGGGTGCTTCACCATCGCGAGGTCTCCGGCGCCGAAGGTCGAGAGGACAGAAGAACTGTTCCCGAATGGCCGCGCTCCCCCCCCGAGCAACGCCGCCGTCCGGGAACACGGGGAAGATAGCAGGCGCACGGCGCACGGCGATCAGGCAGGCGTGTGTTCCTCATGCGGAGGCACCTTACCCGAATCCCAGCGCGCGCCGAAAGGTCCTCGCCTTCCGATGGGGTCGTCAGCGCGAGCAGCGTGAACAGCACAGGCATCATCGCGCCGACGGGCGGCGCCTGCGACGCGCACCGCATGCTACGAAGCATGCATGGGGGCAGGAATCGTCGTCTTCTTCGGGCTCGCGCTCGTCGGCTATCTCCTGGTTGCCCCGCTCGTCGCCTTCGTGTTCGCCGTCCGGGCCAACCGGCGCAACGAGGACCTGCTGCTGCGGATCCACGCGCTGGAGCACCGGGTGGCCGAGCTCTCCGGGCATCGTGGCCGCGCAGCGCTCACTGCAGCGGCGGAGAGCCCGCGAAGCACACACGACCTGGAGCAAGAGAGGATCGCCCAGGGCGCGATCCCGCCCCCAGCGGCGGCCCGGCCCGCGCTCGACGCCGAGGGCGCAGATGCACCGCCCGCGCTCGACGCGGCGACCGCCGGCGCGCCGCCCGCGCTCGACGCGGCGACCACCGGCGCGCCGCCCGCGCTCGACGCGACGACCGCCAGCGCGCCGCCCGCGCTCGACGCGGCGACCGCCGGCGCCTTTCCTGGGATCGCGGATCCGACCGCTACCGCGCCCCCGGCGCTCGCGTCCACGGCGTTCGCCGCCGCTTCGGCCGCGGCGCCCCCGGACGTCGCGTTCCCGGGCCCCGCCGCTCCTCCGCCGCCTCGCGCGCCTCGCCCCGCGGCGACGCTCGAGGCGAGCGCGTTCGGCGCTGGCTCGCCCGCGCATCGCGAAGCCCAGGAGCGACCCTCCATCGAGGAGCGGCTCGGCCTCACCTGGCTCACCCGCGCAGGCGCGACCACGTTCTTGCTCGGCGCGCTCTTCTTCTTCAAGTACGCCTCGGACAACGCCTGGATCGGGCCGTTCGGGCGCGTCGCGATCGGCGCCGCCACCGGCGCCGCGCTCCTCGCGATCGCCGAGGTGCTCCACGGGCGCGCGCAGCGTCGATTCGTCCACACGCTCATCGGCCTCGGCCTCTCGGTCCTGATCGCGTCGGTGTGGGCGAGCGCCACGCTGTACGAGCTCGTCCCGATCCCCGCCGCATTCGCGGCGGACACGGTGCTCCTCCTGCTCGGCGCCGGCCTCGCGCTCCGCCACCGCGGCGAGGCCATCCTGATCCTCAGCCTCGTCGCCGGATTCCTCAACCCCGTCGTGCTGTCGACGGGGCAGGACCGGCCGCTCGTCCTGTTCGGCTACCTCCTGCTCATGACGAGCGTCGTCCACGCCGTCGCAGCGAGGCTCGGCTTCCGCGTCGCGCCGTGGCTCGCGATCGCAGGCCACACGGCGCTGTTCTGGGGCTGGTACGCCAGGCACTTCGACGCCAGCGCCGCCCCGGCCGGCGGAGACGCGGACGCGGCGCCCTGGCTCGACTCGCCTGCGCAGGCGCTCCCGGGGCCTTACTTCGCGCTCGCCGCGCGCGCTGCGCCCCTCGCGTTCGTCGCGCTCGCCACGGCGCAGGGCGTCCTGCGCGCGCTGTGGCTGCGCCGCGCGCCCGCCACGAGCCCCGACCGAAGCGTCCCGCCGACCGGGGCGGAGGCGACCGGCGTCCTCCGCGTCGCGGCGCGCGCGGACGCGACCGCGACCAGCATCGCCGCGCTCGTGCTCGCGCACGCGGCCGCGACCGCGCTGCTCTTCGACGCGCCGCGCGCGCTCACGGCCGCCGCGATCACGCTCGCGCTCGCGGCGCTGGTCGCCCTGCGCGCGCCCGACGAGGGCGCCTGGCTGCTGGCGCCGATGGGCGCCGGCTTCCTTTCCTTCGCCGCGACGTTCGCGGACGCGCCAGCCGCGCATCGCACGACGCTCGTCGCGCTGGTCGCGGCCTGGACGCTCGTCTACCTCGCGGGGTGGCTCCGCGGCGGCGCCGGGCTCGCGGGCCAGCTCGATCGGAAGACCGCCATCGCGTGCTCCGCCGGCGCGGCGCTCTTCGCCTGCACGGCGGGCATGCTGCTGATCGAGGCCGACGCGGCGCTCTTCGCGATCGCGCTCGCGCTCGCGGCCGCCCTCGCGGCGTGGACGGCCGCGCGCGCCGCGCTCCCCGCCCTGCTCCTCGCCGCGGCGATCCTCTCGGCAGGCGCGCTCGCCGCGGCGGCGCATTTCGCGATCGCGCCGGCGGACGCGGGCGCCTCGGCGTCCATCGACGCCGCCAGCGCGGCCGGCGCGGTCGGCGCGGTCAACGCAAGCTTCCTCGGCGCCTCGGCGCTCGTCATGCTGGTGTTCCTCGGCGCCGCGGGCGCCTCGGCGCGGCGCCCGCGCGAGCCCGGCGCGCCGGCGCTCTCCTGGTCCGACGCGCTCGCCGCGTGCGTGGCGACGCTCGGGTTCGTCGCGGCCGCGCTCGGCGCCACGCCGGAGGACACGCCGACGCTCCGCGCGCTGCTCACCGCGGGCGCCGGCGCCCTGGACCTGGCGCTCGGCGCCGCGCTCCTCCGCGCAGGCGTGACCCGCGCCGAAGCCGCGCCCCCCGCCGATCGCATCGCCCTGCTCCTCGGACAGGCGCTCGCCCTGTTCGCCGCGTCCGCCGCGTTCGGGCTCGGCGGCGCGACGGTGACCGTGATCTGGAGCATCCTCGCGGCCGTGGCGGCCGCGATCGCGGCGCGCACCGGCGAGCGGGTCTGGCTCGCCGTCACGCTGCTGCTCTTCGCCGCCGCCCTCACGCGGGCGCTCGTCGTCGATCGGGCTCAGGCCGAGGCGCTCGTGACCACCTGGTTCGCGACGCGCGGCCGCGACGGGACGATGGCGGTTCCCGTCCTGCTCAACGCGAGGACCTATGCGTTCACGGGCGTGAGCGCCGCCCTGCTCGCCGCGGGGCGGCTGCTGTCGCGCGCGGCGTTCGCCCGCCCCCTGGACGCCGCGCGCGCCGAGCTGCGCGGCGCCGCGGCCGCGGCGCTGGGCGCCGGGTATGCCCTGCTCATCACGACCGTCGTCCTCGAGGTGCGGAGCGCGATCACCGCGCTCCCCGCCGCCCCCCCTGCCCCGCTCGACGCGTCCGAGTTCGCCGAGCTCACCGTACAGCACCGCGCCGCCCTGGAGGGCCAGGAAGGCAGCCTCGCGATGGCGACAACGCTCGTGCTCGCCCTCGCGGCGATCGCGCTGCTCACCGCGGGGTTCGCGGCGCGCGACGCCTTCCATCGCTACGCCGGGCTCTCCCTGTTCGCCGTCACCATCGCGAAGCTCGTGGCCTGGGACGTCTGGCACGTCGAGCGCATCTACCAGATCGCCCTCTTCACGGGCGTCGGGGCGCTGCTCGTCGGCGGAGGGTTCCTCTACGCGCGGTTCGGCCGGCGCCTCGTGACGCTCCTTCGCGCCGGATCGCGGGGCGCGGCCGGGCCGCTCGCGCTGCTCGCGGCGATGAGCCTCGCGCGGCCCTCCGAGGCGCAGAACGGCGCGGCGCTCCCGATCGAGAAGCACGCGCTCGTCCGGCCCATCGAGGGCGTGGACGCCGCCGGCGATCACCGCGTCGACGTCGATCTCGATCTCTACCGCGAGAGCCGCGCAGAAGAGCTGCTCGCCGACGTCCGCATCGCCGGCCCCGACGGCGCCGAGGTGCCCTACGTGCTCCGCGAGCCAGGCGCCGCGCACTCGTCCGGGCGGATCGCGGCCACGATGCTCGATCCGGGGGTCGACGCCGCCGGCGTCGCGCAAGCGACGTGGGCGCTCGACGCGCCCGGCACGCGCCACTGCCACGTCGAGCTCAGCGTCATCGGCGGCAGCTTCCTCCGCGAGGCGCGGGTCGAGACCGGCACGGATCCGAGGTCGCTCAGCGAGGTCGCGCGCGGCGCCTACGTCTACCGCATCCCCCAGGGATCGGAGACGGTCGAGCACCTGTCGGTCCGCTATCCCCTCTCGCGCGCCGCCCTGGTCCGGATCCGCCTTGTCCCCGAGGGCGCCCCGGCGCGCGACGCGGCCGCGGACGTCCGGATCACGGGCGGCGCCGTCTCGTGCGAGACGCAGGCCCCCGCCGAGTCCCCCGCGCTGCTGCCGCTCGCGATCGTCGAGACGCAGCGGGACAGCGAGGCGAAGACGACCCTCGTCACGCTCGACGCCGGCGCCGACGGCGCGCCGCTGGAGGCCGTCCTCCTCGACGTCTCCACGCCGGAGTTCAGCCGCCGCGTCGACGTCGCCTCGACCACGTACCGCGCCGTCTGGCCGGCCGTGGGGAGCGGTATGATCCATCGCATCCGCCCGCACGGCGAGTCAGGGCCCTCGCTCGCGTCGACGCGCGTCCCGTTGAACCCCACCCGGAAGCGCTTCCTCCGGCTCACGATCCACGACGGTGACTCGGCGCCGCTCTCCCTCTCGGGCGCGCAAGGCGAGGTGCGGGCGCGCGAGGTCGTGTTCCGCGCCGCGCAGCCGGGCCCGCACCGGCTCTACGTGGGCGACGCGCTCGGCAAGCGCCCAAGCTACGACCTGGTCGACCTGCTCGACCACACCGTGCGCGAGCGTCCCCCCGCCGCGAGGCTCGGCGCCGCAACCGCGAACCCTGCGCTCGGCGCCGCCCCTGTCGCGCGCGACCTCCCGTTCACCGAGCGGCACCGCACGGCGATCGGGGGCGCGCTGGCCGTCGGGCTGCTCGCGCTCTCGCTGTGGGCCGCGCGGCTCCTGAAGCGAGGGGAACGAGAACAAGGAGAACGAGGGGCGCCGCCCGACGACCCCGCGCCGCCACGGCAGCGCACAGCAGACAGCGAGCCCGGGCCGTGATGTGCTCGCATGTTGCCGTGGGTCGCCGGGAGCAGGTCGCTCCGGCGTCCGGATCGACCATCGAGGTGGATGCACCATGAGAGGCGGGCGCTTCGTCTACTTGGGTCTCTGCGCGAGCATCGGGGCGGCGCTCTGGTCCTCGGGCGCGTGCTCTGCGACGGCGCACCTCCAGCAGGCGCCTGGCGAGGGCGGCGGGGGCGCGACCAGCGCCACGACGGCGGAGGCGGGCGCCGGCGGAGCCACCGGTACGACGGGCTCCTGGGCTGATTTCGGCGACGGCGGCGCGCCGACGGAGGACGGGGCCTCACCCGACGAGGACGGCGACGGGTTCACCGTCGAGGACGGCGACTGCAACGACGGCGACCCGAACGTCAACCCAGGCGCCGTCGAGGTCGTGATCACGGAGCCTGACCAGAGCGGCGCGGTGCCCGAGCCAGTCGACGAGGACTGCGACGGCGTGATCGACAACGCGCCGACGGCCTGCGACAGGAACATCGCTCCCGCCGACTTCGACGCCATCCACGGGGCCCACGCGATCGACCTCTGCGCCAAGGCGTCGCCCGGCGACAGGAAGTGGGGCGTGCTGAGCGCGCAGTACGTGCGCGGCGACGGCTCGCCCGCGGCGCCCTCGCCCGCTGTGGGCGTGCTCGACTCCTTCGGCCCCAACGTGCGCCCGCAGGGCGGGACCCGCCTGCTCGTCCTGTCCTCGGGCCGCGCCCGGATCGCCCAGTGGCCGGGCGCGTGCAACGCGGACAGCTGCAAGAACTACGGATCGGGCACGGCGCCGCCCGGCTTCCCGCAAGACAACCCCGCGTGCTCTCCGTCGGCGAACATCAACGACGACATCGCCCTCGAGCTCGTCATCCGCACGCCGACGAACGCGACCGGCTACGAGTTCGCGTTCAAGTTCTACACCTTCGAATACCCGGAGTTCGTCTGCGACGCCTTCAACGACCAGTTCGTCGCCCTGGCGACGCCGGCCCCGCCAGGGTCGCTCAACGGCAATCTGTCGTTCGACAGCGTGGGCAACCCCGTCAGCGTCAACATCAGCTTCTTCGAGGTCTGCGAGGGCTGCCCGCTCGGGACTGACGAGCTCGAGGGCACCGGCTTCGGGCTCTGGAACGACGCCGGCGCGACCGGCTGGCTTCGCACGCAGGCCCCGGTGACCGGCGGCGAGGAGCTCAAGCTCCGGTTCATGATCTTCGACACCGGGGACGACAGGCTCGACTCGACCGCGCTCGTCGACGGCTTCAAGTGGGTCGCGAACGGCGGCACCGTCCCGCTCGAGACCGCGCCCGTCGAGGATCCCCGGTAGCGCCCCGGCGTCCGGACCACCCGAGCCCTCCGGAGCACGCGCGCCGGCCGCGCGGCGCGCCGCGCGCCGTGGCCGGCGCGATCCCGGTTCTCATGGTCAGGATTGTTGCGCTGGACGATACAATGCCGCCATGCTGCTCCCTTCCTTGGAGAACCTCGCCTGCTTCGAGGCCGCGGCGCGGACGCTGAACTTCCGGACCGCAGCGCGCGCCGTCGCGCTCAGCCCCGCCGCGTTCGGCCAGCGCATCCGGCAGATCGAGGAGCAGGTCGGGGCTCCGCTGTTCGAGCGCACCACGCGCCGGGTGCAGCTGACGCCGCGCGGGCTCGCCTTGCTGCCGCGCGCCCGCCAGTGCCTGGCGCTCGCCGAGGACTGCCTCCGCAGCGCGATGCGCCCCGCTCCCGCGCCGGTCGAGCTGACGCTCGGAACGCGGTTCGAGCTCGGGATGTCGTGGATCGTCCCCCAGCTCGGCGCGCTGACGCGGCGGCGCCCCGAGCTGACGCTCCACCTCTATTTCGGCGCCTCCGACGACCTGCTGAGGCGCCTCCACGACCGCAGCGTCGATTGCGTCGTCACCAGCGCCCGCTGGAGCGCCACGAGCCTCGCGGCGGAGACGCTGCACGAGGAGCGCTACGCGTTCGTCGCCTCCCCCAGGCTGCTCCGGCGCGAGGCGTTCGCCCGCCCGGAGCACGCGGCGCGGCACTGCCTGCTCGACATCGACCCGACCATGCCGCTGTTCCGGTACCTCGCCGATCAGGCGGGCGGCGCCGGCCGCTTCGCGTTCGCGCGGCACCGCTGGGTGGGGCTCGGCGCCGCCATCAAGGCGCTGGTCCTCGCCGGCGAGGGCGTCGCCGTGCTGCCGCGCCACATGGTCGCTGCCGAGCTCCGCGGCGGCAAGCTGAAGCGGCTCCTGCCGTCCGCGCCCCTCGCGCGCGATCATTTCCGGCTCGTCTACCGGCGCGACGACCCGCGGAGCTCGCTCTACGCGAAGCTCGCCGAGTCGCTGCGCGCGGTGCCGATCCAGTGAGGCGCGCGCTCGCCGGCGCCGCGCGGAGCAGGGTGAACGGCGTAGACTCCCGACCGAGGACCATGAGCGATCTCCCCGGCGCCAGCGCGCGCCTCCCCGCGACGCCGATCACGGCGCAGGACATCAACGGCGGACCGGACCCCGAGCGCCGCGTCCCCTTCGTCATCACGGCGCCCGGCGTGTACGCCCTCGTGGAGGACGTCGACTGGGTGGCGCGGGACGCGAACGCGCGGGCCATCACGATCGCGAGCGACGATGTCACCCTCGACCTGGGCGGCAGGACGCTGCGGCAGATCGACCCACCGGCGCCCGTCGTCGCCCCCGACCCGGGCGCGAGGCCTTGCCGGGGCGAGGTCGTCTCCGGGAACGTCGGCGTGTTCGCCGAGGGGAGGGCGCGGCTCGTCATCAGGAACGGCAGCGTGCTCGGGATCCAGGGGGTCGGGATCGCCGCCAGGGCGTGCAGCCAGCTCGATCTGCTCGATCTGTCCGTCCGGCGGTGCGGCGGCGACGGCGTGATCGACACGGGGTTCCTGTGCCGCAACGGCGGGATCTTCGTGATGGGCGCCCGGGACGCGGCCGGCGGCGTCGCCTTCGCGGAAGGCATCCGGATGATCAACTGCGTGTGCTCGGAGAACACGAGCCGACTCGATTTCGTCGTGACGCTGGGCGCGCTCGTCCTGTTCTGCGACGACGTGCAGGTCAAGGAGTGCGTGTTCAACCGCACGGCGAACACCAGCGCCCAGCCGAGCGGCGTGCAGTTCAACGTCGTCGGCGTCGACTTCGTCATCTGCCGCAACGTGCTCGTGGAGGACTGCGAGGCGCACGACAACACGTCGGGCGGAGAGCCGGCCGGCTTCTTCGCGTGGGGAGAGAACTACAAGTTCCTGCGCTGCAGGGCGAACCGGAACTTCACGCTCACCGGGAACCGCGCGTGCGGGTTCAACATCTCGACCACGAGCAACCTGGAGATGGTCGAGTGCGAGGCGGACGGGAACTACAACGCGAACCCGGCCGCGTCCGCCGATGCGGTCAAGGATTTCTCCGCGCTCGGCTTTCGCATCGGCAGGGCGGTGTACCGCGGGCTGCTCGAGGGCTGCCGCGCGATCGGCAACCACGGCGCGAGCGCGAACGCGCCCGCCGGCGGCTTCGCGCTCCACTCGACCCGCCACGTGGTGCTGAGGCGCTGCGTGGCCGTGGGGAACAGGAACGCGAGCGGGGCCGCCGAGGACGACGGGCTCGCGGCCGGGTTCATCGCCTCGACGCCGCTCGCTGATCCGCAGGGCGGCCTCGTGGGCGGCGAGGGCAACGCGTTCGTCGACTGCATCGCCGACGGCAACACCGTCCACCGCGCGCCGCTGTTCGTGCAGCCGCCGGCCCCCCCGGTCGACGCCGGTCCGTCGCGCGGCGACCCGCAGAAGGGCGCGGGGTTCCTGCTCGAGCGGCAGAGCGACGCGAGGATCATCGGCTGCCAGTCCGCGAACAACGACGGAAAAGGGATCTGGCTGAGGGCCTGCGCGCGCGCGCTGGTCGAGGGAAACACGCTGTCGAGGAACGCGCTCTTCGGCATCCAGAACGAGGACCCCGCAGGGCTCAGCGCCTTCACCGGCAACCGGGCGCACCTCAACGGGTCCCGGCACCGCCACAACTACGTCGGCCTGCCGCCGGGCACGCCGGTCCGCAAATGGACGCTCGGCTCCCCTCCCCTCGACGGCCCTCCGGACGGGATCGCCAACCTCAGCACCCGGCTGCCCTGAGGGGTCCGCGAGCGCCTCGCGGCGATCACCGGCCACGGGCGAGCGCGCCCGGGGTGATCCCGAACCGCCGCTTGAAGAGCCGTGTCAGGTGGCTCTGGTCGGCGAAGCCGAGCGCGCCCGCGAGCTCCCCGATCGGGCGGCCGCCGGCGAGCAGCGCCTCGCGGGCGCGGTCGAGCCGCCGCCGCGTCACGTAGGCGAGCGGCGGCTCCCCCAGCGCTCGCTTGAACTCCCGCGCCATGTGCGCGGGGCTCAGCCCGGCCACGCCGGAGAGCGCCTCCAGCCCGAAGTCGTCGCCGAGGTGCGCCTCGATGTAGTCGAGCAGGCGCCGCAGCGTCGCAGGGGACAGCCCGCCCCGAGCCGGCCGGTCCGGCCGGGCCGCATGGCGGGCGCCGAGCCGCGCCGCGAGCCCGGAGAGCATCGCGTCCGCGAAGAGCGCGCCCGTGGCGCCGCCGCGCGAGACCTCGACCAGCAGCGCGCGAAGCACGTGCTCGATCTGGGCGTCCACGAGCCCCACGCGGGGCTCCAGCAGCAGCTCCCGCACCCCGGCGAGCCGCGCGAGCCGCGCAGGGTCGAGCACGAGCGCGCCATAGATCGTGGCCTCGCTCACGCGATGAGAGAAAGGCACCTCCGCGGGCTGGAGCCAGAGACTGCCGGGCGGCATCTCCACGCGCTCAAAGCCGCGCTGGCCCTTTCGCTCGAAGCGCAGCGGCGCGTCCGCGAGGTTGATGGCGATGTAATGGCCGGCGACGGCGAGGTGGTCTGTCTCCCAGGACGGGTTTACGCCGAGCTCGGCCACCATGCCCGTCCAGCGCAGCGAGCGGCTGGACGCGCGGATCTCCGCCTGCCGGAGCGCCTCGATGGGCTCGCGGGTGCCGGCGCGGACGAACGGGATGGCGCTGCGGGAGGCACGAGAGACGCGAGATGCGCGGGATGCCATTGGAGAGCCGGCCCCAGCATGCGCCTGCGGCGCGTGGCCGGTCAACGCAGCAGCCCGGTTCCAGGGAGCGCAGCGGCGTTCTATAGCACCCTCCCCGCCGGCCCTAGGCTGCCCGTCGCCGGGCGACGACTGCGCCCGAGGAGGACGACCATGGAGATGCGTTACAAGCTGCTCGGCGGCAGCGGGCTCAAGGTCTCGGAGATCAGCCTTGGCACGATGACCTTCGGCGAGGACTGGGGCTTCGGCGCCTCGGCCGAGGCGTGCCGCGGCATCCTCGAGGCGTACCGCGCCCGCGGCGGCAACTTCATCGACACCGCCAACAAGTACACGAACGGCAGCGCCGAGCGGATCGTCGGGGAGCTCGTCCGCGGCGACCGCGGCGCGTGGGTCATCGCGACGAAGTACTCGCTCTCGATGAACGACGCCGATCCGAGCGCGAGCGGCAACGGCAGGAAGAACCTTGTCCAGTCCGTCGAGGCGAGCCTCAAGCGCCTGGGGACGGACTACATCGATCTGCTCTGGGTCCATGCGTGGGACTGGACGACGCCGGAGGCCGAGCTCATGCGCGCCCTCGACGACGTGGTGCGCGCGGGCAAGGTGCTCTATGTCGGCATGTCCGACGCGCCTGCCTGGGTCGTCTCCCGGGCGAACGCGATCGCCGAGCTCCGGGGCTGGTCGCCATTCATCGGCATCGAGATCGAGTACAGCCTGATCGAGCGCACGGTGGAGCGGGAGCTCGTCCCGATGGCGTCCCGGCTCGGCCTGGGCGTGCTCGCGTGGGCGCCCATGGCCGGCGGCGTGCTCACGGGCAAGTACACGCGGGGCGGCGGCAAGGACGCCGCGCGCGCGGCGATGAACCAGGGGCGCCTGGACGAGCGGGGCCTGCGCGTCGCGCGCGCGGTCGACGCCGTGGCCGACGAGCTCGGGTGCTCCTCGGCGCAGGTGGCGCTCGCGTGGCTCAGGTCGCGCCCGGCGCAGGTGATCCCCATCATCGGCGCCCGGAAGCCCGAGCAGATGCAGGACTGCCTGGGCTGCCTCGACGTCGTCTTGCCCGCCGCGGCCCTCGAGAGGCTCGACGCGGCGAGCCGGGTGCCGCTCGGCTTTCCTTACGAGTTCCTGGGCGACCCTGGCACCGAGCGGGTCGTCTACGGCGCCACGGCGGCGCGGCTCGACGTGACCAACCCCGTCCGGCGGCTCGCCTCGGGCGGGTGACGCCGGCCGCTCCGCCTCGCTCGCGCGCGCGTCAGCGATTCCCGTCCTGCGCCTGCTCGACGCGCGCCCGGATGGCCGCGACGGCGCGCGCCGAACCGTCCAGGTTCTCCGCGTTGAGGAGGCTCTTCGGCAGCGGCAGCTTCGGCCGGAGGAACACCTCGAGGGACAGGCGCGTCGACTGGGCGTCGATCTTCTCGAGCCGCCAGGTGGCCTGGAGATCTTGCACATTGCCAGAGATGAAGCGGGACGCGTAGGTCTCGACGCCATCCTCGACGACCGGCTTCTGGATCTCGATGCGCGCCCACATCGTGACTGCGCCCGAGAGGGCCGAGACCTCCATGTAGAGATCCCACCCGCCTGCGGGCGTGCGCCCGAGCAAGCGGCACTTCTTGTAGTGCGGCATGAACTCCGGATAACGCTCGAACGAGAGCACGGCGGCGCGCACGCGCTCCAGCGAGCCCTTCACGACCACCGTCGACCGTCCACGCGCAAATCCGGTGCTTCCGATCGGGACTGCCATGCTCGTGATCCCGGTCGTATCGGGCGCCGGCTGCGCGCTCTCGACCTGCTCGCCGTCGCTCGTGGCGGCTGGCAGGACATCGCCTCTGGCACGCTGTGCCGGCAGGCGCGGTACATCCAGGTTGATCCCCGGTTCCCCCGTGCTGCACGCGGCGGCCGCGAGGGCGAGTCCCCCGGCGAGCGCGCGCGGGATCGGTGCGCGATGGCCGGTCGTGGTCGAGCGAGTTCTCCGCATGGAGGCCCAGCTTGCCAGCGACGTGCCGGCCGCCCCCATCGCCCGATGATACCGTGCAACACATCCGCTCGGGCCGCCTCCGTCCCTGCCACCAGGAACGGATCACGCGCCCATCGAGCGCGGAACACCACGAGCTCCCTCCCGGTTCTCCACGAGAGCTCGGAAGGCCCCACTCTCCTCCTTCCCGCTGCTATCGATTAAGATTCGCCTGAGAGATAGGCTGTCAGGCTCGGAATGGGGACGCCTGTCGGGCGGCCGAACTGCCAGTCCGCCGACTCGACCCCGACCCCGCCGATGTCGAGGTGGATGAACGGCAGCGCCCCCCCCTTGAGCCCCGAGGCGATGTCGAGGAACGCGAAGGGGAACTGGTGCCCGCGCGGCGTGTTCACCGAGGCGAGGCGGTTCGAGGAGACCACGTCCTCGGCGCTCGACCGGGGCGCCACGAACGTGTAGTCCTCGCGCCGCGGCCGGACGCGCTCCATCGGCTCGCCCCAGCGCTCCGCGAGGACGTCGAGCCGATCGAGCTCCTCGCGCGCGGCGGAGTTGCCGATCGCGCCGGTATAAGGCCCATGGGCGCGGTAGACGTGCCCGGTCAGCGTCGCGACCGAGAACACGATAGGGTCCGCCGCGCCGCTCATGGCGAGCTCCCGCGAGAGCGCGAGCAGGTCAGCCAGGATGAGGCGCCCCTCGGCGTCGGTGTTGCCGATCCGCACGCGCACGCCGGCGCGGCTGCGGATGATCTCGTCGCTCACATAGGACTCCTCGCCGATGCTGTTGCGCACGAGCCCGAGGAGCCCGACGATGCGCACGCCCTCCAGGCCGAGCGCCGCGGCCGCGCGCACGAGGCCGGCGACCGCGCCGGCGCCGCCCTTGTCCCGGGACATCCCGGCCATGTGCCCGTCGGTCTTCAGATCGACGCCGCCCGTGTCGTAGGTGACGCCCTTGCCCGCGAGCAGCACCGTTCGCCGGATCTCCCCGCGAGGCCTGTAGTCGAGCCGCACGACGCACGGCCGGTGCCGCTCGACGACCCGCGACGCCCGCGAGACCGCGCTGATGAGCGGATAGTCATCGACGTTGCGCTCGATCTTGACGAGCACCCCCGTCCTCGCGAATGCCGCCTCGCACATCTCGGCGACGCGGCGGGGCGCCATCCGCTCCGGCTCGGTGCCCGTGATGTCGCGGCAGAGCGCCCGGCCGACCTCGATGGCCGCGATCTCGCGGGCGCGCGCCTCCGACAGCCCGAGCACCGCGACCGACTCGGCCGAGCGCGGGGCCATCTCGGCCTCCCGCGCCTCGAGCGGCGTCCACTGGCTCCCGAGCGCGGCGAGCGCGCCCACCTCCACGGCCCGCGCGAACCGCGGCGCAGCGCCCACCGGAGCGCGCACGACGAGCAGCGGCCGGCTCGCCCCCGCGTCCACCGCCCGCGCGAAGCCGGCCGCCGCCGCCTCCGCGACGGAGCGGACGTCATCGACGTCTTCCGAGAGCGGCCCCATCGGCGCGAGCACCAGGCGCCCGCCAGGCACCCCCGGCGCCGGCAGGACGAGCGGAGCACACTTGCCCTCGAGCGCGGAGTCGACGCGCGCCGCAGCCTCGACCACCGCGCCCACGGCGGAGCCGAGCCCCCCCGCGTACTTCGCGATGGGCGATGGCGCGACGAGGACGACAGCATCGCAGGCCGCGATCGCCGCGGTCGACTCCGCGAGGGCGTTGGCGGGCAGCCCCGCCAGGGAGGTGACATGGACCATGGCGGCGAATGATGTCACATGGGTCAGCATTTTTGCAGCACCCGTCGCCGCCGATAGGGCACCGACATGGCACCGACACGCGCCCCGAGGAGCAGGCCTGGCGCGCGCGGGCATGGCCCGCATGCATGGCGCGCGCGCCATGCCCGCGCGCCGAGCGGCCTAGTGCGCTCGTCCGCCCCTGCGGTCACGCGCGAGGCGGCCGGCGTCGAGCCCCGCGCCGCTTCAGGAGAAGAGCACGACGCTGCGGATCGACTCGCCTTCGTGCATGAGGTCGAAGGAGTGGTTGATGTCGTCGAGCGGCATCGTGTGGGTGATGAGCTCATCGATCTTGATCTTGCCCTCCATGTACCAGTCGACGATCTTGGGAACGTCGGTGCGCCCCTTGGCGCCGCCGAACGCGGTGCCCTTCCAGACCCGCCCGGTGACGAGCTGGAAGGGGCGCGTGGCGATCTCCTCGCCGGCCCCCGCGACGCCGATGATGATGCTCGTCCCCCAGCCCTTGTGGCAGCACTCGAGCGCCTGGCGCATCACCTTGACGTTGCCGATGCACTCGAAGCTGAAATCGGCGCCGCCCCGGGTCAGATCGACGAGGTAGGGCACGAGATCCCCCGCCACCTCGTTCGGGTTGACGAAGTGGGTCATGCCGAACCTCTCGGCCAGCTCGCGGCGCTTCGGGTTGATGTCGACGCCGACGATGATGTCGGCGCCGGCCATCCGGGCTCCCTGGATCACGTTCAGCCCGATGCCGCCGAGGCCGAAGACCACCACGTTGTCTCCAGGCCTCACCTGCGCGGTGTTGATGACGGCGCCGATACCCGTCGTCACGCCGCAGCCGATATAACAGACCTTGTCGAACGGCGCGTCCTCGCGGATCTTGGCGACGGCGATCTCGGGGAGGACGGTGAAGCTCGAGAAGGTCGACGTGCCCATGTAATGGTGAATCCGCTCCTTGCCGATCGAGAACCGGCTCGTCCCGTCCGGCATGAGCCCGCGCCCCTGCGTGGCGCGGATGGCCTGGCACAGGTTGGTCTTTCCGCTCGTGCAATAAGAGCACTGCCGGCACTCGGGCGTGTAGAGGGGAATCACGTGATCGCCCTTCTTGAGGCTCTTCACGGACGGCCCGACGTCGACGACCACGCCAGCGCCTTCGTGGCCGAGGATCGCGGGGAAGAGGCCCTCCGGATCCTTGCCTGAGAGCGTGTAAGCGTCGGTGTGACAGACGCCGGTCGCCTTGATCTCGACGAGGACCTCGCCCTCGCGAGGGCCCTCTACCTGAACGTCCTCGACCGTCAGCTTCTCGCCGGCCTTGTGGGCCACGGCTGCGCGCGCTTTCATGATCGGTGGTTCTCCTCCCGCAAGCGGGGCGTTCGGGGCCGAGCGGCGCCCGAGCCCCTCCAATAGCCGGGCGGGGAAGCAGGTTTCAAGGGGGGACCCCGCTGGCGACGCCCCGCGCCGCCCGCCGTCCAGCCTGCCCGCATCTCGCCGCCCGGCCTGCCCGCATCTCGCGGCCCGCTCGCTGCCCGCGCCGCCACCCGAGGATGGCGTTCGCGTGACAGCACGCGTACGATCACCCCGCTGTCCTTATGAACGCACTCCGTTGCCCACCCGGTCTCCGCGCGCTCATCGCAACAGCCGCGCTGGTCCTCGTCGCCTGCTCCGGCGTGAGCTCGCCTGCTGGCGGGGCGTCCGGCAAGGGCGCTGGCGGCGCGGGCGGCGGCGGTGGCGAGGGCGCCCCCTCCGACGGTGGCCACGGAGGACAGGGAGGCGGTCCGGGCGACGCCATGGAGTGTGTCGACGAGTGCCCCGCTGAGAGCGCGGGTATCACGATCGGCTGCAAGAAGCGCTTCATGTTCGGAATGAACTATGCGTGGCACAACTTCGCCGGCGACTTCGGCGGCATCGCCGCGTGGGGCAAGCACGGCGTCGCGGCCGAGGCGGAGACGCACGCGAAGAACCTCGCCGACATCCGTGCTCACGGGGCGAGCGTCGTGCGGTGGTGGATGCTGCCGGAGATCCGGGGCGAGAGCGTCGTCTTCGACACGAGCGAGAACCCGACAGGCCTCGGCGGGACGACGCGGCGCGACGTCCAGAAGGCGCTAGAGCTCGCCGAGCAGGCGGACGTCAACCTGGTGTTCTGCCTGTTCTCCTTCGACAACTTCCACCCGACCCGGCTCGACGCCGACGTGAAGACCGTCGGTATCACCTCCATCGTGAAGGACGCGAAGCGGCGCGCGAAGCTGATCGACAAGGTCGTCCGCCCGATCGCCAAGGCCGTGGCGCAGAGCCCCTACCAGCGCCGGATGGTCGCGTGGGACGTGATCAACGAGCCCGAGCTGGCCATGACCGGATCGAGCCCGGACGACGGCCCTCGCTACGAACCCGACCCCCAGGTGGAGCCGATCGAGCACGCGCAGATGGCGGCCTTCCTCGGCGACACCATCCGGGCGCTGCGCGCGGAGAGCACGGCGCTCATCACGATCGGCTCGGCGTCGATGAAGTGGGCGCGATCCTGGCGAGACACGGACGTCGATTTCTACACCTTTCATATCAACGACCGGGTCAACCTGTACTGGCCCTACAACCAGTCGCCCAAGGACTACGGCGTCACCGACAAGCCCGTCATCATGGGAGATTTCCCCATCGCCGGCCTGGCCACGGCCGCTTTGCCGACCCTCCTGGAGAGCTGGTACAGCCACGGATATGCGGGCGCGATCAGCTGGGCCTACAGCGACGCGACCACGACCGAGCTCGACGCGATCAAGGCCTTCTCCGACGCGAAGGGCTGCGACGTGAAGTACTGAGAGCCCCGCTCAAGACAGCCAGTAGTCGACGAGGGACGCGCCCGTCACGTCGTGGGCGACCCCGGCCGCGATCGCCCACTGGGCCAGCGCGCGGCCCAGCGCCGCCATGGTAGGGAAGCGCCCTTCGGGGTCCTTGGCCAGGCCGCGCTCGATGATCTCCCAGAGCCGCGGGTGCAGATCGAGGGCCTCCGGGCGGGGCGGGGCGGCGCGCAGCACGTCGTGCACGATGGAGATGCTGCTCGGGCCGCCGAACGGGCGGCGGCTGCTCACGAGCTCGTAGAGCACGACGCACGCGCTCCACACGTCGCCGCGCGCGTCCGACTCCTGCCCGCCGCGGACCTGCTCGGGCGCCATGTAGGCCGGGCTCCCGACCAGCGTCTCGCCCCGCTCGTCGCCCGCCGCGCGCACCGCCGTGGAGGCGATCCCGAAGTCGATCAGCTTGGGGACGGTGCGGCGGCCCTCGCGCACGAGGACGATGTTCGCCGGCTTCACGTCCCGGTGCACGACCCCCGCGCCGTGCGCCGCGCCGAGCGCGCCGATCACGGGAAGGAGCAGCTGGACCGCGGAGATCGGCGACATCGCGCCCGACTCGGCGAGCACCTGGGCGAGCGACCGGCCCTGGAGGAGCTCCATCACGGCGAACGGCTCTCCCTCCTCCGTGAAGCAGAGATCGAAGATCCGCACCGCGGCGCGGTGCGACACCCGCGCCGTCGCCTGCGCCTCCCGGGTCAGCCGCGAGGCGGCCTCCGGGACGGCGCAGTCGCGACGGATGAGCTTGAGCGCGACATCGAGGCTCAGGGCGAGATTCCGCGCCTTCCACACGGCGCCCATGCTGCCCTCTCCAAGGAGCTCCATGAGGCGATAGCGCCCCCCGAGGACGTCGCCTGGGGCGTAGCGCCGCAGCGCGGCGGAGCGCGGGTCGATCGCGGGGACCGCCCGGGCGGCAGCCGTGGGCGAGCCGGCAAGGCCGGTCCGCAGCGTGGCGGGCGGTACGCTCGCCGGGGTGGCCGGAGCGTCGCTCGGCGCCTCCAGCGGCGCGACGTCCCCGCCGTGACGGAAGGCCGAGCCAGACGGCCGCGACAGGCGGCCCGACGTCCGGAGGTCGACAGGCTCGAACGGAGGGCGGTGAGACGAAGGCCAGCGCGGAGACCGCGGCGAGCGGTACGCACGCTGAGAGGCTCGGCCCCCACTCGGAGGGCGGGATCGATTCGACGCGGGATCCATCGAGGCGCCATGTGGCGTCGTGGAGCTGTCAGTTCGGTGGCTGTCCATGTCCTTTGCTCACGGGTATTGCAAGGAGCAGGCCGCTTAAAATCGCCGCAGATCCGCCCCTTTCCCGCTCGCCGTGACGCCGAGATTGCGGTGTGGAGGCCTCAGATCGGCGCCCGCCGCCCTCGGCTCGCCCGGGGGCCGCGCGCCGTCCGCTGCGACCGGCGCGCGGCGCCTCGTCCGCCGGCGCGGTCCCGGGACGAGCGCGCGGCCGATCCGTCGGCGCAACGGTCGTCGCACGACGCATTCCCTGCGCGCAACACCGGCGCTCTACGGGTACATCGACGGCGGATGTCGGTCCGGATCGCGTCGTGGCCAGCGAGGCACCACGGGGGCGCGCCGGGGTCGCCGCGGAGCGGACGCTGGGGTTCGGGGCGGAGCCCCGAGGAGACGAACCCAGGGCCGCCCGCGCGAAGCCGCCGCGAAGCGCGCAGCAGTCCGGCCATCCCCGGCCGGACTGCTGGCGGGCGGAGCTAGCGGGCCGAGCCGGGCACGACGCGCCCCTTGAACGCGATCGGCACCTCGAGGGCCCTGGCCGCCTCGACGAGCAGCGCGTGCTCGCTCTCGTGGATCACGCCGTCGGCGGCCACGAGGCGGACGGCCAGCTCGATCGCGGCCTCGCGCATCCGCACGTCGGGCAGGCGGGCGCGCAGCGCGGCGAAGCGGCCGCTCCTGCCCTCGTCGCGCACCGAGCGCTCGATGATGGAGATGAGCGACTCGACGAGGTCGGCCCCGACGCGCCCCTCGCTCATGGCCGCCACGTGCCGCGCGAGCTCGGCGCGCTCGGCCTCGTTGATGGATCCGTCAGCGTATGCGGCGAGGAACATGATCTCGACCATCGCCTCGAGCCTGCTGATCTCGAGGTGACGAAACGAAAGCTGCGTTTCTTCCATCATGAGGTGCTCAGGATAGCGTATCACGGCCGCGCTTGACACAGCCCCTGGGCCCGCCCGGTAACGGCGCTCGCCGCGCGGTAACGGCGCTCGCCGCGCGGCAACGGCGCTCGCCGCGCGGCAACGGCGCTCGCCGCGCGGCAACGGCCTCCGGCAGCGCGCGGCGAAAGTTCTCGTCGAGCGCGACGCCGGTCGGTGCTCAACTCTCCCCACCATGAGCACCACCACCCCGACCGACCTCTTCCTGTCGCTGACTCCGCACAAGGTGATCGAGGCCGTCGAGGCCGCGGGCGTCCCCTGCAACCGCGTCTGCTACCCGCTGAACTCGTTCGAGAACCGCGTCTACGAGGTCGAGCGCGAGGATCGCACCCGCGTCATCGCCAAGTTCTACCGGCCGGGGCGCTGGACGCGGGAGCAGATCCTCGAGGAGCACCGGTTCCTTGCGGAGCTCGCGGACGCCGAGATCCCCGTCTGCCCGACGCGCCCGTTCCCCGACGGCGAGACGCTCAAGCAGATCGACCACATCCCGTACTGCCTCTTCGAGCGCATGGGCGGCCGCGCCCCCGACGAGCTCGGCGACGAGCTGTTCGTGCGCCTCGGCAGGCTCGCCGCCCGCATCCACAACGTGGGCGCCGCCAGCGCCGCCGAGCACCGCGTCCGGCTCTCCGCCGACACCTACGCGCGCGAGGACCTCGGCTGGCTCGTCGAGCGCAAGCTCATCCCCGCGGCCGTCGAGCAGCGGTACCTCGCGGCCGCGCGCGGCATCGCGGACGCGGCCGAGGAGCGCCTGCGCGGCGTCGACGTGCACCGCATCCACGGCGATCTTCACCCGGGCAACCTGCTCCTGCGCGACGGCGCGCTCCGCGTGCTCGACTTCGACGACATGGTCGTCGGCCCCGCCGTGCAGGATCTGTGGCTCCTCCTCCCCGGCCGCGACGAGGCCGCCCGGCAGCAGCGCGAGCTGTTCATCGAGGGCTACGAGGAGCTCCGCCGCTTCGACCGCTCGACCCTCGGGCTGATCGAGCCCCTCCGAGGGCTCCGCATGATCCACTACGCCGCATGGATCGCGCGGCGGTGGCACGACCCCATCTTCCCGAGGACCTTTCCGCACTTCGGCACGGAGGCGTACTGGCGCGAGGAGGCAAGCTCGCTCGAGGAGGTGCTCCAGCTGACGCGCGCCGGAGACGCGGGCCGCCCCGGCGGCGGCGCGGACGAGCCGCCGCCGAGCGGAGGCAAGTACTTCTGGGACCTCAACTGATCCCGCTGCAAGCGCCCTCCGCTGCGCGCGCGGCGCGGGCGATCAGAGGCGCTTCAGCACCAGGATCAGCCGCCACGCCGCGGCGTGCTCGAACGGCACGTCGACGTTGAAGTCGCCGAGCGTCGCCACCAGCGAGAGCTCCGGCACCCGCTCCGCGACGCGCCGCCACCCGGCGAGGTCCGGGATGTACCACGTCACCTCCTGGCGGATCGACGAGAGCTCCCTCGGCGCGCCGCCGTTGCGCCGGGCCGAGCACACCACCTCGAGCGTCACCGGCACCACGCGATCGGGCGTCGACCGCTCGATGTGGATGCGGAACCGCGCGTCGATCGACTGCTCGCCGCGCAGCTCGGTCCACTCCGTCCTGTTCACGCCGGACGGCGTGAGATCGGCGGGGTGGGTCGCCTCGATGACGTGGACGCCGCCCGGCAAGAGCAGCGAGGCGGCGAGCCGGAGGTGGCGCTCGAGCGCCGCCGGCGTGGCCAGCTGGTGGATCGCCGAGAGCGGCACGAACGAGAGATCGACCGGCGCGACGTCCGGGCGCTCGTCGAGCTCCGCGCACGAGAAGCGGATGCCCGCCCCGGCGCCGCGGGCGAACGCGGCGCGCTCCGCATAGGCGATCATCGCCGCCGAGCCGTCCGCGCCGGCGCAGCCGACGCCGAGCTCGGCGAACGCCTCCAGGTGCCGCGCGGGCCCGCAGGCCCACGAGAGGACGCGCTGCACCGGGCGGCCGCCGAAGCGGCGCGCGCACGCGAGCAGGAAGTCGCGCTCCGCGGCGTAGTCGCGGTAGCCGAACGCCGCGTCGTAGAGCGCAGGCTCGCCCGGCGGCCGCGTATCGCTGCGCGCGGGCGCCTCGCCGCGCGCGGTCGCCTCGCCGCGCGCCGGTGCCTCGCCGCGCGCGGACGTCTCGCCGGCCGAGGGCGCCGCCGAGGCGACCCGCCTCGTGTAGATGATGAGATCGTCGCCCGGCGCGTAGAAGTCGGCGAGGACAGCGGACCGCGTGAACTGCACCGCGTCGTAGAAGCGCACCGCCGCGCCGTGCCCCTCCCGGCTGCCCGTCTCCACGCGCACGAGGCCGCCGCCCTCGCGCGCGATCTCGCTCTCCATCGTGGACACCAGCCCCCGCGCCACCCCCGACCGGGCGAAATCGGGCGAGGTCGCGATCCAGTACAGGTCGTACGTGGACTGCGTCATCGGCGTGCGGCCGTAGCAGAGGTACCCGAGGAGCCGCGGCGCCCCGTCTCCGCCCGGGGCGCCCTGGAAGCTCAGCACGAACCGGTAGCCATAGCCGTCCGTCGAGGGCTGGCCGAGCGTCACGTCGACGAGCTCCAGCGCCACCGCGCGCTCGTCGTCGGTGAACGCCGGGACCGACTCGAGCAGCGCCGCGATGAGCGGCCGATCTTCCGCGCGGAGGCCGCGCTGGGTGATCACGGCGCCTCGGGCGCGGCGGCGAGGGCGCCGCGGGCAGCGGAGCGCGCCGCGGCGCGGCCGCGCGCCGGCGCGCGGCCGCGCGCGTGAAGCAGATCCTCGTGGCGCGCGCCGCGGGCGAGCGCCGCGCGGAGGATCTCCCAGATGACGTCGGCGTACGACAGGCCGGCGCGCGCCGCCGCCCGCGCGAAGCCGGCGTCCGGCGAGAGATCGCAGTTCGGGTTGACGTCGATGACGTACGGCGTGCCGCGCTCGTCGAGCCGCACGTCGACGCGGCCGTAGTCGCGCAGCCCGAGCACCTCGAACGCGCGGCGGCCCACGGCGACGACCCGGCGCAGATCGAGCGGCCGCAGCACCGCCGCAGAGGAGGGCGTCCCGATCGACGCGGCGGTCTCCGGGCGCCACTTCGACTCGTACGTGATCACGTGCGGGTGCCCCTCGGGCAGGCCCTGGAAGGTGACCTCGCCGGGCGGCAGCACGCGCGGCGTCGGCCACCCGAGCAGCGAGACCGAGATCTCCCGCCCGTGCACGTAACTCTGCACCACCACCGGCTGGCGGCACTGCGCGACGACCGAGGCGACCTGGTCGCGGAGCGCCCTGCGATCGTGCACGACCGAGCCCCGATCGATCCCCATCGAGCCGTCCTCGCGCTCCGGCTTGACGATGACCGGGAACGCGACCTCCGGGATGCGATCCGGGCCTTCGACCCGCACCGTCGCCGGCACGCGCACGCCGGCGCGCGCGAGGATCCGGTTCGCCTCGGCCTTGTGCAGGCAGCTCCGGAGCGCGACGTGATCGCTGCCCGTGAAGCCGAGATCGAGCCCCGCGAGCAGCCACGCGCACATGACCTCGTGGCGGCTGTCGCCGTCGAGCGCCTCGCACAGGTTGAAGATCACGTCCGGGCGATGGTCGCCGATGGCCGCGAGCACCTCGCTCGGCCGGAGCACAGGCCGGTGCGCCACGCGCACGCCCGGAGCCGCGGCGAGGGTCGCGAGCACGCTCTCGGCGACCACCGCGCTGCCGTCCTCGCGACCGAGCCGGAGCCGCCCGCTCCCAACCCGCTGCGCGAGTGGCGGCTCATCGACGGCTTCCTCCGGATCTCTGTTGGACAGGATCAGTATCCGAGGCTCAGGCACCGCACGCCTCCGAGCCTACGCGGAGCAGGAGAGCCCGCGACGGCCGCGCCGAGCTCTGGGAGCGGCCGGAGAGAGGCCTGACCATCGGCGAACGCGGAAGGGGTGCCCTGTCGAGAGACACGCGAACGAAACGGAATCCATGCATGCAAGTGGCCACACTTCACCAGCTTGCCCGGCAATCGCAAGGGGAGATTTGCCATCTCCGGACGGAAAAGAAGGCGCGACGCGCCGCGGCTCAATGCCCCCGCGCCGGGTTCGGATCCGGCGCGCGCAGCCGTGAAGCGAGCTTTCCGAGCACAACGTATCTCGGACAACAGGCGCTTCACACGCCAGCCACACGCGCGGGAGCGTCGGAAGCGTCGGAAGCGTCGGAGACGAGAGGAGACGGCTGGGCTGCTAGGGAGAGTTGGGTCGAGTCCGGCGGCGAGAGGGAGAGCGCCGGACGCGCTCGCGGCGAGCGGGGGCGGCCTGTCGCCGAGGACGCCTGAAAAGGACTTCCCTTCCCGGCGTCCTCGAGCCTCCGCCGGTCAGGCGGCCTGGCCTTCGGGGCGCGGCCTGCGATCGGCCGGGAAACAGGCGTGGATCTCATCCATGCCGAGCGTCTCCTTCTCGAGGAGCGCCTTGACGAGCGCCTCGATCTCGCCTCGCCGGGACCTCACGATCTCGATGGCGCGCGAGAGCTGCGCTTCCGTGAGCGCCCGCGCCGTCTCGTCGACCCGGTCGAGCAGCGCCGGGCTCCGCGAGGGGTGCCCGTCGCCGACGCAGATGGGGCCGAGGTGGCTCATGCCGAGCTCCGCGACCATCTTCCAGGCGATCGTCGAGGCGCGCTGGATGTCGTCCGAGGCGCCCGCCGTCATCGTCCCGAGGATCACCATCTCGGCGGCGCGGCCGCCCATCAGCATGCAGATCTGATCCTCGAGGTACTCTTTCCGGTACATCAGCCGATCCTTCTCGGGCAGCGCCTGGGTCACGCCGAGCGCGCGGCCCCGCGGCAGGATCGACACCTTGTGCACGGGATCGCAGCTCGGTGCGAGGAGCCCGACCGCGACGTGCCCGGCCTCGTGGACGGCGGTCGCATAGCGCTCGTCCTCGTCGACGAGCACCCCCTTGCGCTCGAGCCCCATGAGCACCCGGTCGCGCGCGCGGTCGATGTGCGTCGGGTCGACCGCGTCGGCGCCCTCGCGGGCCGCGAGGATGGCCGCCTCGTTCAGGAGGTTGGCCAGGTCGGCGCCCGAGAAGCCCGGCGTGCCGCGGGCGATGTAGCCGAGGTCGACCTCGCCCTGGAGCGGGATCGGCCCGGCGTGGACGTTGAGGATCTCCTCGCGGCCGCGCACGTCGGGGAGCGGCACGGTGACCTTGCGGTCGAAGCGCCCTGGCCGGAGCAGCGCCGGGTCGAGCATGTCGACGCGGTTGGTCGACGCGATCACCACGATGCCGGTCTCGTGGTCGAACCCGTCCATCTCGACGAGCAGCTGGTTCAGCGTCTGGTCGTGCTCCGCGGAGGCGGAGTCGCCGTGCCCCTTCGCGCGGGCCCGCCCCACGGCGTCGATCTCGTCGATGAAGACGATGCACGGCGCGGATTTGCGCGCCTCGGCGAAGAGCGCGCGGACACGGGAGGCGCCCACGCCGACGAACATCTCCTGGAAGCTCGACCCCGACGCCGAGAGGAACCGCACGCCCGCCTCGCACGCGACGGCGCGCGCGAGCAGCGTCTTTCCGGTCCCGGGCTCGCCCGTCAGCAGCACGCCGCGCGGCGGGCGGCCGCCGAGGCGCGCGAAGCGATCGGGGCTCTTCAGGAACTCGACCGTCTCGGCGAGCTCCTGCTTGACCTCGTGCATCCCCGCGACGTCGGCGAAGCGCACGGCCGCCCGCGCGGCGCCGGCCTTGACGTCGGAGAAGACCTTCGGGCTGCGCCGCCGGCTCACCGTGAAGAGCGCGAAGCCGACCGCGGCCAGCACGACCACCGGGAGCACCGCCGACGCGGCGCGCGACGGATCCTCCCGGGAGGCGAAGTCGACAGAGGCGCCGGCGCCAGCGAACCGGGAGACCAGCTCCTGCCGGAGCGTCGGCTCATCGACGACGGCCGTCACCGCGGCGCCGCCCGCCTGACGCACGAGGAAGCGATCCCCCGTCACCTCGACCGCGGTCGCCTGCCCTGCCTGCGCGATCTGGAGGAGCTCGGTGTACGTCGCCGTACGTTGCGCGGACGACTCGCGCGCCGCGCGCAGCGCGAGCCCGAGCGTGACCGCAAGCACCACCCCCATGAACCCAAGCACCCAAAGCCGGCGCCCCGCGGGCCCCAGCCGCTTACTCACCTGCAAGAACCAGGAATTCACTGCTGCGCCACCTTACTGCCCCGGCGTCGGGCCGGAGCGGATCTCAGGTGTAGCAAGGATACGAACCTCAGGAAGTTCCTTCTGCAATCATTCTGACGATCTGAGCCGTAGAAACCTGCGAAAGAATGGCAGCACCGCAAAATGGACTACGGAGAACGTACAGCGGCAGGATAAACGTCTCTTCAATCCTGGGAGGACCGGGAGGACCGATTGACGAGCTCGCCTGAAAGCCCGCTTTTCGAGGTGGGGTCGCCGGTGGAGCAGGAAGCAGGAGAGAGGGGCAGAGAGGCGCTGTCTGCGCGCTACGCTCCGACGGCTCGCGCGGTATCGGGCGCGAACGGCAGCGAGAAGCGGAATGTCGTCGCGCCGCCGGGGCTGCTCTCGACGGAGATGCTGCCCCCGTGGGCCTCCACGAGGCCCTTCGTGATGTAGAGGCCGAGACCTACGCCGCGGACGCTGCGCGGAACGGCATCGGGCGCGCGCCAGAAGCGCTTGAACAGGTGCGGGAGGGACGCCTCCGGGACACCGCCGCCCCAGTTGGTCACCGCGACGTGCGCGCTGGCCGGTCCGGCGTCGACCGCGACCACGATGTCCCCCTCCGGCCGACCGTACTTGGCCGCGTTGGAGAGCAGGTTGGTGACGATCTGCTCGAGCCGCCCTGGGTCCGCCAAAACGGCGGGCACCTCGCCCTGCACCGCCAGGCGCACGGCGTGGCCCGCGGTCACATCGGCCGATTTCTCGAGGATCTCGCCGAGCTGCGCGCGGAGATCGACCGGCGAACGATCCAGCGTGAGCTGCCGCGCCTCGATCCGCGAGGCATCGAGGAGATCGTCGATCATGCGGCGCAGCCGCTCGATGGACGAGGTGATCCTGTCGAGCTGCTTCCGGCAGTCCGCGACGGGCCGCTCGCCGGCCGCGCGACCCAGGAGCTGGCTCGCGGTCGCGATCACCTGGATGGGCTGGCGGAGATCGTGAGCGATGACGCCGATCCACTCCTGGCGCTGCCGCTCTATCTCCTTGAGCACCGAGATGTCCTGGAAGACCGCGACGGCGCCCTGGAGCTCGCCGTCGTCCGAGCGCACCGGCGCGGCGTTGACCAGCACCGGGACGAAGCCCGCGTCGTCGCGCCACAACAGTCCCTCGGCACCCGTCACGATCTGCCCGCGCTGAAGGGCCCGGGTCAGCGGGCGGTCCTCCCAGGCGACGGGCCTCCCCGCCGGCGTCCTGTGCTCGAAAAGGACCGAGTTGCCCCAGGGATCGGGGTCATCCGCGGCGCTGGACGCGTACTGGAGCGCGACCCTGTTGCACGTGATGAGCCGCCCCGTGGCGTCGACCAGGATCGCCGCTTCGGGAAGCTGCTCGACGACCGCCTCGAGCCGCTTTCGCTCGTTCGCCTCGGCCCGGCACAGCCGCGCGGTCTCGAGGACGCCGCAGGTCCGGTCGGCGAGCAGCTCCGCGACGCGCTCGTCATCCTCGGTGAACGGCGGGCCGCCGGGGCGCTTGCCGAGATACAGGTTGCCCACGCTCCGGCCGTGAAACCGGAGCGGCACGCCCAGGAACGCCTCGAGCGGATGGTGGTGCGGCGGCAGACCGATATAGGCGGGGTGCGCGTGGAGGTCGGCGAGCCGGATCGTTCGGCCCTCGCGGACCACCGCCCCGAGGACGCCCACGGGCCGCGGCGGCGCGCCGATCTGCGCGATCCGCTCCGCGGGGACGCCGCTCGGGACCCAGGCGTCGAACGGCCGCCGGCTGTCCTCTCCGATGCCGAGCGCCGCGTAGTCGGCGCCCACGATCTCCTTCGCGTGCCGCGTCAAGACCTCCAGCACGGAGCGCACCCCCGACTCGGTGCGCGGCAGGCTCGCCAGCGCCTCCGAGACCGCCGCGCTCGCCGTGCCGATGGCCTCGAGCTGCGAGCGGATGCGCCGCTCTGCCTCGTGCGCCCTCGCGACCTCGGCCTCCATCGCCTTGCGGCGCCCGATGTCGCGGCAGATCGTCGAGACGCCGGTGACGCGGCCCGACGCGTCCACGATCGACGACACGGTGACCTCGATATCGATGCTCTTGCCGCCCTTGGTCCGGCTCACGGCCTCGAAGCGCTCGACGCGCTCGCCGCGGCGCAGGCGCGCGAGGACGGCCTTCGCCTCGGCGGCGCGCTCGGGCAGGCACAGGAGGGGCAGCTTCTTCCCGATCGCCTCGCAGACGCAGTAGCCGTAAAGGCGCTCCGCCGCCGGGTTCCAGCTCAGGATGGTCCCGTCGAGGGAGGTGCCGATCACGGCGTCGTCCGAGGCCTGCGCGACGGTCGCGAGGAAGGCGCGCGCCTCCTCGGCGCGCTGCCGCGCCTCGTCGAGGAGGTTCATGCGCGCCGCGCTGACCCAGAGCATGGCCCCGAGCAGGAGCGTCGTGATGGCGGAGGCGAGCGATAACGACGCCGCGATGGGGTACGCCCCGCGATCCGCGCCGAACAGGAAGAGGCGACCGCTCACGAGCGGAACGAGGACGACGTAGGGCAGGAAGCGCCGCAGCAGGTTGCCTCCGGACCGGCTGGCCGTCAGCGTGGCGAACGCCGTGCAATCGGGCCGCGCCATGAGGAGCCCGGCGCAGAGGGCGAGGAGCGCGATCGCCGCGTGGAGCGCCATGCCCGTGAACGGAAATAGCGGCGGCAGCCCGTAGAAGTAGCCGACGCCGAACACGTAGCCGGTCAGCGCCGTCAGCGCGAGCGCCGCGGCCAGGAGCGCGCTCCATTCCGAGAACAGGCACGCTCGCCGCGTCTTCACGCGCAGCGAGAGGAGCGAAAGGCCGATCAAGACGCAGCAGAGGGCGGTGTTCGGCGGCGGCCTGCCGGGGAACTTGCTCGGGAAATCCACGCGCTCCGTGAACAGCACGCGATCGATGCCGAGATCCCAGGCGAAGATGTACTGCGCGAGGACCGCGAGGCCGAGCGCGACGACGACGGCGGCGCACGCCTGTCCCAGCCGGCGTAAAGGCGCCGGACACTCTCGCGCGCCCAGCGCCCAGAGCGACACCCCCGCAAGGACGAGGGCGACGGCGGTGTTGGGCATCAGGCGCGGCAGGCCGTCCGCGATGGCGACGAGGGCGGTCGCCCCGATCCACCAGCCGAGCAGCGTCACGCACCCAACGGCGAACGAACAGGCCGCTGCGATGACGACACCGCGCCGCGCGCTGCTCGAAGGCGCCATCGCCTCGGCGTCTCTCATCGGGTCCTCCCGACAGGAGCATAGTGTCGGGACGGCGCGGCTTCACATGCGCAATTCAAACGCGCACATTGGCCGGCGCACACGCTGTCCAACCCAGATGGATCCGGGCGCTCCAGCGCGCGCCGGCCTCATCCGCCAGGCAGGACGCAGCAGGGCGGCGCGGCTCAGATCGGCCGCGCGAGATCGAGCGGCGACGCCCTCGCGCAGATCGGGCGAGGGCGCGCGCGAGAGCTCAGCGCTTCGTCCCGAAGATCGCCGCGTCGGCGGAGAGCCTCCCTGGCCCGACGAGGAGGAGCGCGAGGGAGATGCCGAGGTAGACCGCCGCCGCCTCGTAGGAGTGTCCGCCCATCGAGACAAATGGATCGCCCTGCGACACGTGCATCGCGACCGCGACGGCCATGGTGGCGGCGATGCCCAGCGACGCGAGCGGCGTCAGGAGGCCAACGATCCAGGCAAGGCCGCCCCCGAACTCCGAGAGCGCGGCCAGCGCCTGCAAGAACCCTGGAACGGGCGCGCCGGCCGGCATCCAGCCGAAGGGGTGCTGGATCTTCCCCCAGCCGTGAAACATGAACGCGACGCCAATAACGACGCGAAGCGCGAGCAGCCCGACCGAGGCCGAGAACGGCACGTCGGTAACCCGCAGGAATCTCTTGAACATCGGGATCACTCCTCTCGGCTCGGTAGTAAGGAGGAACGCCCGGGACATCAAGCGCGCAAGAGAGGGCCGGAGCCGCCGGACCCGGAACGCCGCGCCACCGCGGCCCGGGGCGGGGCGCCGGCCCGCGCCTCACGCGCCGGTCTGGGCCTCCAGGTCGTGGCGGTGCGCGGCGGCGGCGCGCTCGTCGCGGAGGGCCTCGAGGCACCGCCGCTTGATCGCCGCGAACTCGCCGGAGCCCACGATCGCCGCGGTCCTCGGCCTCCCGAACGGCACCGCGATCTCCGCGCCGACGCGGCAGGGGCGGCGGGTCATCAGGGCGATGCGGTCGGACAGGAAGATGGCCTCGTCGATGTCGTGCGTGACGAACAGCACCGTCGTGCGGACCTGGCGGAAGACGTCGAGCAGCAGCTCCTGCATCGAGAGCCTGGTCTGGGCGTCCAGCGCGCTGAACGGCTCGTCCATCAGCACGACGCGCGGCTCCGTGATCAGCACGCGCGCGATCTCCACGCGCTGCTGCATGCCGCCGGAGAGCTGCGCCGGGTAGGCGTCCTCGAACCCCGACAGCCCGACCAGCGAGAGCAGGCGCCGGGACGCCTCCCTGCGCTCGCGCTCGGGGACGCCGCGCACCTTGAGGCCGAAGCCCACGTTGTTCAGCACCGTCTTCCAGGGAAGCAGGGAGCTCTGCTGGAAGACCATGCCGCGCGCCGGCCCCGGCCCGTCGACCCGCTCGCCGCCGACGACGATGCTGCCGCGCTCCGGCGCCACGTACCCGGCGACGGCGTTCAGGATCGTCGACTTCCCGCACCCGGACGGGCCGAGGAGGCTCACGAGCTCGCCGCCCTCGACGCGGAGGTCGAGATCCCGCACCGCCTCGACGCGGCGGGCGCCCGCCCCGAGGGCCACGGACAGGCCGCGGATCTCCACGGCGCCCCCCGGGCTCTCCCGGCGCGCCGCCGCGCGGTTCGCGTCGAGCGTCATCGGCCCTTCTCCTGGGGCTGCTGCCACGGGGTGAGCCACGCGCCGACCCGCAGGACGAGCGCGCTGCTGAGCATGCCGAGCAGGCCGATGAGCAGCATGCCGAGGACGATGTCCGGATAACGCTGCAAGTTGTACGACTCCCAGGTGAAGTAGCCGATGCCGTACTGACCCCCGATCATCTCGGCGGTCACGAGGCAGAACCAGGACGTCCCCATGCCGATGCTCATCCCCGTGACGATGCTCGGCAGCGCGCCCGGCAGGACCACCTCGAGGAACAGGCGGAGCGGGCGCGCGCCCAGGCTGCGGGAGCTCGCGATGAGCCGCGGATCGAGGGCGCCCACGCCGTGGATCGTCGCGATCAGGATCGGGAACAGCGCCCCCATGTACGTGATGAAGATCATGCTCAGCTCGGCCGACGGGAACATCAGGATCGCGAGCGGGAGCCAGGCGACGCCCGGGATGGGGCGCAGGATCTCGAGCGGCGGCAGGAGGGTGTCCTCGGCGAGCCGCGACCTGCCGATGAGGAGACCGAGCACGACCCCCGTGGCGCCCGCGGCCGCGAACCCCGCGAGGACGCGGAACACGCTGTTCCCGAGGTGCTGCCAGAGCTTCGGCGAGGCGAAGAGCTCCCGCGCCGCGGCGAGGACGTCGGTCGGCGCAGGCACGTTGAGGAACGTGACGACGCCGAGATCCGCGCGTGTCGTCGACGCCCACTGCCAGAGGCCGACGCACGCCGCCACGGACAGGGCGCGCAGGAAGGCGCGGCGGAGGTCGCGGCGCGGGCGCCCCTCGCGGCGCGCGCCGCCCGGCGCGGGGGACGCGCCCCGCCGGGCCGCGCTCGCCGGGGCGGACGCGGCCTTCGCGCTCGCCGGGGAGGGCGCGAAAGCCGCGGCGCCGCCGAGCTCCGCCCCGGCCGCCGCGCTGCGCTCGGAGATCATCGTCATGGCGCCGCCGCCGTGAGCTTCGCGCGCTCGGCCTGCAGGGTCGCGAAGTCGACGACCGCCGCGCCGTTCTCCGCGGCCCACCGCTCCGCGTCCTCCTTCGCCAGGAACGCCGACAGGCCGCCGTCCGGGCGCCTCGCGTACCACGCGCGATCGGCGAGGAGCTTCACCCCGCTCGCGCGATCGTGCACGAACACCGCGCGGATCTCCTTGCCCTCGGTCTTCAGCTGCCCCAGGGCGGCGAGCGCCGTGCCGGGGCTCGCGTACGCGCGCACCTTCGGCTCGCCCGCGACCCAGATCTGCGCGGCCAGCGTCGGCTCGGCGATCGGCTCCCCGGACAGCGCGTCCTTCCCGGACAGCGGGAGCTTCGCGTAGCTCGCGAGCCGCGCCTCGTAGTCGAGCCCGAGCTCCGCCGCCGCGCGCCGGATGTACCGGTCGTCCACGAACGTGCCGACATCGAGGGTCGTGTCCGTGCGCTTCAGCAGCGTGAGCGTGTCCACCGCCACCTGGAGGGCGCGGCGGGCCTCGGGCTTGATCGTGAAGTCCCGCGTCTGGATGCCGAGCGGGCCGTGGAACATGTAGGCGACCTCGGCGTCCACCCCGGTCACCTTCTCGATGAGCTCGCTGTATTTCTCGGGCTCCTCCGCGAACAGGCGGTCGGCCTCGAGCGCCGCCTTGAGGAAGGCCACGACGATCTCCGGGTATTTCTCCGCGTACGCCTCGCGCACCAGCACGCCGTGCACCGTCGGCACCTTCACGCTGGAGCCGTCGTAGATCTTCCTGGCGAAGCCGCGGAAGGGGAACAGCTCCGCGAACGGGACGAAATCCGCGTGCGCGTCGATCTTGTTCGCCTTGAGCGATGAGCCGCCCACCTCCGGCGACTGCGAGACGAGCGTCACGTCCTTGTCCGGATCCCAGCCGAGATCGCGGATCGCCCGGAGCAGCATGCCGTGGGCCGACGACCCGAACGGCACGGAGATCTGCTTGCCCTTGAGGTCCTTCAGGCCCTGAACCGGGGAGTCGCTCGGCACGACGATCCCGTTGCCGCTCCCCAGCGCGCTGCCGGAGAGCGTGGCGATGAAGTGGCTGCGGCTCCCCTGCTTCTGGAACGCCACGCCGTTCAGCACGCCGGGGAAGTCGGCCATCGCGCCGATATCGAGCTTCTCGGCCACCATCTCGGTCGTCAGCGGCGGCCCGGAGGTGAAGTCCTTCCACTCGATCTCGTACGTGACGTCCTTGTACTTGCCGTCCCTCGGCAGGTGCTTCTCGAGCAGCTTGAGCTCCCGGATGAGCAGCCCGCCGGTGGCGCAATTGATGGTCGTGTCCTGCGTCCCGATCGCGATCCGGATCGTCTGCTTCGCCTCCGGCTTGCACGACAGCCCGGTGAGGACCGCAGCGAGCAACGTGAGGAAGGCGAGCGTGCGAAGCGCCCTGGTCATCGGTTCAATCCCTCGCAAAGGTCTCATGTCGTCCTGTCCCCGCCCGGATGGCATCGAGCGCGCGGCCGGCCGCCTTCCGCACCTCGACGTCGGCGTCGCCGAGCAGACGGCGGAGCGGCGCCTCCGCGGCCGCCGCCTCGATCTCGCCGAGCGCCTGCGCGGCCGCCTTGCGCAGATCCGCGAGGTCGCTCCCGAGCAGCCCGACCAGATCCTCCGTGGCCGAGGCGGCCCGGAGCCGCCCGAGCGCGAGCGCCGCCTCCTTCCGGACCTGCCAGGCGCCGTCGTCGAGGGCGCTCCGGAGGTGCGGCGCCGCGAGGCCGTGCGCCGAGCGGCCGAGCACGATGGCGGCCTCGACCCGGACCCGCCAGTCCGGATCGGAGAGCAGCCCCACGAGGTCCTGGACGAGCCCCGGCGCGTCGAGTGACTCGAGCGCGCCGATCGCGACCTGCCGCACCCGCGCGTCGGGATCGCGCAGGCTCGGGCGGAGCGCCGGCGCCGACTCGGGCCGCCGCAGGTAGGCCAGGGAGAGGACCGCCTCGCGCCGCACCTCGGGATCCGGGTCGCCGAGCGCCCCTTCGAGGGGCGCGAGCGCCCGCGGGTCGCGGATCTCCCGGAGCGCAACGATCACCGAGGTGCGGACGAACGGGCTCGTGTGCCCCAGCGCCTCGATGAGGTGCGTGGCGGCGTCCGCCCCGCGGATCTCCCGGAGCGCCGTAGCGGCCGCCTCCCGCACGCGGGCGTCCTCGTCGTCGAGCGCCCCGACGACGGCGGGCACCGAGCGGGCGTCGCCGAGATCCTCGAGGTGCCCGAGCGCGAGCGCCCGCACCGTCGGATCCTCGTCGCGGACGGCCGCGATGAGGGGGTGGATGATCTCCGGATCCGAGAGATCCTCTATCTGCGTCAGCGCCAGCTGGCGCGCGCCGGGGTCGGGATCCCCGAGGATGCCCTCGAGATCCCGCGCGAGCGAAGGCTGTGTCATGTCGTCTCTGCCGTGGGGTCGTTATCGGATGAGAAAGGGGATCTTCACGGTGATGGCCTCTTTGGGGCAATCGATCTCGCACGCGAGGCAATACCAGCACTCGTCGTAGGCCATGCGGGCCTTCTTCGTCTCGGGATCGATGGCGAGGCAATCGACCGGGCACGAGTCGATGCAGATGCGGCAGCCCTTGATGCACGACGCCTCGTCGATGACGACAGGCAGATCGAGCCGCACGGCGGCCTCGGCGTGGCCCACGGACCTGGCGCTCTGCGCCTTGACGGATTCGCGGTTGAGCAGGTGACCCATCGCTTGATTGACCTCGTGTTCTCGCGTTCTCGGGCGCTCGTCAGACCGACGCGCGCGGCTCCTCGGCCGGGATGCGCAGCCGGTGGTAGGCCGTGCGCTCGCCGTCGTCGATCGGGAAGAGATAAGGTTCCACCGGCCTCTTGAAGGCGACCATCTCGCCGCGCTCGTCCTTCTTCAGGTTCACGTGCGTGAACCAGCGCTGGTCGTCCATCTCGGGGTAATCGAGCCGGTAGTGGTAGAGGCCCCACCGGCTCTCGGTGCGGTACAGCGACGCGCGCGCCGCCATCTCCGCGCAGTCGCGGATGAAATGGCACTCCATCACCCGCATGAGCTCGTGGGGGCTCTCCGCGGTGACCTCCTCGAGCTCCTCCTTCGCCCGCAGGAAGTACTCGAGCCCGAGCGTCATCTTGTTCCCCGTCTTGGGCGGCTGGAGATAATCGTTCACCAGGCGCCGCACCTTGTATTCGTACTGGTGCGGCGGCACGCCGCTTCGTCGAGAGAGCGGGGCGAGGATGCGCTCTCGCTCGGCGTCGACCGCGGCGGCGAGCGGCTCGACCGCGGGCGCGCGCTCGAGGTAATCGAGCGCGCTCTGGGCGCAGATCTTCCCGTAGGTGAGCGCGCCGAGCAGGTAGTTGTGCGGCACGCACGCCATGTCGCCGGCGGCGTAGAGCCCGGGCACCGTGGTCTCGCCCTTCTCGTTGACCCAGACGCCCGACGCGCTGTGCCCGCTGCACAGGCCGATCTCGGAGATGTGCATCTCGACGAGATCGCTCGCGTAGCTGTGCCCCCTGCCCTCGTGGAAGCGCCCGCGGCTCGGGCGCTCCGTCTGGTGCAGGACCCGCTCGACCTCGGTGATCGTCTCCGGGGCGAGGTGGGTGAGCTTCAGGTACACGGGGCCGTTCGCGGAGTGGAGCTCCCGGTAGAACTCGAGCATCATCTGCCCGCTCCAGTAATCGCTCTCGATGAAGCGGTGCCCCTTCGCGTTGACCGTGTGCCCGCCGAGCGGGCCTGTCACGTACGCGCACGCCGGACCGTTGTAGTCCTTGATGAGCGGGTTCACCTGGAAGCACTCGATGCCCGAGAGCTCGGCGCCCGCGTGGTACGCCATCGAGTAGCCGTCTCCCGCGTTCGACGGGTTCTCGTACGTCCCGTGGAGGTAGCCAGACGCCGGCAGCCCGAGCCGCCCCGAGGCGCCGCAGCACAGGATGACCGCCCTCGCCTTGATGATCTCGATATGCCCTTCCCGGGTGTCGAAGCCGATCACCCCGGCGACGTGCCCGTCGGTCACGAGGATCCGCGTCGCCATCACGCGGTTGACGACCTTCACGCCGGCGCGCTTGACCATGCGCGTCAGGATCTTCTTGAGGTCGTAGCCCTCGGGCATCGGGAGCACGTAGCTCCCGTTGTGGTGGACCTTCTTGACGTCGAAATCGCCCGATCGTGTCTTCTGGAACTTCACGCCCCAGGAGTCGAGCTCCTGGATCATCGCGAAGCTGTTCCGCGCGTATTCATAGACGGCGCGCTGGTTCACGATGCCATCGTTGGCCACCGTGATCTCCTTCACGTACTGCTCCGGCGTCGCGTGCCCTGGTATGATGGCGTTGTTGAGACCATCCATGCCTATCGCGATGGCGCCGCTCCGCTTGATATGCGCCTTCTCGAGGAGGACCACCCTCCCCCGGGGCAACCGCTGTTGCGCCTCCACCGCTGCAGTGGAGCCTGCGCTGCCGCCGCCCACGACGACGACGTCCGCCTCTGTCACGCGAATGTCCATTACAAGCCCTCAAGGTTTCAGGCGCGCGCACACGACGACCCCACCGCCTCTCGGCCCAGTGGCCAACGGCCAGCGGCCGGGGTCGGACGCCCGGCGTCTCTCATCACAGACGCGGCATCCGTTTTAACAGACGGCCTATGCTTCGGCAACAGCTTTGTTGTTGCTGGCGCAGCAGCCGCCGGGTGTCGGGCGCCGTGGGAGGGTGCCTTGCACGAGACGTCAGGGCCGGGGTCGGGCGGCGCCGCTATCGCGGATGTGCGGCGCGCGGGCGGGCTCGCTCCCGGCGGGGATCCCCGAGCCACCCAGAAAGATTCGTCTTTCCACCCTGGTTGTCTCCCCGGAGACGCGGGCGGGACGCTACCATGCGGGTCAACCCGTCGTCCTTCCATGGATCGGGGGAACCGAGCGCGGACCTTGTTCATCACCGGTCACCCGATTCACCGCGCCCGGCGCCTCCCAGCCAGGGCGCCCGCGCGCCGCTTCGCTGCATGGCCAAGCACCCGTCCCAGCTCGCCGACCTAGAGATCCAGCGCCGCCTGGGCGCTGGCGGCATGGCGGAGGTCTTCCTCGCCAAGAAGCGGGGCGCCGAGGGGACGTACAAGCTCCTCGTCGTCAAGCGCATCCTCCCCGCGCACGGGGCCTCGCGGCGCTTCCGCGCGATGTTCGTGGAGGAGGCCCACCTCGCCACGCGCCTGAACCACCCGAACATCGTCCAGGTCTACGAGTTCTCCGACCACGGCGAGGACGGGCTGCTCCTCTCGATGGAGTACGTCGAGGGCTTCGACCTCGGCAAGCTGATGCGGGCCGCCCAGCAGAAGGAGTCGCGGATCCCGCCGCTCGTGTCGGCGTTCATCGTCTCCGAGGCGGCGAAGGGGCTGCACTACGCCCACGAGCGCAAGGACGAGGGCGGCATGCCGCTCGCCATCGTCCACCGCGACGTCTCGCCGCAGAACATCCTGCTCTCGCTCGAGGGCGTCGTGAAGATCGCCGACTTCGGCATCGCCAGCGCCAACCTCTTCCGCGAGGAGACCGGCGTGCTGAAGGGCAAGTTCGGGTACATGTCGCCCGAGCAGGCGCGCGGCGAGCGCGTCGACCGGCGCAGCGACATCTACGCCCTCGGCGTCGTGCTCTACGAGATGCTCGCCATGCGCTCGCCGTACGGCAAGCTCGACGACGAGGCGCTCCTCCAGGCCGTGAAGGAGGGCCGGTTCGACCCCCCTTCGGCGCACGCGCGCGACATCCCCGCGGAGCTCGAGGCGATCGTGATGCGCGCCATGGAGCGCGAGCCCGAGGCCCGCTTCCAGACCGCGCGCGACCTGGCCGGGGCGGTCGCGCGCGCGCTGCTCGCGAGGCAGGAGCTCGTCGACAACGCCTCGGTCGAGCAGACCGTGGCCCACCTGCTCGGCCGCGACCGCGTGGAGGAGGCGCGCGAGGGCGCCGCGCGCCGCGCGGAGGGCGCGGAGGAGCAGCCCGCGGACGACGGCTCCGTGGCGCAGCCGCAGACGCTCGCGGCGGTGCCGGCCGCGCGCACGGGCGGCGACGCCGAGGGCACCGGCGCGCCGCGCGCCGTGCGCGAGGTGCGCCACGTCGCCGTGGTCACGCTGCGCATCGAGGGCGTCGACGCGCTGCTCGGGGCGCAGGGCCGGCTCGCCGGCAAGCGCAGCGGGCGCTCGATCCGGACGACCCTCGACGCGATCGCCTTCAAGCACGGGGCGATCTGGTCGTGGGAGTCGCACGCGAGCGCGCGCGCGGTGGTCGGGCTGCTCGCGAACCCCTCGCGCGCCGCGGCCGACGCCGCCTCGCTCGCGGTCGACGTGCACGAGGCGCTCGCGGGCGCGTCGGAGGACCTGCCCGTCGAGCTCCGCGCCGCGATCGGCATCGTCCGCGGCATCGCGTACGGCGAGCGCGACGAGCAGGGGCACCTCATCAACCACGCGCTCAAGGAGCCCGCGAACTTCCTCGCCGAGCGCATCGGCATCCGCACCCCGTTCGGCAAGACGTGGGTCGCGGGCGGCGTCTACCGCCTCGTCCGCCGCGACTTCCGCTGGGGCGACGCGCCCTCGCTCGACCTCGACGACGCCCGCGGCTACCCGGTCCCGCACCAGATGCGGCTCTACGCGCTGCAGCGCCCGCTCACCCGCGAGGAGCGGATGGCGGAGATCGCGCTCTCGCCGAACGACCTCGTGGGGCGCGACGCGGAGCGGGCCGATCTGCACGCGGCCTACCACCGGGCGATCTCGCCGCCCGTGAAGGGCAACGTCGAGCCGCCCGCGCGCTTCGGCGAGAGCGAGCCGCCGGGGAGCCGGCAGAGCAAGCCCCCGAGCCGGCCGAGCAGGCCCTCGAGCCCGCCGGCCGGCGCGCTCCGCGGCCAGTCCGTGGCGCGCGTCATCGTCGGCGAGATGGGCATCGGCAAGAGCGCGCTCATCTCCACGTTCCTCTCGGAGCTCCCGGGCGACGCGCGCGTGCTCCACGTCGAGTGCTCGCCCGTGAAGAGCGAGCTGCCCCTCGCCACGGTCTGCGACGTGCTCCGCGACGTCACCGGGATGGGGCTCGACCACGCGATCGACGACGCGTCCCACGTGATCCGGGCCCTGCTCGGGCCCATCGCGCGCTCGCCGCTCGGCGCGCGCATCGTCACGCGGCTCGCCGAGCTCGTCACGGGCAAGCAGCTCGAGCACCCCGAGGAGGACGCGGCCGCCTACGGCCGCGACGTGGTGGTGCGGGGCGTGAAGTACCTGCTCGGCTCGCTGGCGCGGCACCAGCCGCTCGTCGTCGTCATCGACGGCCTCCAGTGGGCCGACCGGCCGAGCCTGGAGCTCCTCTCGGAGCTCCTGAAGCAGCGCGCGGAGCGGCTCCCGGTGCTCGTGCTGCTCCTCACGCGCCCTGAGGAGCGCGTGACCCCGTTCATCGAGGGGCTCGTGCGGATCGAGCTCCGCGGCCTCAGCGCCGAGGAGCAGATGCGCCTCGTGGAGGCGCGCCTCGGCGTGCGCGACGGGGTGGCGACCGTCTGCGGCGAGCTCGTGCCGCGCGTCGCCGGCAACCCGTTCTTCCTGCTCGAGATGATCGACGCGCTCCTCGAGCGGGGCACGCTGGAGATCGTCGAGCACCCGGGCGGGCGGCACGAGCTCGTGCGCCACGACCGGACGGGGGATCGCGGCGAGCCGCTGCCCTCGACGCTGGAGCAGCTCATCGGCGACCGCCTGCGCGAGCTGCCGCCGGCGGAGCACGACGTCGTGAACTGGCTGGCGGTCGCGGGGGGGCCGCTGCTCAAGGACGACATCCTGAACCTGACGCGGCTCGCCGACGACGAGGCGGTGACGCGCCTCTGCGCCCGCGGCCTGTGCGATCGCCGCGCCGGGGCGGTCGACTTCCGGCACCCGCTCGTGCGCGACGTGGCCTACCTCGCGCTCGACGGCGCGAGCCGCGTGCGCATGCACCGGCGGCTCGGCGAGCACCTCTCGACGACGCCGCTCGCGCAGGGGCTCTCGGCAGCGATCGTGGCGCAGCACCTCGCGCGGGGCGAGGCGCCCGTGCAGGCGGCGGAGCTCTACCTGGACGCGGCGCGGGCCGCGCGCGCGGGGCACCAGGCGCAGCTGTCGCGGCGGTACTACGAGCGGGCGCTGTCGCTCCTGCCGGCCGGCGACGCCCGCGTGATGATCGCGCACGAGGCGCTGGAGGCGATCTTCCGCCACCTCGGCCGCCGCCGCGATCGGCGGCGGCACCTCGCGGCGCTGCGCCAGCTCGCGAAGGAGAGCGGCCAGGCGCGCTGGGCGGCGCTCGCGCTCGTGCGCACCGCACGGTTCGACCTCGACGACGGCTACCTCGCCCGCGGCCTGCCGGTCGCGCAGCGCGCGGCCGAGATCGCGCGCATCGCGCGCCGCCCCGCGCTCGAGGTCGAGGCGCTCACGATCCTGTCGGAGGTGCTGCGCGAGCTCGGCGACATCCAGGGCGCGATCAACGCGGCGGATCGCGCGCTCCGGGTGACGCAGGCGGGCGGGCTGACGCCGCGGGCGCGCGCGGAGGTGCTGCGCACGAAGGGGGTGCTCCTGCGCCGGGTCGGCCGCGTGCAGGAGGCGGTGGAGGCCTACGCCGAGGCGATCGCGGTGTTCCGCGCGGTGGGGGCGCGCCGCAGCGAGGCGCGCGCGAAGAACTCGCTCGCGGTGGCGATGTTCGTGCTCGAGCGGTTCGAGGACGCGATCGCGGTCGGGCTCTCGTCGATCTCCATCGATCTCGCGATTGGGACATGCCCATGACCGGCCCCGCCCCTCAGCCCTTCGGCATCACCGGCGTGGGCCGGTCGCTCGACCGCTGGAGCGCCAGCGGGATGGACTCCTGCATCCCCCGCGCGGAGAGCGACGCGATCTCCACCCAGCCCTCGCTCGCGGCCTCGAGCGCGGCGAGCAGGTCGTCGACGCGCTTGTTGATCCCGTTGTACGCGATGACCGCCGGGATCGCGGCGAACAGCCCGATCGCGGTCGCGATGAGCGCCTCGCCGATGGCGGGGGCGACCACGGGCAGCGACGCGCTCTTCTGCTGACCGATGCGGAGGAACGCATCCATGATCCCGTAGACCGTGCCGAACAGGCCGATGAACGGCGACGCCGCCGCGATCGACGAGAGCGTCGGCATGAGCGCGCTCGCCCGCTGCGTCTCGGTCACGATCGCCCGCTTCGCGATCGAGTCGAGGAGCCGGCTCGTCCCGACGCGGCGGCTGAGCTCCATCACGACGCGGGCGCCGGGCGCGTCCGCGTGCCGCTGCGCGAGCGCGAACAGCTGATCGGGCGAGTGGGCGTGCGCCGACTCCTGCTCGAACCGCGCCTGCAGAGAGGCGAGCCGCGCGAGCTGGAGGACCTTGAGGACGGCGATCACCCAGACGAGGATCGCCGCGAAGATCAGCAGCCAGACGACGAGGAAGACGGGACCGGAGGCGTGAAGGACGAGGGAGACGGGATCGAGCTTGATCGGGACCGCCGTCGCCGGCTCAGGGGCGCTTTGCAGGAAGGCCATTTCGATCTCTTCGGGTCAGGGAGTCGGCTCGTCAGGGTTCCGCGCGCGCGGCCCAGTTCAGTGGAGTTTGCGGCCACGGCCCCCTCTCTCGCCTGGAAGCGCGGCCGTGGCCCTCTTCAAGTTCGCCCAGCGCCGCGCGCGGCGCGGCGCTCAGTCCGCAAGCAGGATGTCGACCTTCCGGTCGCGTGCCCAGCCCTCTTCGTCCGTGCCGGTCGCCTCGAACTCGCC